>CAYOXS010000365.1:0-5334 GCA_964407935.1 uncultured Caldilineaceae bacterium
CCGTTGATAAACTCCTGCATCGCCTCAAAATATTCCGCCAGATTGTGAAACAGAATATCATTGTGGCCGCCGCGCTCAAAGATGATCAGTTTTTTGGGTTCGTTGGCCCACTGGTACAACTGCTGGCCGTGCCAAACCCCCACCAGCTCATCGTGGCGGGTGTGTAAAAACAGCGAAGCGCCGCGGTAACGGGCCAGTTTGGATTTGTGATCCATGTGGCTGGCCACCTCCGCCGCCAACTGCACCCGCGATACGCCCAGCTCCTCTGGCGTTACCCGGAACAGCAGCCGTTCCAGCACATCGGCGATGCCGCTCTCGATGATCAGGCCGGCGATGCCGGGCACGGTGGCCGCGCCGTGCAGCGCGTAAATTGAACCAAGCGAGCGGCCAAAGAGCACCAGTTTTTCCGGCGGCTGGCCGGTGGCTTTGAGCATCGGTTCAACATCGGCCAGCATGGCCGCCAGCGCCGGTGCGCCGGTCGATTGGCCGTAGCCGCGGTATTCGGCCAGAAACAGGTTGTAGCCCATTTCTTCAACCGCGGGCAGAAAATGGTACATACTGTCGGTAACAACTTCGCCGTTGCCGTGGAAATAAACCAGGGTTGGCGCGTTGGGGTGGGGCTGGTGGTTGTAGCAGGCCAGTTGTACCTCGCCGCAATCTACCCAGCAGGGTTCAAAAGGTTTGGCCGGTTGGGGAAAGAAGTAACGCTGCGAGATCAGCGGGTGATCCAGGATTGTGTTCATTACTTACAGGTTCAGGACTCCTTGAATTTGTTTGGCGTAGGCGGCGCTGTCGGGGTCGGCGGTGATCAGCTCGATGCTGCGCGGGTTGTTGACGCCCAGGCCCAGTTCTACAGCGCGGGCAATCTGTTCCTGTTCAAAAATTTTGCCCTGGCTAACGGCCGGGGTGGTGCCAAAGTGGCGCAAAATCGCCACCCCCACCGCGTCGATGGCCACCCGGTCAAACCCGGCCAAAATCACATTGGCCTGCACCAGTTTGCCCCGGTCGGGGCCGCCGTCAACAAAGGCTTCCACCCCATCCAGCACAATCAGATCCGGCGAGTAGGCGGCGTTGATTTCGGCAATCATTCGGCGCTGGTTGGGGGACGAGTGCAGTTCGCTCATAAAATTGTAGTCGGTTCCGGGCACGTATTTGGCGGCCAGCCCCACCGAATTTTTGAGCGACAGGGTGAAATGGCCGCCGTAGCGGTGTGTTTTGAGACAGCAGGTTTGCACAATCCCGTCCGCGGTGAGCACCGGCCGGGGCAGGGCAAAGCCGCGCTGCCAATGGCCGCCCGCCGGCGAGTGCAGCGCCCAGTCGGCCTCGGCCAGTTCGTCAAACACCAGTGCGGTAAAGCCCAGCTCGTCGGCCATGCGAAAGATCTCTTTTTGCGCCATCACTTGCCGGGTGTTGCCCATGCCGCTGCGGTCGCCCACGGTCAGGCGCGCCGCACCGAGGGTATTCAATTCTTTCACCAGCGCGCTGAGGGTATCGGTGTGGGTTGAGCCGGGCGCGGCGTCGGCGCTGTTAAAATTGGGTTTGAGGAACAGCTTTTTGCCCTTATAGCCCGATAATTCGAGCAGGGCCAGCGCCTGTTTCACGCCCTGCGCCCGGTTGGCGGTTTTTACAAAGGCCACCGGCACCGTGGCCGATGGCCGCGGCGTGGGTGGCGGGGCGGGCATCGCCGCCGGGGTAACGCCCAAACAGGCCGAAACCAGCGTGCTGCCGCCCAAAATTGCCGAACTCTTTAAAAATGCGCGCCGGTTCATAAGTCGCTCCGTCAGCCTTTTTAGCCTCAAAATGTGACGGGGAAAGTATAGCACGCCGGTTGAGCAGAATAAAATAGGCTTTAAACCATTTCGGCGGCGACAGCCTGGCCGCGTAAACAATGGTGCAGCAGTTCCGAGTCGCGGCTGCGGACAAAGGCGGTAATGTGGTCGCCGGGTTTAAATACGGTGTCGCCGTGGGGAATGAACACCCGCCCGTTGCGCCGCACAGAAATAAGAATGCACTCCGAGGGCAGTTCCGGGGCCAGGTTGAGCACGGTTTTGCCAACCGCCCGGTCCTCCGGCTGCAAAACAAAGTCCACAAACTCGGTGCCATCAAGATTGCGCAACTGGATACGGTGGGCGTGGTGCTGCACTTTGGCCCGGCGCGATAACGCCAGATTATAGGCCCGGATAATATCGGTGCGGCGTAACAGCCCGAACAGGTGACGGGGATTTTCCCGCGAGACCACCGGCAGTCGCCCCAGGCCGCGCGGGGCCATCCGCGACAGCGCCGTGTCGATGGTTTCATCGGGGTAGGCCAGCAGCAGTTTGTCCGCCGGCGTGCCGATTTCGGCCACGGTGGTGCGGCGGGGCAGGTTGTCGGCCACGGCTTTGTCCACATCGGTTACAGTGACAATGCCCCACAACTCGCCATTTCGATCCAATACAATCAGGCCGTGATGGTGCGTCCGGCTGAGGACATCCAGCAGTTGGGCCAGGGTCAACTCCGGGCCAACGGTGTCAACATCAGTGCGCATCACCTCGCTCACGGTAACGCCTTGCATCACGTCGATGTCGCGGCCGGAGCGCAGTTGAATCCCGCGCCGGATCAGTTTGAGGGTGTAAATATTTTCTTTGCGCAGCCGCTCTGAGACAAAAGTGCTGATAACGGTGGCAAACATCAGCGGCAAAATCAGGCGGTAGTCGCCAGACATTTCAAAGACAATAATAATGGCGGTGATCGGCGCTTGCGTGGCCGCGGCAAACAGGGCGGCCATGCCCACCAGCGCGTAAGCGCCGTAGGGCGCGGTAATATTCGGCAGGGCCAGGTGCGCCAGCGAACCAAACGCGCCGCCGAGCATCGCGCCCATAAACAACGAGGGCGCAAACACCCCGCCGGAGTTGCCCGACCCGAGAGTGAACCCGGTGGCCAGCATTTTGCCAAACACCAGCAGTAGCATGGCCGGCCACAGCATATCGCCCCACAAGGCATCTTCCATAAATTCCAGCCCGGAGCCGAGGACATCCGGCGCAAACAGGGCCAGCGCGCCCAGCAGCAGGCCGCCGACGGCCGGTTTGGCCCATTCGGGAAAGCGCCATTCGTCAAACCGGTCTTCAAACCAATACAGGCTGGTAACAAACAGCCAGGCCACCAGCGCGCACAACAGGCCCAAAACGGCGTACAGCAGCAGTTCCCAGGGGCTGATCATAGTAAAACTGGGCACGGCAAAGGCCGGGTTTTCGCCCAAAAAACGGCGGCTGACAATGCTGGCGGTGACGGCGCAAATCACCACGTTGCCAAAATAAACGGTGGTGAACTCGCCCAAAATCACTTCCATCGCAAAAATAGTGCCGGCGATGGGCGCGTTGAACACGGCCGCAATCCCCGCTGCCGCGCCGCAGGCTACCAGATTGCGGATGCGATCGGTGCTGAGGTTGAACATTTGCCCGGTGACCGAGCCGATGGCCGAGCCAATCTGCACAATAGGGCCTTCGCGGCCGGCCGAGCCGCCGCTGCCAATGCACGCCGCCGAGGCCAGCGCCTTGATCACCACCACCTGCGGCCGGATGCGCCCACCGCGCAGCGCGATGGCCTGCATCACCTCCGGCACGCCGTGTCCTTTGGCTTCGCGGGCAAATTTATAAATGAGCGGCCCGGCAATTAAGCCGCCCAGCGCCGGAATAATAACAATGGTCCAGCTTCCCAGCCCGCCTGTGGTCCAGGCATAAATGACGTCAAAGAATAATTTTTGGAACTGTTGAATGAGCCAGATAAAGGCAATAGCGCCAAAGCCGGTTCCAGCGCCAATTAAAACTGAGGTAATTAATACGATGACTGTTTCTGAGGGCTGGTTTCTGTACAAGCAGCGCTGAACGAGGGTGGGCAGAAAGTTGACCAGCGACTTTGCCGGGGTGGCCCGTTTTTCCGTTACCAATTCCTTCTCCTGAGTTAGTTTAGCATAATTTTTCGCAGTTTTCTGTTTTGCCCAAAACCACCAAAATATCTTCTTTGTGAATGATTTCGCCGGCTTTGGGTGATACTAACACCTGTTCGCCCCGTTTGAGAGCAACCACGGTGAGATCATAGCGCTGCCGGATGGCCGCATCTTTGAGGGATTTACCGACAAAGGCGTCGGGAGTTACAATTTCTACCACGCTGATGTTTGGCCCCAATTCCATAAAATCAACAAAATCGATGGCCGACAGCCGGCGGCCCAGGTGAACGCCGGCTTCGTGTTCGGGCAAAATCACCTCGTCAGCGCCCACCCGGAACAGAATTTCCTGCTGGGTCATTGTTCGGGCTTTGGCGATGACTCGCCGGACCCCCAGCTTGCGCAGCGAGACCGTGGCCAGCAGGTTAGACTCAAAGTCGGTGCCGATGCAGACAATGCCGGTATCAAACGAATCCGTGCCGACTTCACGCAGGGCTTCGATGCTGGTAGCATCGAGCTGTAATACGTGGGGCAGAACCCGGGCTACTTCCTGAACCCGGTTAATGTCATTGTCAACAGCCAGAACGTTGTGTTTGTAGGCATTGAGGGTCATGGCCAGGCTGGTACCAAAGCGACCCAGGCCAATGATGATAAATTCGCGGCGGTAGTTGTTACCGTTGTTGGTGCGCTGATTTTTGGGGCGGCCAAATTCCCGGAGTTGGCTCCATAATTTCTGTGAATGCGACGTTTGCTGTGGCATTGCCCATCTTCTTTCCTTATTAAAGCTTTATTTGTTTTTCGACAATTGGCTCTCCTCCTTGAGACCTGACCGGTATTTTGCCAAAAGTGCGCCAGATAGTTTAGGCCGGTCAAGGCGTACAGGCAAATGTTAAATCCCTGGGCAACAGAAAAGGTGGGGGTTGAACCGGTGTGGCCGGTTCAACCCCCACCTCAAACCCATCCTCTCGCCTGGTCAGCACGGAGAAGAGAGGATGGGTGGTCAATTGACCAATTGTCGGGGCGAGGCGTTAATCGTCGTGATCGTCATCCTGGTGATCGTCACCGCCGCCGCGGCCCGAATTGCCGCCGTCGGAGTGGTCATCGCCGGAGTCATCGCTGCCGGAATGATCGCTGCCTGAGCTACCGCTGCCGGAGTTGTCGCCGCCGCGGCTGAAGTCTTCGCGGTCGCTGTCGTCATCGTCGTTGCTGTTGCTATTGCTGCCGGAGTGGTCGTCGCTGTCGTCGTCAAAATTGTCGTTAAAATTGTCGTCGTCATCGTCAAAATCGTCGTTGCTGTTCATGTTGTCGTCGTTGCTGTTCATGTTGTCGTCATCGTCGTCATCGTTGCTGTTCACATTGTCGTCGTCGTTGCTGTTCATGTTGTCGTCATCGTTGCTGTTCGCGTTGTCGGC
>CAYOXS010000366.1:0-1940 GCA_964407935.1 uncultured Caldilineaceae bacterium
CGTCGGGATGGGGGCTAAAGGCCAAAATATCGATGGGGGAGATGATCGATTCGTTCATGGGTGGGATAATACCACGAGACAGTTTTAAAATCCATCGCCCGGCGCGGGGAAAGGAAAGGGAGAATATTTAGGAATGGGGGAGGGGGGTAGGGGGGATGAGGGGCAAAAAAGAGTTGACAGACTTATGGGTAAAGATAAGCCCGGCGGATGAGGGGATAAAACGGGCTGATTAGTCTTCCGTTACCTCAAACGAGGTTTTGATCTCAACCTTGTTTTGCAGGGTTTGGCCAACCACACAATATTTACTTTCCGACAGGTCGATGGCGCGCTCAACCGCTTTGGGGTCAAGATTTTCACCTTTGACAATAAATTTCAGTTCAATCACCTGGTAAGGTTTGGGGTATTCGTCCGGGTTGTAGCCGGTCACCTGCACTTCAACGCCGCTGACCACCTGGCGTTTCTTTTGCAAAATGCTGACCACGTCCATACCGGTACAGCCGGCCAGCCCCAGCAGCATCATTTGCGACGGCGACACGTTGGAGCCGCCCATTGGAATCTGGTTGCCTTTGGTGTCCTGGCCCAAAAAATTAAGTTTTTCGCCGGTCCAACTTGCGGATACGTTTGTTACTCCCATGTGAAATGTTTCTCCTGTAAGATGAAAAGGTAGTGTTATCAATTAGACGAGGCGTTTGTGCAATTTCGTACTAGCCATAAGTTTGTCTTATGGCTAGCGTCTGTTCGCCAACTTTTTTAAGCGGATAGCCGCCTCTTCCAGCACGTCTCGCGTTTTGCAAAAGGCAAAGCGAGCCAGCGCCGCGCCATCGGCCGGGTTGTGATAGAAGGCGCTGGGCGGAATGGCCGCCACGCCAATCTCACGGGTGAGGTAGCGGCAAAATTCAACATCGTTGGCAAAGCCCTGCCGGCTGATATCCGCAATCACAAAATAGGTTCCCTGCGGCACAATCGGGGTCAGCCCGGCCTGGCGCAGCGCCTCGACCAGAAAATCGCGGTTGTCCTGATACATGCCGGCCAGCCAGCGGTAATATTCCGCCGAGGTCAACAGCCCGGTCGCCGCCGCTTCCTGCATCGGGGTGACGGCGCAGTAGGTCATAAACTGGTGCACCCGAAACAAGGCCAGAATCAACTCCGGCGCAGCGATGGCCCAACCCACCTTCCAGCCGGTCATACTGAAGGTTTTGCCTGCGCTGGAAATCGTTACCGTGCGCCCGGCCATCCCCGGCAGCGAAGCCAGACTGACGTGCTCAACGCCATCAAAAATAATGTGCTCGTACACCTCGTCCGTCACGGCGATAACGTTGTGCCGCTGGCACAGCTCGGCGATCAGGCTCAACTCCTGGCGGGAAAAAACCTTGCCAGTGGGGTTGTGCGGCGTGTTGATCAGCACCAGCTTGGTTTTGTCTGAAAAAAGCGCCGCCAGCGCGTCGGCATCGATGGCCCAATCGGGGGCGCGCAGGGTGTAAAATTTGGGCACGCCGCCGGCCATTTGCACCGCCGGCAGGTAGCTGTCGTAAAACGGCTCAAACAGGATCACCTCGTCGGCGGGGTCAACCAGCCCCATCATCGCCGCAAAAATCGCCTCGGTAGCGCCGTGCGTTACCAGAATTTCGGTGGCCGGGTCAACAGTCAACCCTTGAAATGCGGCCATTTTTTGGGCGATGGCCTGCCGCAGGCGCAGCACTCCGCTGCCGGGTGCGTACTGGTTCAGATCGGCCCGGATGGCCTCAATAGCGGCCTCCTTTAAAAAATCAGGGCCGGGAAAGTTGGGAAACCCCTGCCCCAAATTGACCGCCTGATGCTGGTTGGCCAGGTTGGTCATTTCAAAAAAAATTGTGGTGCCGTAATTTTGCACACGCCGAGCCATGCTGGTCATCGCCGCTCATCCTTTCAGTCCGATGAAATTCGTCCTATTCTACCACCGC
>CAYOXS010000366.1:2040-5317 GCA_964407935.1 uncultured Caldilineaceae bacterium
TGAACCGAGGGATTTATTTGACAATCCAATTTGACTCTGATTTGGTGATCCCGCTCACCCCCAACGGCGGCGAACCGCGCCTGTCTTCGCCGGAAAACTGGTACGCCGAGCCGTTTACCAAACGCACCGCCTGTAAAACGCCCGGCCAATGCGGCGGCGACTGCGACTGCGGCTGCCCGTACAACACGATGACCGAAATTGACCGGCTGCCGCTGATCGAGGACATCGCCCGCATTTTTCCCAACGAATGGCTGGCGTTCATTATTTCGCCGGAGGAAGACGACGATTTTGAGCCGGTTCACGGCAAACTGATCGGCCATAGTTCCAACCCGGACGACATTTCCGACGCGGTCAACACGGTGCTGTGGAATCAGCACATCTACGTGTTTTTCAACGGCGATTTTGACACCCTGCAAAACAGCTACGGCGACGCCTGGCACACCGAGCCGGTCCCGCCCGAACAGCGCACCACCTCCGGCCCCAAACAGATTCTGGAGGCGGCCGGCGCGCCCACCCCGCCGGATAGTTTGCTGGAGCTGGTTTACAGCGCCATCGACCAACTTTACCACCAACCCAACCTCAACGAGACCATTCGCCGGCTGCGGCTGGCCCGGGTGCGGGCGGCGAGCGCCCAACACCCGGCGCTGCTGCCGGTGCTCGACGCGGCGCTGGACAAACTGGAAGGACCGCTGCCTCGCGTTAACGAAATCACCTGGCTGCTGGAAGAAGCGCTGGCCGAACTGGAAGGATAAACAATGAAACTGATTTCACCCGACAGCATTGCCGTCCAAAATGAACTCCCCCAACGCAAGCCGGAATGGCTCCGCGTGCGCCTGCCCGGCGGCGAAGGCTACGCCCGGGTAAAAAACCTGATGCGCTCGCACGGGCTGCACACCGTTTGCGAAGAGGCCATGTGCCCCAATATTGGCGAATGCTGGGGCAAAGGCACCGCCACCTTTTTGCTGATGGGCGATACCTGCACCCGCAGTTGCGGCTTTTGCCACATTAAAACCGGCCGCCCGCCCAAACTGGACGAGGACGAACCGCGCCGCGTGGCCGAAAGCGTAGCCGTGCTCAACCTGAGCCACTGCGTGCTCACCTCGGTGAACCGCGACGAGTTGCCCAACGGCGGCGCGCACATTTTTGCCAACACCATCCGCGAAATCCGCAAACTGCGGCCCGGCTGCACCATCGAGGTGCTCATCCCCGATTTCAAAGGCGACCGCGCCGCTTTGCAGGAAGTGATGAACGCCCAACCGGAAATCCTCAACCACAACACCGAAACTGTCCCCCGGCTGTACCGCACCGTTCGGCCGCAGGCCAACTACGAGCGCACCCTGCGCGTGCTCTCCGGGGCCAAAGAGCTGGACCCGGCGGCCATCACCAAAACCGGTATTATGGTCGGCCTGGGCGAAACCCGCGACGAAATTTTAAAAGTGATGGAAGACTGGCGGGCGCACGACGTTGATATTGTGACCATTGGCCAATACCTGCGGCCCACGCCGCTGCACCTGCCCATTTACCGCTACGTCCACCCGGATGAGTTTGCCGAATACAAGGAAATGGGCCGGCAGCTGGGCTTTAAATGGGTTGAAAGCGGGCCGCTGGTCCGCAGCAGCTACCACGCCGGCGGCCAGGCCGAAGCCCTGTCCATTCCGGTGCGACAGGCTGTTTAAGTTTAAAAACAAAGAAGCTGGCCGGTTGTTATCCGGCCAGTTTCTCTCCCCTCACAGTTGTCTTCATCAAACTTTTGCCACCAATTGCCACATTAATTAAAAACCGGGCGGGTTACGTTGGCGCAACGATGAATACCTGTACCTGGCACAGGTGAAAATTTTTGTTTATCCGGTCGGGAGCCCCTTACCCTAAAGGGCACAGGTCGCTTCGCTCAGGGTGACATGCCTGAGGTTTACCCCTAATTCCTGACTCCCGACTCCTGATTCCTATTTTTACAGGAGTTTTTGGCAATGAAACATAGCAAAATTTCAATTGTACTGGCCATCATCGCCGGGCTGATCGCAGTACCGGCCGGCCCGGCCCTGGCCGACAGCCCGTCCGTGTCGATTGCCGCGCCCTCGCAGGCGCAGGGCGATATGGGCGCGGCCCTGGGTGATGTGATCGATGGCAGCAGTTTGGGCGAGATCAAGTGGGTGCAGCCCAATTCCTCTGGCAATACCCCGCAGTATAACCTGAGCAGCGGCCCAACAGGTACCTACGGCACCGCTCTGCGCGGCGTTACGCCCAAAGGCAGCGACCTGGCCACCGCTTTTTACATCAACAGCAGTACGTCAATTCCGGGCAGCGTTTACAAATATCTGGTCTATCGATCGTGGGTTAAACCGCATCAATCCGGCGAAGGGGGCATCCAGTTTACCAACGGCCGGATTCTGTATTCATCGAACTGGGGGTCAAACTGGTTTTTCGAGGCTTTTCCCTACCGGCGCTACTCCAAACCCTACGCCATGTGCAGTTACGGCGGCTGGTGTGTTTACTTTTTTGATCTGAGGCAAAACATCAACGGGCCGGGCAGCCCCAACCCGTGGCAGTGGGCCACCGGCAGCATCGAAGCCTTTGGCCTGTGGCCCCACGAAAACTGGGCCACCGGCTCCGGCAACCCCTCCGGGGACTCGCCCGATGAATTTTACATTGACTACCTGTACCTGGCCGGCGATATTGTCTCGCTCAGCGACCAGTACACCATCAAGTGGAACGTGAGCGACCGCGACGGCGGCACGATTACCTCTCACCTGTATTACAAAGAGAGCAGCGAACTGCTGCTGCCGTCGCAGTCACCGGCCTGCAATGCGGGGAATATTAATACGTGGACATCTCTTCAAGCCAACGCCGACTCAATTACGCTGGCCACCTTGCCGGCGTTACCGTACCGGGTTTTTCTGCCCATCATCATTAAATCACCCGCCTCCAGCGGCTTTTCAGACGGGCAGATTGGGCCATCGAACCAGGATTATGTATGGACGCTGACCGATGGCGTTTTTACCGAAGGCAAAGTGTATTACGTGTGCGTTGAGGCTGTGGACCCGCAAAATAATAAAAGCTACGCGGTCAGCTCCGCGCCGGTCATCAAAACGCCCAACTTCACCACTCTGCTGAATTAATCGCGGGACAGATCAAAGCCGGCGGCTTCGATGAGCTGCCGCGCCGCCTCCAGCCCGGCGGGAATATCCCAGATTTTGTCCTGGCCATCAAATTTGCGGCCCGGGATTTGCTTGATCACCGCCAGCATTTCCTGAAACCCGCCGCCGCTGACCACAAACGG
>CAYOXS010000367.1:0-5301 GCA_964407935.1 uncultured Caldilineaceae bacterium
TGGGATCACGCTGACCCGCCGCCGGAGGTGCTGGCCTTTGCCCCAACTTTGCCGCCGGGCCGGGCGCTGGATTTGGGCTGCGGCATGGGGCGAGCCGCCATCTACCTGGCCCGGCTGGGCTGGCAGGTTGACGGCGTGGATTTTGTGCCGCAGGCCATCGAAACTGCCCGGCAGCGGGTTGAGGCCGCCGGCGTGAACGGCGTTACTTTTCACGTGGGGCCGGTCACTTCGCTGCCTTATCTGGCCGGCCCGTATGATCTGGCGCTGGATGTGGGCTGCATGCACAGCTTTGCCACCGAAGAATTGACCGCCTACCACGCCGAACTGCTGCGGCTGCTGCGTCCGGGTGGGGTTTACCTGCTGTTTGCCCACCTCAGCGAGGCCGAAGCCGAGCACTGGTTGTGGGAGCCTACCTTGCAGCGCATTTTTGCCAACGGGTTTTGGCTGGAGCGCGCCGAATACGGCCAGACAACCGTCCGCGGCGAAACCTGGCGCTCGGCCTGGTTCTGGTTTCGGCGGGCGGAAGAATAAAACTACGGAGTCCAATTGGGTAGGGGCGGTTCGCAAACCGCCCCTACATTCGCAATTACTATTTTCACCGGAGTCTAACAATCACAATCAAGAATCTCCTGCCCTAATTCCTGACTCCTGACCCCTGAATCCTATTTTTCAAAGGAGCGTAATCATGACCGTAAAACAATTAACCGACGTCCCCGCGCAGCCGGTGCAGGCCGGGCAGGGCGTCACCTTTCAGGTGTTGATCAGCGCCGCCGAAGCGCCCAACTTTGCCATGCGCCGTTTTATTATGGAGCCGGGCGGCGGGATGCCCAACCACACCAATCAGGTTGAGCACGAACAGTTTGTGCTGCGCGGGCAGGCGCGCATTGGTATTGGCGCGGAGGTTATTGAGGTAAAGGCCAACGACGTGGTTTTTATCCCGGCCGGGGTGCCACACTGGTATCAAAATATTGGTTCGGAGACGTTTGAGTTTTTGTGTCTGGTGCCCAACAAACCGGACAAAATTGAGATACTGGCCCGGCCCGAGTAGTCATCGAGCCGGTCAGCAGGCGGGGGCGGTTATTAGCGGCGCAGCTTGCGCAAAAAATCGACGCTTTTGAGCTGCCGTTCCAGCACAAACGTAATGTACCCCAACAACAGCGCCTCTACCTGCTGGCGAGTGGCTGGGGTCAGTTGCAGGCCGGTCACTTTTTCCCACGGCTGAGTTTGCAAATAGCGCAGCACTTTGAGCACCGCCAGCGGGATAATTTCGGCGTGAGCGCGGACTTCACCGTGGGTGGGGCAGAGCGTGCCGCCATCGGCAAAGTGGAAATAGTTGTTATCCACCGGCTCCAGCGCCTCCTGGCAGGCCACACAAAATCGAAGTTGCGGCTGAAAGCCGGTGAGGCTGAGCAGGTGCATTTCAAAATAGCGCAGCACCAAAAAGGGGTCATCGGCGTGGTTTAAATGGACCAGCGCCAGCGCCAGCAGCTCAAACAGCGGGGCGTTGGGGTCGTGTTCCTCGGTGAAGCGGTCTACCAGTTCGGCCAGGTAGTAGGCGCGGCTGGTTTTGTCCAGATCTTCGCGCAAATCGCGGTAGGCTTCCACAATTTCGGCCTGGGAAATAATGTCCCAGGTGCGGCCTTTGGCTACCAGCATATGAGTGAGCATAAATAGCTCAACGTGGCCGGCCTTGCGGCTGGTTGTTTTGCGCACGCCCTTGGCCAGCAGGCGCAGCTTGCCATACGCCGAGGAAAAAACCGTGAGCAGCCGGTCGGCTTCTCCAAAATCAGAGCGGCGCAAAATTATGGCATCGGTGCGATAGAGCCGGTCTTTGGTAGGCATAAGTTGGAGCTATTCTCTGGGCAGATTTTCCGGGCCAAAGCTGTGCGGCAGCAGGTCGACCAAAGTGAGCACCTGGTACTGGCCGGAATCATCGCCAATAATCACCGTGAGGTCCGGGGCAAATTCACGCATCACCTGGCGGCAAACGCCGCAGGGCGCGCCGCCGTTAACCGTGGCCACAGCAATGGCCACAAAGTCGCGCTCACCCTGAGACACGGCTTTGGAAATGGCGGTGCGCTCGGCGCAAATGGCGGCGGTGTAGGCAGAGTTTTCAATATTACAGCCGGTGATAACAGCGCCGTTTTTGGTTAGCAGCGCAGCGCCCACCCGGTAGTGGGAATAGGGCGAGTAGGAAAATTCCATTGCCTCGATGGCTTTTTGCAGCAGATCCGCCCACGGTTGGGCGGGCGAGTTGGCGGTTGAGTCGGTCATAAAATTCCTGCCTGTCAAGAAGAATTAGACACTGTATTTTGGGGGTTGCGCAGCAATGCCGAAGGTTTGGCCGAGGCGGCGTGCTGGCTTTCATCCTCGTCCGGGTTATTCATCAGCCGTTCCAGTTTGATGGTTTTCATGCGGCGGCCATCAACGGCCAGCACGGTCAACCGCACCTCTGGTGCGCCAAACACCGCGCCATCCACCGCATCCCCGGCCTGCGGAATACGCCCCAACGAATTATAAACCAGCCCGCCCAGCGTGTCGCTTTCGTCGGTGGGCAGTTTAAGCCCCATTTCATCATTAATATCGTCCAGGTCCATGCGGGCGCTGAAAATATATTCGTTTTCAGAAAGCTGCTGCATGTAAAACTCTTCGGCGTCGTGCTCGTCCTGAATTTCACCGACAATCTCTTCCAGCACATCCTCGATAGTTACCATGCCGGCGGTGCCGCCATATTCATCAACCACAATGGCAATATGCACCCGTTTGCGCTGGAGTTCGCGCAGCAGATCGCTGACCGGTTTGGTTTCTGGCACGTAGTAAACATCACGCTCCAGACCGCGCAGGGTTTCCGGCTCACCATGCTCAAGCCAGTAGCCCAACAGGTCTTTAACATAGATGATGCCCACAATATTGTCGATGGTGTTAACATACAGCGGCACCCGCGAATGACCGGCATCCATTATTTTTTGCATGGCGTCGCGGGGCGACATATCAGCCTCGATGGCGACCATATCAATGCGCGGCACCATAATTTCACGGGCCAGGGTGTCGCCCAAATCAAAGATGGAGTAGATCATCTCCTTTTCTTCTTCGCGGAGCACCTCTTCCTCTTCGGCGGCGTCAACGTAGGTACGCAGGTCTTCCTCGGTGATGCTGACAAAATAGTCCTCTTCGGTATCGTTCAGGCGGCCGGTCAGCAGCCGGCCGGTCAACGAGACCAGCCGGGCCAGCGGAGTGGCCACCAGCGACACCCACCGGAACGGGTGCACCAGCCACAGGGCCAGCGGTTCCGGGTAATTGCGGGCGATTTCTTTGGGCAAAAGCTCGCCAAAGAGCAGGGTGACAAACACGGCAACCACCGTGATAATCACCACCGCCGCAAAGTGACCAATCGCCAGCGCCTGCGCCAGAGTGTCGGTGTAAACAAAAGCAGAGGTGGCCACAATAAAGAAGCCCAAAAACTTCAGCACCAACTGCTCGGTGGTGAGCAGGCGCGTTGCGTCTTCGGCAATTGAGTCGATCAGGCGGGCCGAGGCCTGGCCCTCTTCAATGAGTTGCAATCGGCGGGATTTTCTGAGTGAGCCGATGGCTTCGCGGGCAGCCGCAAAAATTGCGTGAAGTATCAACAGAAGCAAAAGAATAAATATCGATGAAGAACTGTCGGGGTCTAACAAATCCACTCCACAATCAACTAATCAGAGTCTTTGATTCGGGCCGGCACGCCGTAGGCCAGCGAATTGTCCGGGACATCGCGGGTTACTACCGAGCCGGCGCCTGTTTTTGAATTTTGGCCAATATTAACCGGCGCAACCAGCATTGTGTCACTGCCAATAAATGAGTTATCGCCGATAACGGTTTTATTTTTATTTTTGCCATCGTAGTTGCAGGTGATGGTCCCCGCGCCAATGTTAACGTTTTGGCCGGTGGTGGCATCACCCAGATAGCTAAAGTGGCCCATTTTGGTGCCGGGGCCAAGATACGAGTTTTTAACTTCGCCAAAGTTGCCCATATGCACGCCTTCGGCCAGGTGAGCGCCTTTGCGCAGGTGGGCAAAGGGGCCGGCGTCAACATCGTTTTCTACCACCGCCTCTTCCACCACCGAAAATTTAATTTCGCAGCGGTCACCAATGGTTGAGTCTTTGATAAAGGTATTGGGGCCAATGGCGCAATCCTGGCCAATGCTTGTATTGCCCAACAGGTGGGTGTTGGGGTAGATGATGGTATCCTGGCCCAGCACCACATCGGGCTGAATATAGGTGGTGGCCGGATCGATGATGGTTACGCCGGCTTCCATCCATTGCTGGTTGATTTTGCGGCGAAGCGCCTGTTCGGCTTCTGCCAAATGGACGCGGTTATTGATGCCAACCGTTTCGGTTTGATCTTTGAGCATGTACGCCTGTACTCGCTTTCCCTGGCTAACAGCCAGGCCAATCAAATCGGTAATGTAATATTCGCCTTTGGCGCTCAGCGGAATATGAGGCAGATTGGCCCAGAGCCAGTCGGCGTTAAAAAGATACACGCCAACATTCAGCTCGGTAATGCGGCGCTGCTCCGGCGAGCAATCCACTTCTTCAACAATAGCTGTTACGAATCCTTCGGTATTGCGCACAATTCGGCCAAAACCGCGCGGGTTATCGTTTTTGGCGGTCAACATCACCACCGCGCTGTCGCCGGTGTGATAAAGCTCAATCATCCGGTTAAGAGTTTGGGTTGACAGCAGCGGCAGGTCGCCGGGCACCACTAAAATGGTATCGGCCTTGCCTTGTATAACAGGCTGAGTCTGCTGCACGGCGTGGCCGGTGCCAAGCTGCGGCGTTTGCAGCACAAACGAGAGAGCGATCTCTGACAACCCCGGGAGCTGGCCGATCCTGGTTTTTATCTGTTCGGACTCATGGCCGGTGATCACACAAATATCGCCCGGTTTGAGCGGAGCAACAGCGGTTAAAATGTAGCTCAACAACGGCTTTCCCAGCAATGGGTGCAACACTTTGGGAACCTTTGATTTCATCCGGGTTCCCATTCCGGCAGCCATTACAGCAACAGCAAGTTTCATTGTTTGTATCTCAATAAACAGGTATCAACAAGGAGAAAAACAAGATAATAACAAAAACGGCAAGGCAGATGGAGCCTTGCCGCGTCGCGCCACTTGCCCAGTGAAACAAATGTTACTTCTATAGAGTATTGCCAAGAAGCAGAGGAATTGTATCACAAGGTTAGCGATAGAGCAAAGAAATAAAAAAAGCCTCCTTGGCAATGACCTACTCTCCCAGAGGGTCGCCCCTCAAGTACCATCGGCGCTGG
>CAYOXS010000368.1:0-5291 GCA_964407935.1 uncultured Caldilineaceae bacterium
CGACCGCACCGGTCGCTGGGAGGTGTGGGTAATGAACGCCGACGGCGCTAACCAGCAGCCGCTCTTCTCTGACGAGATCAACGATCAACTGGCTCTCCAGTATAATTTTGTAGATGAACGCGCCATCAGTTGGCGCTAAAAATCCGTTCAGCGGGGCGAACGGCACAACCGTTCGCCCCGCCAGCAGAATTCTATCGATGCGCGTGATTGCCGGCCTGGCCAAAGGCAAACAACTGAAAATGGTGCCGGGTGATACCACCCGCCCCATCACCGACCGCACCAAAGAAGCGCTGTTCAACATTCTGGGTGACTGGATTGTTGAAGCTCGCGTGCTCGATCTGTTCGGCGGCACCGGCGCGGTCGGCATCGAGGCGCTCAGCCGGCAGGCCGCGCACGTTACGTTTCTGGATACCAGCCGGGCCGCCACCCAAACCATCGGCGAAAACCTGCGCGTCACCGGCCTGGCTGCCGGAGCCACGGTGAAACGCAAAGATGCCTTTGACTACCTGCAAGCGCCGCCGGCCAACCCAGAACCCTTCGACCTGATTTACATTGCTCCGCCCCAATACAAGGATTTGTGGATTAAGGCCATCGAGCTGATAGACGATCAACTGGATACCTGGCTGCTGCCCGATGGCGCGGTCATTATCCAGATTCACCCCAAAGAGTACCGGGATTTAACCCTGCGCCACCTCCACCTGTACGATCAACGCAAATACGGCAGCACAATTCTGTGCTTTTACGAGCGCATCGACGAAGGGATGTAGCGTGACCAATGAACAACCCACCGAACCAGACCCTATAACCCCGGCCAGCGACTCACCGCCGGTTAAAACCGGCCCGCCTCTCAAACTCATCGTCACCATCGTTCTCACTGTTTGCGTTGGGGCGGCGGTGCTGGGTTTTGGCGTTTATTTTGCCTTCAACACCATCAAAACCAGCGTCGGGTTGGTCACTTCGGAGCTACCCCAGGCCGGCAGCGACCGGATTTCCAACCAGATTGCCTTTGTGGGCAACGATTTTAACATGTGGCTGGTCAAGCCCGATGGCTCAAATTTGCACCGGCTGACCACCGATGGCCACGCCTACCGCTTTCCAACATGGTCGCCCGATGGCCGCTGGCTGGCGTTTTTGGGCCGCGCCGAAGCCAGCCACAGCGTTTTGTACATCTCTGCTTTTGACCAACCCAAACCAGCCATCATCTACGACAACCCCAGCGGGCCGCCATTTTACCTGTACTGGTCGCCCAACAGCCGCAGCCTGACCTTTTTAACCCAGGAAGCCAGCGGCCTGGCCATGCGCCAGATTGAGCCAGACACCCCCGCCAACCAGCGGGTTCTGAGTGTCGGCTCGCCGTTTTATTGGGCGTGGTCGCCCGCCAGCGACAAAATGGTGCTGCACGTCGGCGGCTCGCGGGCAATATCGCCAGAAGCGCACATCTCGCTGCTGGCCAACCAAAAAGACGCCAGCCGCGAAGAACTTGAGCAGAGTCCGGGCCGGTTTCAGGCCCCGGCCTGGTCCAGCGATGGCGCGTACTTTTACACTGTCGCCGCCGACAGCCAGGGCCGCGACGTGATCTATCAAACCGATGCCCAAACGCTGGAGTCGCGCCAGGTTACGTCCGTCAGCGGATTTTCGCATATTGTGTTATCGCCAAATAACCGGCAGTTGGCCTACTTGCAGCACTCGCGCAGCAGCAACCTGCCGTTTGGCGAGGCGTTTGTGGTTGGCACAGATGGCCAGGGCAAAAAGCAGGTTATCAACACTCCGGTCGCGTCGCTCTACTGGTCGCCGGATGGCAAAAAACTGGCGCTGCTGAGCCTGACTCGCCCCAACGAAGGCCCCACCGCCAAAATTGACGGGCTGGCCGCGCCGCTGGCACAGTCAGCGGTGTCGCTGCGCTGGTGGGTTTATAATGTTGAAACCGATGACTTACAGCCGGTTTTCACTTTTCAGCCGACCACTGCTTTTTTGCAAACCGTCCCCTATTTTGACCAATATAATCTGTCGCTCACATTTTGGTCGCCAGACAGCCGTTATCTGGTAGCCACCAACGCCCTGGCCGGCCAAAACCTGCTGGGAGCGGTGGTCGTGATCGACACCACCGGCCAAACCGAACCGCTCAAAGTTGGCGACGGCACCATCGCGGTATGGTCGTGGCAATAAGGTTGTCAGCCCCCAAAAACCTGGTGTATAATCAACTGTCACTTTAAAGAGAAATTAACCGAACCGGGATTCAGCAACGCGAATGTCTGTACCCGGTAGGGTGAAAATCAAGTAGGGGCGCTTCGCGTGTAGTTAGCGGGGTGACACAAGTGGGCGAACCCTAATTCCTGACTCCTGACCCCTGATTCCTATTTTCAAGAGAGGCTGGGCTATGAACCGAACTTGCCGCGTGGGCTTGCACGGTCGCAACGATGTTGATTTTGGCGACGCCGATTTTCGCGTTATTACTGACGCAAAAATAGAAACCGTAAAAATGATGAGCCACACCCGGCCGGCCCATTTTCAGCGGCTCAAACAGCTCCGGCCCGATCTGGAAATCATCACCCGGCTGTATGATGACCGCATTGACCAGCGCGGCCGCGTGACGCCGGAAGATTTTGCCCGGCGCATGATTCCGCTGATGCTCCAGCTCCAGCCTTACAGCGTTAAATTTGAAGTCCACAACGAACCCAACCACATGGACCGCATTGAAGGCTGGGGCGACACCGACGCCGACGCCCGCGATTTTAACGCCTGGTTTTTGCGCACGTATGATATTTTGAAGCACTACTGCCCGTGGGCGCAGCTCGGGTTTCCGGGGCTGGCCATTCCCCACCGCGATCTGGAGTGGATAGATGTGTGCCGCCCCGCCGTTGACAAAGCCGACTGGCTGGGCGTTCACTGCTACTGGCAAACGCCGCCGCACGAAATGCACAACCACCTTTCTGATTTTTGGGGGCTGCGTTTTAAGTATTACCACCAGAAATTCCCGGCCAAAGTCATCGACCTAACCGAGGCCGGCAACGCCAACGTGCAAAGCGGCATCCCCTTTACCGAGGACAGCCACGCCCGCGAATACACCGAATATCTGACCGAATGTTTTCGCTACCCGTATCTCAACTCGGCCAGTTTTTTCATCCTGTCGTCGGTGGACCCGCGCTGGCAGGGCTTTACCTGGCGCAGCGAAGAGGGCCGCCCGCACAAAGTTACCTATGCCGTGCGCGACATGCGCCGACCCCATTTGCAACCGGCCCAACAGGCCGCCCCGCCGCTCGCGCCCGCGCCGGCTGCGCCCGCCGCTATTGCCGCGCCGCCCATCCGGGATATTACCTCGCAGTTGCCGCGCCACGCCTCTCTCACCTGGCCGCAGCGAGAGCTGGCCCAAATTGACCGGGTCATTGTCCATCACAGCGGCGTTGCCGCCAGCGTTGACGCCGCGCGCGTGGCCGCGTTTTTGGTAAACCAGCACGGCCGGCCCGGCATTAATTACCACTACTTTATCACCGCCGAGGGCGCAATTCAGCAAACCAACCCGCTGACCAGCGTCACCGCGCACAGCACCGACGCGCTCAATCCGGTCGCCGTCGGCGTGGGTTTTGCCGGCAACTTCACCCAGGCCGCGCCGCCGCCCGCGCAGATTCAGGCCGGCGCGTGGCTGATTGCCTGGCTGATCCGCCAGCTTGGGCTGTCGCCGCAGGCGATGTTTGGCCACAAAGAGCTGGCCAGCACCGCCAGCCCCGGCGCGCAGTGGGACAGCGGCGCTATGTGGGGCAGCCAGCTTCGCCAACAAATTGCCGCCCGGCTATCAGGAGCCGCCCGTTGAGTTTTATCATCGAAGAAGAACAGAACAATTACGAAGTCGATCTGCCCGCGTTTCAGGGGCCGCTCGATTTGCTGCTGAGTTTGATTGAGCAGGAAGAGCTGGACATCACCAAAATTTCGCTGGCCCGCGTTACCGACCAGTACCTGAGCCGGCTGGAAATCATCAAAGACACCGACCCCGACGATTTGACCGATTTTTTGGTGATCGCGGCCAAGCTCATTTTGATTAAATCCGAGGTACTGCTGCCGCGCCCGCCGCCCATTCTGGCCGCAGACGACGAGGAAGACGTGGGCGACGAACTGGCCCGGCAGTTGCTCATTTACAAGCATTTTAAAGAGATTGCCGCCCAACTGCGCGATGTTGAGGAGCAGCACCGGCGCAGTTACGTGCGGGTAACGCCCAAAATCAAAATTGAACCCAAACTGGCCCCCGGCGAAGGCGACCTGCTGCAACTGCTCGAAGCCGCCCGCAGCGCGCTGGCCATAAAACCGGAAGACCCCGATGTTGACGAAGTGGTCTCACCGGTGTCCGTGACCATTGGCCAGCAAATGGTCAACATCTGGCGCGAGGTGGCCTCGGGGCGGCGGGTATCGTTCAACGCCATGCTGCGCCAATCCAGCAATAAAATCGAGGTGATTGTAACCCTGCTGGCGGTGCTGGAGTTGATCAAACGGCGGGTGATCACCGTCTCGCAATCCAACCGCTTTGGCGATATTCTCATTGACCGCAAACAAAACAACAGCACCCTTAACGACGCCGACTGGGAGTCGGTGCTGGAAATGACCGAAGTGTCGTAGGCGTTACCCCCGGACAACGCCGAGGATGAAATCTGGCGCGTGGCGGGTGACAGGTTGCAGAGTCGCAATTCGTTTATTTTTGCGAGAGTGCGGCAGAAACTGCCGCACAGTAACGATGATAAAAATGTGGAGTCCAAAACTGTAGTTTTGGACTCCTGTCTCAAACATTTAGAATCCGGGACAGGAATCACCTGATTTCTGATTCCTGCCCCCTGAATCTTGTTTTCAAAGGAGAACCCAATGGAACACAGAACGCTTGGCCAGACTGATTTAAACGTTTCAACTCTGTGCCTGGGCACCATGACAATGGGCTGGACATCCAGCAAAGAGGACTCATTTGCGGTGATGGATTACGCGCTTGAAAACGGGATCAACTTTTTTGACACCGCCGACGTGTACTCATTTTGGGCCAAAGGCAACCCCGGTGGGGTGGCGGAAAGCTGGATTGGTGAATGGCTCAAAGACAGAAACGCGCGCGACAAAGTGATTATCGCCACCAAAGCCCGCGGCAAAATGTGGGATGGCCCCGATGGCGAGGGGCTGAGCCGCAGTCACCTGCTCCGGGCCGTTGAAGACAGCCTGCGCCGGCTGCAAGTAGAAACCATCGACCTGTACCAGAGCCACTGGCCCGACAACGACACCCCCGTGGAAGAAACCATGCGCGCGTTTGAAGATATGGTGCAGCA
>CAYOXS010000369.1:0-5279 GCA_964407935.1 uncultured Caldilineaceae bacterium
CTGGTTCCTAGCCAAAGTATCGCATTTCTTCTGGGAGTCGGACGGGTTCACCGGCGATGAGCGCGCTCACGGCGGCCCAAATGCGGTCGCGGTCGGGCGGGCAGCCGGGAATAAAGGCATCCACAGGGATAACCTGATGCAGCGGCACAACCCTGTCGATGAGGGCGGGCATGATTTTGTCGCTGTCCAGCCCCAAGGGCACCGCGCCGGGGCCGGCTTTGTACACTTCGGTGAGCAAGTCATCGACATTTAATTTGTTGCGCAGGCTGGTAACATTGCCGGTGACTGCGCAGTCGCCAAAGCTGATCACCAGCTTGCTGCGCTCGCGGATCTGCTCGGCCAGTTCCAGATGGTCTACGTTGGCTACCGCGCCTTCTACCAGGGCAACATCCACATTTTTGGGAAATTCTTTAACGTCGGCGATGGGGCTGTAAACCAGCTCAACCAGGCCGGCCAGGTCGATTAATTTTTCATCCAAATCTAAAAAGCTCATGTGGCAGCCGGAACAGCCGCCCAGCCAGACAGTCGCTAATCGGATTTTCTTTTTTTGTTTGGTCATCGCTTAAATCCTCGGCATCGAATATTGTTGTTAACCACGCGGTTTTGGGGCGTAGTAGGGTGTTTTTTCGCTGTGGTCCCACTCGTTCTTTTCGCGGCCGGCCATAATCCAGGCCAGAAAATCGTGGCGTTTTTCCATTTCGGCCACCGAGGAACCTTTTTTGAAGAGCGCGCCGGTGGGACACACCTGCACACATTTGCCGCAACTGGTGCAGCTAACGCTGCTGCCCCACGGTTGGTTGAGGTCGTTAATAATGCGGCAGTTAATGCCGCGGCCCAACACGTCTTTGGTGTGCGCCCCTTCAATTTCATCGCACACGCGGACACAGCGGGTACACAGTACGCAGCGGTTGTGGTCAAGGCCAAAACGTTCGTGGCTGAGGTCTACGGCGAGATCCGGGCACAGGTAATCGTACCGCACGTGGTCCATGCCTTCAAGGGCGGCCAGCGCCTGCAACTCGCAGTTGCCGTTCATGACGCAGACGGCGCAAATGTGGTTGCGCTCGCTGAACAGCAGTTCCAGAATCATGCGGCGGTATTTGTTGAGCCGTTCGCTGTGGGTGGTCACGTTCATGCCTTCAGCGACTTTGGAAACGCAGGCGGCTTGCAGCCCGCGCGAACCGGCCACTTCAACCAGGCACAGGCGGCAGCCGCCTCGCTCGCTGAGGCCGTCCATATGGCACAGGGTGGGGATAAATATGCCTTGTTCGCGGATGACTTCCAGCAGGGTTTGTTCGCTGCGGGCGCTGACAAGTTCATCATTGATGGTTAGGGTAACAACAGACATCACGACACCTCCTTACTGGCTGGAGCGGGTTTAGTGGGGAGTTTGAACCGGCCGTTACCATTTACGAGAACGGGTTTGTCCTGAATGAGCGTTTCGTATTCTTCCGGGAAGAATTTGAGCGTGCTCAGCAGCGGGTTGGGGGCAGATTGGCCCAGGCCGCACAGGCTGGTTTCTCGCATCAGCACGCATAGTTCTTCCATAATGGCCAGATCGGCCCGGTTGGCCACGCCGGCGGTAATTCGCTCCAAAATCCGGTAGAGTTGCACCGTGCCCACCCGGCAGGGTACGCACTTGCCGCAGCTTTCGTCCATGCAGAATTCCATAAAGAATTTGGCCATATCCGGCATGCTGGTTGTTTCATCCACAACCACCAGCCCGCCAGAGCCCATAATCGAACCCAACTCGCGCAGGCTTTCGTAATCAACCGGGGTGTCCAGATGAGCCGCGGGGATGTAGCCGCCGCTTGGCCCGCCGGTTTGGGCGGCTTTAAACTGACGGTTATTGGGAATGCCGCCGCCGATATCAAACACAATCTCGCGCAGGGTGATGCCCATTGGCACTTCAATCAGGCCGGTGGTTGATACCTGCCCCGCCAGCGCAAAGATTTTGGTACCCTTACTTTTGGCCGTGCCAATTTCGGCAAACCATTTGGCTCCATTTTCAATGATGGGGGCAATGTTGCCAAAACTTTCTACGTTGTTGATCAGGGTGGGGCTGTTCCACAACCCGCTCTGGGCCGGGTACGGCGGCCGCGGTACCGGTTGGCCCCGTTTGCCCATTACCGACGCCATCAACGCGGTCTCTTCACCGCACACAAACGCGCCGGCTCCAATGCGGATATCGATGCGGAAGCTGAAGTTGCTGTCCATAACGCGGCTGCCCAACAGCCCACGCCGTTCGGCCATGCGAATGGCTTTTTCCAGCCGTTTGGCGGCAATGGGGTACTCGCCGCGCACGTAAATAAAGCCCTGCTCCGCGCCAACGGCGTAACCGGCAATAGCCATGCCTTCCAGCACACGGTGCGGGTCGCTTTCCATCAGGGTGCGGTCCATGTAAGCGCCGGGGTCGCCTTCATCGCCGTTGGCGATGATGTACTTTTTGTCGGCCACAGCTTTGCGAACCAGATCCCATTTAAGGCCAACCGGGTAGCCGGCGCCGCCGCGACCACGCAGGCCGCTGGCAATGATTTCGGCGCAAACTTCTTCGGGGGCCATCTCGCGCAAGGCATGCCCCAAAGCACTGTAGCCGCCGCGGGCCACGTAATCTTCCAGCCGTTCAGGGTCAATCAACCCGCTGTTGGCCAGTACAACTTTCTTTTGCTTGGTAAAGAAGGGCAAGTCATCAGGCAGGGCTTTTTTGTCCAACTCGGGCGAGTGTTCTTCTTTGGTGAGGTGTTTTTTGACAATATCCTGGGCTACATCGGCGGTAACATTTTCATAAACAACGTCTGTTTCACCGGGAACCTGCACCGTAACCAGCGGGCCGCGGCTGCACGGCCCCATGCAGCCGGTCGACACCACATCCAGGTCAATTTTAAGGTCACGGTTTTCTTTCAATATTTCTTTGAGCCGTTCATGCACGGCCGCACCGCCGGATGACAGGCACGGCGTGCTCCCGCAACAAAGGATGCGGCAGCGATACGAATTTTGTTTTTCTAATTCTTTTTCGGCCAGGGCTTGCAAATCTCGGCGGTTCATCAGGCTTCAACCTCCTCATACTCCGTGTCACTGCTCAGAGATGGCATTTTAACGGCGTTTTTGCCGTTGGTGGCCGTGCCGGCCACAATCTCTTTGATGTATTTTAAGGTCGAGTCCGGAGCTTCCCGGCCGAGCACTTCGTTATCAACCACCAGCACGGGAGCCAGCCCACAACTCCCCAGGCAGCGAGCGGTGGCCAGGCTGAGTTTGCCGTCGGCGGTGGTTTGGCCGGGCGCGATGCCATATTCTTGCTGCAACAGGGCCACAATTTCGGCAGCCTGTTTTACGTAGCAGGCAGTGCCCATGCAAATGGTGCAGGTATGTTCGCCTTGTGGTTTCAAAGAGAAGAAGTGATAGAAGGTTGCCACGCCATAAACCCAACCAAAGGGCAGTTTTAACTGGCGGGCGACATAGATCAGCAAGTCGTCTTCCAGAAAGCCGAAAACTTCCTGGGCAGTATGTAATACTTCAATGAGCGCATCCTGCTGGTAGCCAAACCGTTTTAAAGTTCGGTCTACCATTTTGAACCGAGGGTCACCGCTGGGGTGTTCGGCGGCAACTGCTTTTTTGGATTGTGCCTTAGTTTTTACCATTATACCTCCATCACGTTTTTAAATTTCCCCCATTGGGTCAGAGTCTATCACATGCCAAATTTCTATAATAGTGATATTTGTCACAATATTTTGCGACAAACATCACTACCTTGGCAAATCCGTCCAAAACTGGCCGCAGATTCAGCCAAAACGGCTGATGAGTGAGCGCCTCGGCCAGATGTAGTTGTTAACTGCAAAAAGCTCTGGACAATCCAGATAATGTGTTGCACAATGAAAATACCATTAAAGAGGAGGCACGGTTATGAAATCAATTGGAATTTTGACGGCAGGCGGCGATAGCCCCGGTCTCAACGCGGCGATCAGAGCCATTGGCAAAGCCGCGCTTGAGTCTGGCATGCAGGTGATTGGCTTTAGAGACGGATTTAGAGGGTTGATGGAAAACCGCACCGTCCGGCTCCGGTCCGATGCGTTGTCTGGTATTTTGACGGTGGGCGGCACAATTTTGGGCACCAGCCGCGATAAACCGCACAAAATGCCGGTAGGCAGCAAAATGCTGGATATGCGCGAAGCGATGGTTGATACCTACCAAAAGCATCATCTGGATGTGCTGGTCTGTTTGGGTGGCGGCGGCACGCAGAAAAACGCGTTCCGGCTGTTGGATAACGGGTTGAACATTGTCACCCTGCCCAAAACCATCGATAACGATGTTTACGGCACCGACGTTACCTTTGGTTTTGATACCGCGCTGGTGATTGCCACCGAAGCGATTGACCGGCTGCACAGCACGGCCCACAGCCATCACCGGATCATTGTGGTTGAAATTATGGGCCACAATGCCGGCTGGCTGGCGCTGGGGGCCGGCATTGCCGGCGGTTCTGATGTGATTTTGATCCCCGAAATCCCGTACGATATTGAGGTAGTGGCCAAAGCCATCAACCAGCGCAGCCGGGCCGGCAAAAATTTCAGTATCGTGGCCGTGTCAGAAGGGGCGATGTCTAAAAATGATGCCAAAGTGTTGAACAAGGCCAGGGAAAAAATAGAAAAAGCCAAAGACAAAGCCGAAAAATCAAAGGCCAAGGCGGCGCTCACCGAACTGGAGGCGCAGCACGTGGGCAATACCCTGCGGCTCACCCGCCATTTGGAAGAACTGACCGGCCTTGAGTCGCGGCTGACCATTTTGGGCCACTTGCAGCGCGGCGGCACGCCTTCGGCGGCGGACCGGCTGCTGGCCACGCGCCTGGGTACGGCCTGCGTCGATTTTATTAAAGAGGGCAAATCCGGGATAATGGTCGCGGCCCGGGGCGAGGGCGCCGAAGCGCTGCCGCTGGAGCAGGTGGTGGGTAAACGCAAAGTGGTGCCTTTGGATCACCCCTGGATTGACGCCGCCCGGCGAGTCGGCACCAGCCTGGGCGAATAACTTTTTCTCGCTTCATCATCACGCCGGCAGCAAGCCAAACTTGCTGCCGGCGTTTTATATTTTGCCTCTTGACAAAACTAATATAATTAGTTAAAATACTAATATAATTAGTTTTGATAAAATAACCTGGAGGACAAAATGAACACTCAATATTTGCAGCTTACCGACGGTACTCTGGCTTACGACGATAGCGGCACACCCGGGCCGCTGGTGATGATGGTGCCCAGCCTGGGTGATGTGCGGCAGGAATACCGTTTTGTCGCCCC
>CAYOXS010000370.1:0-5270 GCA_964407935.1 uncultured Caldilineaceae bacterium
GGACTCCTCTAGCATTTTTTAAGAGCCGGGTCAGGAGTCCCCTAATTCCTAACTCCTGACTCCTGAATCCTATTTTTGAGGGAGTTACAGGATGACGCTGCACAAAGGTGAAAATCCCTACATTTACGGGCTGCACGACAAAGGCGGTGAGCACCTGCTGGTGTCTGGCGGCGAGGCCAAAGGCTGGGTGCTGGTGACCGAAGCCATTGGCAGCGAGGCCAATGAGCGCAGCGGCGGCGACTATCGCGACGTTACCGACAAAGGGTTGGGGCTGGTTGTCAGGCTCAACCAATCCTACGGTGAAAACGGCACCATCCCCCGCGAAGCCCGCTACCCCGAGTTTGCTCAGCGGGTGGCCAACTTTGTGCAGGCTTCCAAAGGGGCCAACATCTGGCTCATTGGCAACGAAATGAACTTTGAGCGCGAGCAGCCGCGCCAGGAAGGCAGCAATCGCGCCGAGCCGATCACCCCGCGCCGCTACGCCAAATGCTATAAAATGTGCCGCCAAAAAGTAAAGGCGCTGCCCGGCCACGAAAACGATCTGGTGATTGTGGGGGCTATTGGCCCGTGGAACGCCCAAACCCCCTACGACGCCGATCCCGAAGGCCAGTACCCGGCCAACAAAATTCCCGGCGCGCCCGGCGATTACCCCTACGGCGGCTTTTTTGGCGATTATATCCGCTACTGGCACGATATTCTGGTAGCCATTGGCCCGGACAACTGCGACGGCATGGCCATTCACGCCTACTCCCACGGCTACAGCCCCGATCTGGTTTTTGACGAGGGCAAAATGGGGCCGCCGTTTCAAAATTATCACTACCACTTTCGCACCTACCGCGACCTGATGAACGCCATCCCGGAAAATATGCGTCACCTGCCGGTGTACCTCACCGAAATGAACGGTGACCGCGAAGGTGAAAATGGCCCCACCTGGCCCTTTGGCAACAACGGCTGGATCAAAAACGCCTACAAAGAACTCAACGACTGGAACAAAACCGGCCAGCAGCAAATTCGCTGCGCCATTCTGTTCCGCTGGCAAAAAGACCCGCTCGGCTGGTCTATTGACGGCAAACCGGCGGTGCAGCAGGATTTGCAGGAAGCCATCGCCAAAGGCTACAAGTGGAGCCCCGATGTGACACCCACCCCCACCGCGCCGCCGTACCGGGTAAAATATCTGAGCCACAATACCCCGGTCACGGCGCTGGCCGGCAAAACCATCCAGGTGAGCCTGAGTCTGCAAAACGAGGGCAGCTTTACCTGGATGCGCGGCGGCGAAAAACCGTTCCGGCTGGGCTTTCAATGGTACGATTCCGCCGGCCGGTCTGTGACCCTGCCCTCTAACCTGGATTTCCGCACCGAACTGCCGCAGGATGTCAAACCGGGTGAGTCGGTGCAGCTCACCGCCCGGCTGCGCACCCCGGATTTTGCCGGCCCGTACCAACTGCGCTGGGATATGATCCACGAGCAGGTGACATGGTTCAGCACTCAGGGCGACCCCGGCTTGTTGGTGCAAATTTCGGTGAGCGACGCCAAATCGACAGCGGCAACAGACACGGCAGCCGTAACCACGGCCCCCAAAGTACCGGTCACTATCGACGCCGAGGACATCAGCGACGACCTGCCGCAGCACCCCACCAACCGCTACCCCATGCGCACCCACGCCGATATCAAACGCATGATTATTCACCACACGGCCACGCCGGCCAACGTTTCAATTGCCCGCATCGCCGATTTTCAGGTGAGCCGGCGTGACTTGCCCGGCATTGCCTATCATTTTTGCGTTTCCGCCGACGGCAAGGTTTACCAGACCCAATATCTGGAAACCGTCTCGGCGCATGCCGGCGACAACAGCCGCGACAGCGTGGGCGTTTGTTTGGTGGGCAACTTCACCAGCGCCGCGCCGCCCGCGCCGCAGCTCGATGCGGCAGCCGCGCTGTTGGCCCAACTCTGCACCCATTTGGGCCTGTCCACCGACCAGATTGTGGGTTACAGCGAAATTGTGACCACCGGCAGCCCCGGCGCTACCTGGCCGCAATGGAAGCCGACTATGCTCACCGCGGTGCGCCGGCTGATGGCCAGCGGCAAGTCAATTTCAACGCCACAGCCCCAGCCGGAAAAGGCGGCCAAACCGATTGAGCACTATTTACTGTTCTGGCATCGTTCGCCGGAGGATTGGGCCGAGTGGGATTTGCAGGGCGCGCTGGAGTACATTGGCCGCTTTAAACCGACCATCGGCTTTGATATTGAGCAGGCCAAGCAGGCCAAATACGTGACCATTGTGGGCGGAACCGGCGGCGTGCCGGCCAACGCCGAGCGCATTCTGCGCGCCGCCGGCTGCCAGGTGGAGCGCATCGACGGCGAGACCGAATCTGGCACGCGCCAGATGCTGCAACAACTGGCCAGCAAAGGCAGCCGCTTTAAAACGCTGGAATAAACAAAAACGGGCGCCAATTGACACCCGCTTTGAATCTAAGTGACCGGCACCTGTGCAGTTTGAAGTGCCGGTCACTTTGCATTTAAAAATGCAGTAGGGGCGATTTGCGAACCGCCCCTGCCGTTTGCTGACTCGTTTTTTTGTGTGGTTACGGCATGCCCACCAGCGCCATCAACCCGCCGATCAAAATCGGCTGGTGGATAAGATAAATCAGCAGCGAGTGCCGCCCCAAAAAGCGCAGCCCGCGCACCGGCGCGGCGTCGTTCCAGTGGGGCAGGGCAAAGCTGCGCCGCCCGGCGGGGTACAGGCTCTGCCCGGCAAACACCCCCAGCAGCGCTACCCCAAACCAGGGCAGCATGGGGTAATAATCAACCATCGAAACGCCCACCTGTTTTACGCCCAGCCAGATCAACCACGGCGACTCGCTGCGCAGGCCATCGACATAAATGCCGGCCAGGATAACGGCTACGCCCGCGGCCAAACTTGCCCAGTGGTTAATCCTGAGAAACGGATACGCCACAATAATCGACAGGCCGATGGCGTGCAAAATGCCAAAAATTACAAAACCCCGGCCAATAAAAAAGTAGGTGGCCGCGGTAATCACCAGCCCCCAGCCAAAGACAATCGCGCCCCGGCGCAGATATTTGCCAAACAGGCGGCCGTGTCCCAGTTTTTGCCGCTCGCGGCTGTAGCTGAGCGTCATTGACAGGCCCATTGTAAAAATAAACAACGTGGCGATGTTGCGAGCAAACCACTGCCACGGGCCGGCCAGCATTTGCCCCTGATAAACGCCAAAAAAATTCAGATCCCACATAAAATGAAAAAACACCATTTCGATAATGGCGAAACCGCGCAGGGTGTCAACTTCCCACAGGCGGGTGGTTTGGGGGTGATGTGTACTCAAAAGCTGGCCTCAATCAGGAATTTGCCGGATTCTATCACGAACGCCAGGGCTGGTCAATCGCGCCGGATTGACAAAACGGTGACTTTGCACTACAAAAACAGTTTAACAAAAGTCTGGCCGGTGTATCGGCCAAAGGAAGTAGTGATCCTATGAAAAATTTATTATCGCTGGAAGTTGTGCCGCTGGAAAAAGTTGTGCTGCACGAACGGGTAGACCCGGCCCGCGTCAAACGGCTGGCCGACCGGCTGGTGGCCGATGGCCGGCTGGTCAATCCGCCGATTGTGGTGGCTATGGAGGATCAATTTGTGGTGTTAGACGGGGCTACCCGGGTGTCGGCGTTGCAGGCGCTCAGCTACCCACATATTGTGGTGCAGGTGGTTTCGCCCCAAAATGGATTGACGCTGCACACCTGGTATCACGTTATCCACACCCCTGCCCCGGATCAGGTGGTTGAGTTGTTGAACGGTTTGCCCGAAATTTTGCTCAAAGAGAGCAACGCGCAGCGGGTTCTGGACGAAATGTTTGAACTCGGTGGGCTGTGCTACCTGCACACCGCCGACAACCGGGTTTTTCTGGTGCAGGCCGCGCCCGGCGTTAACCACATCACCGCCCTCAACCGGTTTACCACAGCCTATATTGAGGCGGGCCGCGTAACCCGTACCCTTCAGCGGGAGATGGCCCGGATTAACGGCGAATCGCCGGATTTGTCTGCGCTGGTGGTTTTTCCCGAATACACGGTGGAGCAGGTGCTGCAAATTGCCCGCGCCGGCCGCCAACTGCCGGCCGGTATCACCCGGTTTATTGTGCCGGGGCGAGTGCTGCGCCTCAATGCCGATCTGGCCGAGCTTAAATCGGACGCTTCGACGGCTGACAAAAACCGGTGGCTGCAAGAATTGGTGGGGGCCAAGCTAAACAGCAACCAGGTGCGGTTCTATCAGGAGCCGGTGTACCTGCTCGATGAATAAAAAAGGCTGGCCTGTAATTTTGGGGCCAGCCTTTGTGTGTTTCCGGTTGCTACCAGCGCCAGCGCGCCCGGTAAAACGCGCCGCCGGTTAGCAGCAGCAAAACCAGCAGCGCTCCCCAAAAGCGCGCATCGGCCAACAGGTTGGTATCGTCGCCGTAGCCGGTGGTGGGCAGCGGTTTGTCAATCATCTCTTCGCCGCCAGCGGGGGCGGTGGCCTGCGCGCCGCCGGGCGCGGTTACGGTTTTAACCACCGACTCGGTGCGGATAGCGGTTGGCCCAACAATGCTCAAATCATCGAGCGTGTATTCGCCCAGATTGCCATCGGCCCACTTATTCCAGGCGCGAACAAACAGCGTTACCTGCTCGCTTTCGGCCACAAATTGGGTGCTGAACTCCGAAAAAGCCGGGGCCGCTTCGGCCAGCGCCTGTTCCGGCCACGGCAGTTCAATCCAGGCGGTGGGGGTGATGGTTTGCCAGCTTGCGCCGCCGCTCTGGTCGAGCGCGGCTTGCATGCGGTACCCGTAGCTGCTGGCTTCGACGCTGCCAAAGCCGCTGCGAATCTGGCCGTACACCGTCAGCGTGTAAACTTCGCCGGGCAAAACGTCAACGGTCTGGTAGATGCCGCCGTATTGATCGGGCTGAAAGGCTTTGTCGATGCTGATGCGCTGCGCTGCCTGGCCGCCGTGAATAAAAACCCCGGCGCTTTCCGCCGAAAAGTTGACCGCTGCGCCATCGGTGCTGAACGCTTTCCAGCCCGAGCCAACGCCGTTATCGGCGAATCCCCGCTCAAAACCGCCATTTTGTAGCAGTTCGCCCACTTCGGTGATGACCACCGTTTCAACAATTTGCGTTACCGGCAGAGGTGTAGCCGTGGGTGGTGCGGCAGTGGGTGCTGCTGCCTGCCCCCCGCTGGTGTTGTCGTTGGCGTCGCCGGCGGCTGCCACGGTTGGCACTGCGGTTGGCTCCTG
>CAYOXS010000371.1:0-5239 GCA_964407935.1 uncultured Caldilineaceae bacterium
TGTTCGGCAGCGGGCTGTTCGGCGGCCGGTTGTTCGGCCTTGGGCTGTTCGGCCGGCGCTCCTCCGCCGCAGCCACCAATCACCAGGGCTAAAACCGCTAACAGGGTTACTAGCCACACGACGCGCTTATTCATCATTATTTCCTCCTTGAAATCTTTTCATCTTCATCATCATTGAAAATACAGGTTTCACTACATCATCGTTAGTGAGATAATGCTTTTTGGCTTGGTTTAACAATCACCTCCCTTCAGGTTGTTGTGATGATACTGGGTTGAGCCAGAATAGCCTGGTAAATCAGAGCCATTCCGCCGATGACACACGCATCGGAACCGTGTTGGGCCAGGACAACCTGGGTTGCCTCGGCATTCCAGCGCAAGGCCCGCCGGTAGAGTTCGGTTTTGAGGGCGGGCAGTAATACTTCGCCCAAACTTTCGTTGATGCCGCCCAAAACAACCAACTCCGGATTAAAAATATTGACCAGAGAAGCGACCCCCACGCCTAAATAGCAGCCGATTTCCTGCAAAATTTCCAGCGTGAGCACGTCTTTGGCGCGGGCCGCTTCCTGAATATCGGCCAGGCTTAGGGCATCTGAGCTGCCATTTACAATTTTGTTTAGCAGGCTGGGCCGGCCCTGGTTGAGTTTGGCCTGGATGCGTTTGAGCAAAGCCCGGTTACTCACCAGGGTTTCCCAACAGCCGCGATTGCCGCAGTTACAAAGTTCACCATTCGGCAAAACCGTTATGTGGCCCACTTCGCCGGCAAAGCCGGTAGCGCCGGTGAGCAACTGCCCGCCCTGGATAATGCCGCCGCCAATCCCCACGCCAACGCTGATGTACATAATATCGTTGTAATGCTGGGCCGCGCCAAAATAAAATTCGCCCAGAGCAGCCATGTTGGCGTTGTTATCAACAAAAATGGGCAGGTTGAATTGCTGGCGCAGAATTGCGCCCAGCGGCACGTTTTCCCAGCGCAGGTTGGGGCCAAAAAGCAGGGTGTCGGTATCACGGTCTACCAGGCCGGGCACACCCAGCGCCAGGCCGAGCACGGGAATCCCGGCGCTCTGGGCGGCGGCGACGGCCTGCTTTAAAAGTTCAAGCAGTTGGTGCAGCACCGTGTAGTGATCCGCGCCCGGTGATGTCATTTCTTTGCTGCGCCAGATAATTTCGGTGGTAAAGTTGGCGCAAATCACAGAAATGAACCCAACCTCAATTTCGGCGCTGATAATGCAGCCGGCATTGGGGTTAAATTCCAGCAACATCGCCGGCCGGCCAGCGCCGGTGGTATTTAAACCAACTTCTCTGACAAATTGATGGGTGATCAGTTCCTGGACCAAACTGGAAACGGTGGTTTTATTCAGGCCAGTCATTTCGGCGAGGGCAGACCGCGAAACAGGGGCGTGTTGGTGTAGCCGATTCATGATTGCCGAGAGGTTAATCTCACGGACAAGCGCCTGATTTCCAGTTCGGTGACGGTAAGGTCGAGTCGCCAATGTCTGACCTCAAACGTGTTGATAAATCGCGGCCAATTTTGTTTGTTGATGCAACAAACTAAACGTGACGGAAGTTTAGCATACTTTGCATACTGTGTCAAAACCATCAGTATTATTTTAATATGTTACTTGTATACAACTAACATACCTTTTTTAAGGGGGGTTGTATCCGGCACAACCCCACCTTACTGAAAACTCCGCAGAAATATTTGAGTAACCGAACTGGAAAATCGATCTACGCCCAGAACATTTCGCCGGGCTGCTCAAACATAACCGCTTCTTTGAGCAGAGCTACCGCTTTGCCCAGCCCTTCGTCGGTTGACATCAGCGCGTCTTCGTGTTCAATGGAAATCACATAATCGTAGCCCACCAGCCGCAGGGCGCTGATGATGTCTTTCCACACTGTGGCGCTGTGACCGTAGCCAATACTCCGAAAAGTCCAGGCTCGATGGAGAATCTGGTTATAGGGCTTGGCATCGTTGCAGCCGTTTACGGCCACATTCAGCGAGTCAACGTAGGTGTCTTTGCCATGCACGTGGAAAATGGCGTCGCCCAGCTTGCGAATGGCCGCCACCGGGTCAACCCCGTTCCAGAACAGGTGGCTGGGGTCAAAATTGCAGCCCAGCACCGGCCGGGTGACGGTGCGGAGTTTGATCAGCGTTTCCACGTTGTAAACCAACATGCCCGGGTGCATTTCAAAGGCAAATCTGAGGCCGTGCTCGTCGATAAATTTGGCGGTTTTTTGCCAGTAGGGGATGGCCACTTCGTTCCACTGATAGTTGAGGGCCTCCAGAAAATGAGGCGGCCACGGACAGGTGACCCAGTTGGGGATTTTGTCACCGGGCGCGCCGGCGGGCAGGCCGGAAAAACCGTTGACAACCGGCACTCCCAGCAGGGCGGCCAATTCTACCGCCTTGCGAATATCTTCGTCGGCTTTGGCGGCGATATCGGGGTTGGGGTCGAGCGGGTTATTGTGTACGCTCAAAGCGCTCAGCAGCAGCCCGCGGGATTTAAAGGCGTCCAGATATTTCTGGCGGGCGGTGTCGCTGGCCAGCAGCTCATCCACCGGGCAGTGCTGGCTGCCGGGATAGCCGCCCGCGCCAATTTCAACGGCGGTCACACCCGCTGCGATGGCTTTATCCAGCGCCTCCTCAAACGGAAAATTCTGAAACAGTGCGGTAAATACACCAATTCGCATTGCATACCTCCTTGTATGACTAAAAATATGAAATCGATTGATCTGGAATTTTGGTGCTCAAATACTGCTGGCTGGCCGGTTACGTTTTGAATCTATCCAAATTTGCAATTCGAGTCAAAAAACAGCGCGCCGTGTTTACCGCGAGGATCAATCACAATGACGACCAAATTTGGTACGGACAAAAAATCGGTATAATGGGATGTGTCCCGCCGCGACACTTATTTTCAGTAGGTCACGCTACAAGCGTGACGGTCGGGCTAACCTCCAAATCCTGCCTTTAAAGGAGCAGCCAATGTCTGAAAAATTTGTCCTCGCCAGCGACCTCGGTTCCGGGGGCTGCAAAACCGTCATTTTAAACGCCGAGGGCCGGGTGGCGGCCAGCGCCAGCGCCGAGTACCCCACCGCCTACCCTCACCCCGGCTGGGCCGAGCAGAACCCCGACGACTGGTGGGCCGCTTTTGTGGCCACCACCCGTCGGGTGCTGGCCGAGAGCGCCATCCCCGCCGCCAGCATTGCCGCGGTGGGCATGGTCGGCGTGACCCACAACACGGTGCTGCTGGACGCCAATGACCGGCCGCTGCGCCCGGCCATCCTCACTTTTGACCACCGCAGCCAGCCCCAATGCCGCCAGATTGATGAGCGCTGGGGCCAGGCCGTGCTGCGCCGCACCCGCAACGGCGTATCGCCGCTGTGGAGCTGGCCGCAGTTGCTGTGGCTGCGCCAGCACCAGCCGGAGGTGTGGCGCTCGGTGCGGCGGATTCTGTTTCAAAAGGATTACGTGCGCCACCGGCTGGCCCCGGCCCACGTGACCGACTCCATCGACGCTGCCGGCTCGCTGCTGTTTGACCCGGTGGCGGAAAGCTGGATTGATGACTTTTGCGCGGATGTGGGGCTTTTGCCGGAGATGCTGCCCCGCATTGCCCAACCGCTTGAGGTGGTGAGCGTGGTCAGCGCCGCCGCCGCCGCCGAAACCGGGCTGGCCGCCGGCACGCCGGTGATTGCCGGCACCACCGATACCGTGGCCGAGGTTTTTGGCTCCGGGCTGCTGGCGCCGGGGCAGGGGATGGTCAAATTGGCCAGCGTGGGCCGGCTGGCGGTGGTCGCGCCGGGGCCGGTGGACCACCCCAACATGCTCAACTACCGCCACGTGCTGCCGGGGCTGTGGTATCCCGGCAGCGGCACCAAAAGCGCGGCCACCGTGCCGCGCTGGCTGCGCGACAACCTGTGGCGGCAGCCCTCTTTTGCGGAAATGGACGAGGCCGCGGCCCAAATTCCGCCGGGCAGCGACGGGCTACTGTTTCAGCCCCATTTGCTGGGCGAGTGGGCGCCCTACTGGGACGATTCGCTGCGGGCCAATTTTATTGGGGCCACCATGCGCCACGGTCAGGCCCATTTTACCCGCGCCGCGCTGGAAGGCGTGGCCCTGGCCCTGCGTGACGCGATTGCCGGGCTGGCGGCCATCGGTCTGAAATATGAGGAGTATCGGCTGGTGGGCGGGGGAGCCAAAAGCCGGCTGTGGTCGCAAATTGTGGGCGATGTGCTGGGGCGGGAGCTGCTCATCCCCGCCGAGCAGGACGCGGCCTACGGCGCGGCGCTCATTACCGGCGTGGCTGCCGGCCTGTTCGAGCTGTCGGCGGGGGCCATTGCGCCGCTTATCCGGCTGGAGCGCCGGGTGCAGCCCAACCCGGCCACGCACGCCCGCTACAACGAACTCTTTGAAATTTACCGCCGGGCCGAAGCCAGCCTCCACGACATCTCGCGGCAGTTAACCCGGTTTGAGGCTGGCCAGGAAGGCTAATTCTGACAGCCTGACGGGGCGGCCCAGTGGCCGGTGGTAGCGGCTTCGTGGTTGGGCGGCTCGCAGGGCGTGATTACGCTGCCGTCGCCATCAACCTGCAACAGCCACGTATCGCCGGTGAGGTTTTTGGCCCGCAGACCAAAGCTGCACGGGTCGGACACTTCAGTGAGCCGCAGCATGCGCCCATCTTTTTCCCAGGTGTAAACCCCAACATCCAGATGGCAGTTGGGATCGTTGAACAGGTTGAGCCGGTTGCCCTCAAGTGTGAAGGAGCCGATGCCCTGAAAATTGGTCAGGCTGTGTGTTACCCGGAACACGCCCCGGTCAAAGGCCAGCCGCCACTCGCCGCCGTTGGCGCGATAAGGCGCGCAGCGCCGGCAGGGTACGGGTGTGCCCAAAAATTCAACCTCCCGGCTGAACGCACCATCCAGTTGGGTGGGGGTGGGCGGCGGCAGCGGCGTGGTGTAGGGATAGGGTCGGGCCAGCGGTTCGGCGGTGGCCGGCGCGGGGGTGGAAGAGGCGGTGGGTGGCGGCGTGCCGGTGGGCGGCGCGGGCGGCGGCGTGGCGGCGCAGCCCGCCAGCAGTAACAGCGCGAGTATCGGCCAGAAAAGTTTTTGTCGATCCATATTTCCCCCCGCAGCGTTGACAAATAAAATATAACCATCTATTATTGTTTTGATGGTTAGATTGTAGTGCAATTAATCTTGCCTGTCAACCCTGTTTTTGAGGATGGATTTGGAGTAAAAATGACCAC
>CAYOXS010000372.1:0-2104 GCA_964407935.1 uncultured Caldilineaceae bacterium
GCCAGCACCAAACATCCGGCGCTCTATTTTAACCAGGAATTGAGCTGGATCGACTTTAACTGGCGGGTGCTGCACCAGGCGCTCGACGAACGCACTCACCTGCTGGAACGGGTTCGGTTTGTGGCCATTACCGCCAGCAATCTGGATGAGTTCATTCAAAAGCGGGTTGGCGGGCTGAAACGGCAGGAGGCGGCGCTGGTTCACACCCTGTCGCCGGATGGCCGCACGCCCACCCAGCAGCTCAGCATTTTGAGCCGGGCCATTGGCCTGATGCACCGTACCATGACCGATACCTGGGAACAAACCCTTAAACCATTGCTGCGGGAAACCGCCAACATTGCTATTCTTGACTACGCGGATTTATCGGCCTCGCAAAAAGAAGCCATGCACACCTATTTTCGCTCGCAAATTTATCCAATTCTCACACCGCTCACGGTTGACCCCGGCCACCCATTCCCGTTTATTTCCAACCTCAGCCTGTCGCTGGCCATTATGGCGCGCAACCCGGTGCTGGATACCATGCATTTTGCCCGGCTGAAAGTGCCAACCAACCAGCCGCGTTTTTTGCCGGTGCTGGATGCAAATGGCCTGCTGCCCCTGCATTTTTTGCCGGTGGAACAACTTATTGCCCACCACGTTGACGAGCTGTTTTCCGGGCTGGAAATTATCAGCGTGCACCCCTTTAGAATCACCCGCAACGCCGACGTATCCCGCGACGAGGAAGAAGCAACGGACCTGCTGAGAATGATCTCCGAGGAGTTGCGCGAGCGGCGGTTTGCCTCGGTGGTGCGGCTGGAAGTAGCGCAGGATATGCCCGCCGAGGAACGCAACCTGCTGATGCGCGAGCTGGATTTGAAGCCCGAGGATGTGTACGAGGTGAGCGGCCTGCTCGATTTGACCGGCTGTTTCCAACTCGCCGACATTAATCTGCCCGAGTTGAAATATCGGCCGTGGACCCCGGTTATTCCCGCCGGCTTAATTCACGAGGGCGAAACCAAAGACACGCAGGATATTTTTGCCATTATCCGCCAGGGCGACCTGCTGGTGCACCATCCCTACGAGTCGTTTACCGCCAGCGTGCAGCAGCTCATAGAAGAGGCCGCCGTTGACCCCAGCGTGCTGGCCATTAAACAGACGTTGTACCGCACCTCAAAAGAGTCGCCGGTTGTCAAAGCGCTGGTGCGCGCCGCCGAGCAGGGCAAGCAGGTGGCCGTGCTGGTAGAAGTTACCGCCCGCTTTGACGAAGCCAACAACATCGAGTGGGCCAGAATGCTGGAAAATTCGGGGGTTCACGTGGCGTACGGGCTGGTGGGGCTAAAAACGCACACCAAAGCCACGCTCATTGTGCGCAAAGAAAGCACCGGCCTGCGCACCTACTGCCACATTGGCACCGGCAATTACAACCCCAAAACGGCGCTGCTCTACACCGATCTGGGGCTGCTCACCTGCAACCCGGAACTGGGCGAGGATATTGTTAACCTGTTCCATTATTTAACCGGCTACGCCCTGCACCAGACTTACAAAAAAGTGATGATCGCGCCGCAAAACATGCGCAAAACTTTCAATGATCTCATTGACCGCGAAATTGAGTTTCAGCAAAAGCACGGCACGGGTAAAATCATCGCCAAAATGAACGCCCTGGACGATATAAAAATGATCCGGCGGCTGTACGAAGCCTCGCAGGCGGGGGTCAAGATCGATCTGATCATTCGCGGGCACAGCCGGCTGCGGCCCGGCCTGCCCGGCTTTAGCGACAACATCAGAATTATCAGCATTTTGGGGCGATTTTTGGAGCACGACCGGATTTATTACTTTCACAACAATGGCCGGCCCCTCACCTACATTGGCAGCGCCGACTGGCGTGGCCGCAACCTTGATGACCGGGTTGAATTGATGACACCCATCGAGGAACCGGGGCTGCAAGCGCGATTGATTCGCGTGCTGGAGGATGCGCTCTCTGATAACCGCCTGGCCTGGGATTTGGACGCCGACGGCAACTACACCCTGCGCCACCCGGAACCGGACACAGAGGAGCGCAATTTTCACAAAATGCTGATGAAACAGGCCACCAAACGCACCAAAAAAGCCATCCGGCTGTAATTAA
>CAYOXS010000372.1:2204-5230 GCA_964407935.1 uncultured Caldilineaceae bacterium
ATGCTGATGAAACAGGCCACCAAACGCACCAAAAAAGCCATCCGGCTGTAATTAAAAAGGGGCGCATCAGCGCCCCTTTTTGGTTTAATTGTTTTGCTCCGGCTGAGTTAACCCCAACCCGGATTTCCCCATCCGCGCTAAAACATCGCCGTGCGTTACCTGGTAAGAAACAACCCCCACCAGATGCGCCGCCAGCAGCCCAATGAAGACTCTGGCCAGCAGGCCATGCGCCGTCCGGGCCGGAAACTCGGCCAAATTGGCAGGGATTGGGCCGGGCGCGCCGGCAAAAAGAATATCGCTCAGGCCGCTGGTCAAATTCAAGGCGATGCCGCTGGCGGTCAATATGAGCAGAGCCAGATACAGCAGCCAGTGAATGCCCCGGTAGGCCAGCCGCTGCCGGCCCTCCAATCCGGCCGGCAGTTCCGGGGTGGTATCCAGCCAGCGCCAGATGAGCCGCAGTACGGTTAACCCCAAAATCGAGAGTCCAATCAGCACGTGAGTTTTATAAAGCAGCGGTTTAACTTCCGGCTCGGCCGATTGCATCCAGAAACCCATTGGGATCAGCACCACAATCAACAGCACGCTGAGCCAGTGCAATAACTGGGCCACCGGGCCATATTTTTGGGCGGTACTCTTCATGGATTATTGTCCGGTGGCTAAAAATCAGCGGCGGTTGAGACGAGGGTTGAGCGCGTCTTGCAGGCCATCGCCCAGCAGGTTGAAGCCCAGCACCACCAGCGCAATACAAATGCCGGGGATCAACACCAGGTGCGGCGCGGTAAAAATCTGGTTGCGCTCGGAGCTGACCATCAACCCCCATTCGGGTGTGGGCGGCTGCGCGCCCAGCCCCAAAAACGACAGGGCCGCAACTTCAACAATGGCGGTACCGATGCCCAGCGTGCCCTGCACAATCAGCGGAGTAATGGCGTTGGGCAGAATATCGCGGTACAAAATGCGAAATTGGGGCACGCCCACCGATTGCCCGGCCAGCACATAATCCTGCTCCTTTACCGTGAGCACGCTGGAACGGATAACCCGGGCGTACATGGGAATTGTTACAATGCTGATGGCAATCAGGGCGTTGATCAGGCCCGGTCCCAGCACCGTTACAATGGCAATAGCCAGAATCAGCGCCGGAAATGCCAGCAGCACGTCCATCAAACGCATAATCACGTTGTCTACCCAGCCGCCCAAAAAGCCGGCTATTGAGCCTAAAATGGTGCCGCTGATAATGGCAATAGTCACCGAAGCAAAGCCAACCACCAGCGACAGGCGCGCGCCGTATACCACCCGGCTGAAAAAGTCGCGAAAATTGGCATCAACGCCAAAAACATGCTGCGGCTGTTCGGTGGAGCAGCCCAGCATGTACACGCACGGTGCGGAGCGTTTTTTGATGCCGTCTTCTTTGCCAATCAACTGCAATTCGGGATCAAACGGAGCGATCAGCGGGGCCAGGGCGGCCACGGTAGTTAAAATAGCCAAAATAACCATGCCAACAATGGCCGATTGTTTCTGCAATAAATGGCGCAGCGCATCTTTGTAGAGGCTGCTCGGTTCTTTGGATTTGGCCAGGGCCGGAACAGAAGAAAGTGCGGTATCAGCTGTAGTCATAAATCCCCCTAACTCAACCGGATGCGCGGATCGAGAAACGCATAAGATATGTCAACCAGTAAATTAATAAACACAAAACTCACCGCCACAATCAGGGTGAAGCCCTGCACAATAATGTAGTCACGCGAGGTAATGGCATCGAACAAGGTTTTGCCCAGGCCGGTCAGGTTGAAGATGGTCTCGGTTAAAATGGCTCCGGCCAGCAGGTAGCCAAGTTGCAAACCAACAATGGTCACAACCGGCAGCAAGGCGTTATTGAGGCCATGCCGAAAAACCACTCCTATTTCAGCCAACCCTTTGGCCCGCGCCGTGCGAATATAGTCCAGGCTCAGCACCTCCAGCAGGCTGGAACGGGTGATGCGGGCGATGATGGCCAGCGGAATGGTACCCACCGCCACGGCCGGTAAAATCATATGCTGCACCGCATCCCAAAAGGCTTCAAAATTGAGCGTGACCAGCGAGTTGAAAAAGACAAAGTTGGATAAAAAGTGAAGAAATGTGGCCCCGCTGGTGCCATCATCAAACTGCATACCCCAAACCTCGTAAAAGGGCGGGTTGGAAATAATCGGATTGATCCGGCCCGAGGGCGGCAACGCCAGAAATGTGTCTCGCAAAAGCAGGGCAAAAATATACTGAAGCACTAACCCCAGCACAAAAACCGGCACCGATACCCCCAGGTTTGCGCCGACCATAGTGGCCACATCGATACTGGAGTTGTGCCAGTAGGCCGAAACCACGCCAAAAATAATGCCCAAAAATGTGGCAAACACCATCGCCGAAAAGGCCAGCTCAACGGTTAGCGGTAACCGCTCGACAACAATATCCATCACCGGGCGACCATAACGGAATGACTCGCCCAAATCCTGCTCAATTACAACCTGGCGCAGGTAAATCCCAAACTGAACGGGAATCGGTTGGTCCAGACCAACCCGTTTAAAGAAGGCGTCACAGATTTCATCTGTAGCTTTTTCCCCCAAAACAGCGCGGCAGGGATCGCCGGGAATAAGCCGGGCCAGGGCAAACGTTACAAACAGAATCCCGATCAGCACCGGGATGGCCAAAACAACTCGTCGGGTTATATATTGACCCATAACAAATTAGCTCCTCCTAATAGTTTTGAGCATCTGGTTCTCAACTTACAACCGACGGATGTGCGTCGATGCGGGGAATTTAGTGGTACGCTGTACACATATATGAAAGCAGCGTTGCAAATCCAGAAACAGACCCTCAAATCAATTGAGATGGTGGTACAGCAATTGCTGTAAAAAAGAAATGGGCGGGGTAAATTTACCCCGCCCATTCTACACCAAACTTACACGATTAGCGAATGATGCTAATGCTTATTCGGCGTTTTTGAAGCCGCCAAAGAGAGCGCTGAAGTAGGTGAAGTCACCACTGCGCCCGGTGTGCAGCGG
>CAYOXS010000373.1:0-5216 GCA_964407935.1 uncultured Caldilineaceae bacterium
TTGAGGCTCATTTTACGCCGACCGGCAAAAATGGCTCAAACGGCAGCCATTAATCTCGCCTGACTCAAACAAAAACGGCCTCTGGCATAAAATCAGAGGCCGTTTTTATGCTATGAATCTAACTCAACGCATTAAAGACAAAGCCATTAACCTGGGGTTTGACCTGGTCGGCGTTGCGCCCGCCGTTCATGCGCCACATGCCGAAGCCTATCGGCGCTGGCTGGCCAACAACTATCACGCCGAAATGGGCTGGCTGGCCCGTGACCCCCAGCGCCGTAGCCAGCCGCGCCTCGTCTTGCCTGAGGCGGAGTCAGTGGTGGTGGTGGGGCTATCTTACTTTGTGCTGAATCCGCCGGCTGATCTGTGGGCCGACCCATCGCGCGGGCGGGTGGCCCGTTACGCCTGGGGGCTGGATTATCACGAGGTGATGCTGCCCCAGTTGCGTGAACTGGGCGAGTTTGTGGCCGCAGAGACCGGGCAAACCACGCAGCGGGCCTACGTTGACACCGGCCCGGTGCTGGAACGGGATTTCGCCGCGCTGGCCGGGTTGGGTTTTGTGGGCAAAAACACGCTGCTCATCAATCCGCAGATGGGCTCGTACCTGTTTTTGGGTGAAGTGCTGGTTAACGCATCGCTGGATTACGATGAACCCGCAACGGATGGCGGCGCGAGCTGCCACATTGGTCTGCCCGGCGAAAGTAAACGACGGGGCACTTGCGGTAGTTGCACCCGCTGCCTGACCATTTGTCCCACCCACGCCTTTCCGGCGCCGTATATTCTGGATAGCAATCGCTGCATTTCATACCTCACCATCGAACACAGGGGCAGCATCCCCCCGGAGCTGCGGCCGCTACTCAAAAACTGGATTTTTGGCTGCGACGAATGCCAGGAAGTTTGCCCGTGGGTCCGTCGCTACGCGGCCAAACACCCCAGCCGTGAAACTTTTCTGCGCTACAACCCCAACGCCGCCGCTCCAAACCTGATTGATTTGATGCAACTGGATGAGACCGCGTTCCGGGCGCGCTTTAAAGGGACCCCCATCCAGCGGGCCAAACGGCGGGGATTGCTGCGCAATGTGGCGGTGGCGCTGGGCAACTGGGGCAGCCCGGCCGCGCTGCCGGCGCTGGAGCAAGCCCGGCAAGACCCGGAACCGCTCATCCGGGAGCACGCAGCCTGGGCCATTAATCAGATTACCGGGAAATAAAAAAGGACGGCTCAACGCCGTCCTTTTGGGTTAATGCCGGCAACAAAACTAATCCTTGTCCGGCTCCGGTTCCTTCCACGATAGCGAGACTTTAAATTGCCCCTCATCGCGCCGTTTGGCAATCAGCGCGCCAACTTCGCCATCAACTTTCACCGCAAATTCAAGAGCTGCCGTACTGGGCACCGCCGATAAATTCTGCATGGTATCAACCACTCCGTTGGCCAGCCCGCTGATGGCGGCCAGTACCCCGGCAAAAGCATTCTCAGCCGAGTCGCCGGACACGTTGGTGGGCGTGGTCACCTGCCGGGTAAATCCCGGTGAAGGTTTTGAGGTATCTTCAACTTCTATCCTGATAATCGCGCCGTCTTTGGTTTTGGTTTCAATGTAATGGGTCATTGGGTTCTCCGTAAAGCAAACGTGAAACGCGGTAAGCCTGCGTTTCACGTTTTAATTTGAGTTACCTGCCGCCGCTACGCCTGTAATAATGCATTCAAAGCTTCGTAGAGGGTTTTGAAGGTTTTGAGTTTTTGCACGTCTTTGTGGGCTTCACCGCTGGCCAGATCCGGGCTGCCGACCATGGCCTTCCAGCCGGTGTTCACCCGCATCAGGGTTAATTGACCGCCATGCTCGGCGTCGGCTTTGCGTTCGGCCTGGCGCAGCAGTTTGGGCAATTTGGGTGTATTTTCATCCGCCTCGGCCAGGTCACCGGTATTCCAGATATCAGGGTCTGGTTCAAGCAAAAAAACGTTGCGGGCGCGATCGTATTGCAACCCCTGTAGTTTGCCGTTGGGCAACACCAGCCAGCTTGAACGATCTTCCGGTTCATGCAACTGCCACATACCGGTGTTATCGTTGTAGGTGGCTTCAACCAGCACATTCCCATCTAAAAGATAAATCTGCCCCTCTTTTAGCGATTGTTCGGCCATGCTATTTTTCCTCCACAGGTAAAAAATTAAGTTTCTTCGGCACGTTCTGTCACAATTTTACTGTAATCGTCTACCGGGACAACACTGGTGGGTGCTTTGCTTTCGGTTTCTTCCGGCGAGATCTTCTCTACAATTTTGTCGATCATGTAATAAACCACCCGCTGGCGGAAGCCGGCAATAAAGCCCAGGATAATCTGGATGGCTACCAATTGATTGCTGCCAAAAAACGGCGAACTGCTGGCTGCGGCTGCGCCAGGATTGAAAACAAGGTAACCGGCGCTGGTAATAAAGAAAATAACCGCACCCAGCACAAAACCCATAATCGGCTGGACCAGATATTTCATAATATACTGGCGGTCAAATTCCTGTTTAAAAGCTACGCGCCACGACAAACTGTACAAGATAGCAATAACCCCGCCAATGCCGCCGGTCAGGGAAGTAATCCAGGACGAAGTCAGCGCGGCGGCGCCTTCGGTTAAACCGGTAAGGCTTGAAAAATCGACGAACACCATGCCGGCAATAAACAGCAGCAGCCAGACGGTAGCGTAGCCAAACACAAACATACCCCACGTGTAAGACCAGCGCCGCAGGTTTTGCTTGCGCACCAGCATGGTTCTGACCACGGCTACCCGGTAGAGCGCGTCATCGTAATCGCTGATGTCCTCAATCACAATTTCCTGCGCTTCACGCAGTGTTAGGAGGGCAAAGGCCGAGTCGTCTTTGCTGTCACTCAGCTCTTTGGACACCACCTGGTATAGCTCTTCAATTTCATCATCAAGTTTTTTGCGCCGTTCCGGGCCAATATATTTAATAATTTGCTCGGTTTTGGCCTGGTCTTTTTCCAGTTTTTCGCGCTTTTCAACAGTAATAATTGCGTCGCCCTTTTTTACCAGGATGTCTTCTGGCAAAATATCTGCGGCGGAAACAGCCGTTCTTTCAGAGACAATACCGCCAACAGACTCGATGATACGGGGCGGCGACAAACTCGGTGCGCCGGTAGCGGTGCTGGGCGGCGGGATATTGGCCGGAGGCGGCGGTGGAGTGTACGGAGTGGCGTCTACCGCGGGTGGGGGTGAATAGCTGTAGGCCGGCGGTACATTGATTGGCGCGGCGGTAGTGGGCGGCGGCGCGGCCGGCGGCAGGCCGGGAGCGCCCGTATCCATCCCCGACAGCCCTTCATCGGCGGCGACAAGCCCCGACAGGTCAGTGGCCGGCTCAACACCGGGGCCTACAGGCGCGGGAGCCGGCGCGGCCAGCGTGTCTTCTACCACTAACCCGGACAAATCATTCGCTTGGTCATCACTGCTCATATCAGCCTCCTCTACAGGGGGGGAAGACGTGGTCTCATCTACAGTGCCGGACAGGTCCTTGTCTGAGCTAACCGAAGTCTCTTCCTCCAAATTTGGTGTTTTGTCATCTTCCAGAATACCGGTTAAATCGGTGGCATCGCCCACGTTTGATAAATCAAACGAATCGGGCATGGCAAACGGCGATGTGGCGGGATTTACCGCGTCGGCCTCACCGCTGTCGGTGGCCGAGGCGGCGGGCGGTGAAGCCAGGATCAAATCATCGGGCGGAGCGTCCAAAGCGACCGGCAGCCCCAGTTCGTCTACAGCCCGATCACCGTAGTCTGCGGCTTCAGTGGCGTCGCTATCATCCTCGGGTTCAGCATCGCTTGCGGCGCTTGCATCCTGGTTAACCGGGCCGCCAAACAGCAAATCAATACCTTTGCCTTTTTTGGGGGCCATTCCCAGGCTTTCCGGGCTTTTGTCTTTAAGACTGGCCCTTTTTCTTTTGGTCATAACCTACTACCTCCGCAAGTATTTTACTGTTGATACGCAAGCGGGATCGACGCCAGGAAAAATCAAACAGATGAGGCCGGGAAAAATCTGTTTAATTATACCATAAATATTTTTTAACGTCACACAAAACATTTATGTTAAGCAGTTTCCATTATACCATAAACCAAAATTGTTGCCACTTTAAATTTAAAGTTTAAACAAACAGCCACCAAAACTGCTGGTGGCTGTTACTTAATTTTTAAAGCAGCAAAAAACACCCCGCCGGCAAGCTGCCGGGGTATGGTTATGGCAAATTAGAGGCTGAGTTTGCTGGCGTACAGGTTGATTTCACGGCGCAGATCAGAAACGCCGACCGGTTTCTGCATGTACCCGTCACAGCCGGCGGCCAGGCAGCGCTCTTTATCGCCCTTCATGGCGTTGGCGGTCAGCGCAATCACCGGAATATCCGACAGTCCCGGGTCTTGCTTAAAGCGGGCCGTGGTTTCCAGGCCATCCATGCCAGGAATATTTACGTCCATCAAAATCAGGTCGGGTTTGCGTTCGGCGGCTATTAACAGGCTGTCCGGGCCGGTTTCGGCCTCCATCATTTCGTGGCCCATCGATTCGATGACCCGGCGGACAAACAGTTTGTTTTCAAAATTGTCTTCCACATATAAAATCAGCATTATTCTGTCAACCTCCTGCTGTTTATTTATGCTTTTTCAAGTTGAGACTCAATTTGGGCAATGAGCCGGTTGCGGTCCAGATGCCCTTTGTGCCACAGCGAAAAAACGCCGTTGGCCCGCAGCACCTTCTCTTCCTGCTCTGACAAATCTTTAGAAGTCACCACAATTACCGGAATCGCGTCGAGCGTTTTCTCGGCTTTCAACTCTTCCAAAATCTGAAACCCGGTTTTGTCGGGCAGGATCAAATCTAAAATGACAACGCCTGGCTGCTGGGCGCGGATCACATCGATGGCGTCCGAACCGGCATTCACTTCTTTAATATCGACCGCCAGTTTGGCCTGCAATATCCGGCTGATCAGCCGGGCGTCAACCGGGTTATCTTCTACCACCACAATGGTGTGCCGGGCCGACGGCGCGGCAACTTCTGGCTGCGGCAGCGCTGGCTCCGGCTCTGCCGGGGCGGCGGTTTCGGCGGGCGCGCCGGTGCCGGAAAGAACATCAACCACGTGCTCAACCAAATCTTTGGTGGCAAAAGCGCCCTTCAGCCAGATGGACGAGATTTGCCCGGCCAGTTTGCGCTCGTCCTCCGGCGTTAAATCTTTGGCCGAAACCACAATCA
>CAYOXS010000374.1:0-2090 GCA_964407935.1 uncultured Caldilineaceae bacterium
TCTTCAATGTTGACCTGCAAAATGGTGCGGACTTCGGGGTTCATAGTAGTATCCCACAATTGTTCGGGGTTCATTTCACCCAAGCCTTTGTACCGCTGCAAATTAAGGCCGGAAGCGTTGCCGTTAAACTTCTCGACAAAAGCGTCTTTTTCTTCCTCGGAATAAACGTAGGTGACGTCTTTTTTGTGTTTGATCTGGTAAAGCGGCGGCAGGGCAATATACATATGGCCATTTTCAATAAGCTGCGGCATATACCGGAAAAAGAAGGTGAGCAGCAGGGTGCGAATATGCGCCCCGTCCACATCAGCGTCGGTCATAATAATGATGCGCCCGTAGCGCAGCCCCTCGATGTTAAAATCATCGCCAACGCCGGTGCCCAGCGCGGTGATGAGCGCCTTCACTTCGTTATTGCTGAGAATTTTGTCCAGCCGGGCGCGCTCGGTGTTGAGAATCTTACCGCGCAGCGGCAATATCGCCTGAAAACGGCGGTCGCGACCCTGTTTGGCGCTGCCGCCGGCGCTGTCGCCCTCGACAATGTACAGTTCGGTGGCGCTGGTATCGCGGCTGGAACAATCGGCCAGCTTGCCGGGCAGGGTACTGCTTTCCAGCGCGCTTTTGCGCAGCACCAGCTCACGCGCTTTTTTGGCCGCGTTTCTGGCCCGCGACGAGGTGAGACATTTGTCGATAATGGCTTTGGCCTGGCGGGGATGCTCTTCTAAAAAGGCCGAAAAATGTTCGGCGACTACCGACTCGACAATGGTCTTGACCTCGGCGTTCATCAGCTTGACTTTGGTCTGGCTTTCAAACTGCGGGTCGGGGTGCTTTATGGAGACAATCGCGGTCAGCCCTTCGCGGGTGTCTTCGCCGGAAAAGTTGGTTTCGTTGTCTTTGAGCAGACCGCTTTTGCGGGCGTAATCGTTAATAGTACGGGTCAGCGCGCTGCGCAGGCCGGTCATATGAGTGCCGCCATCGGGGGTGTGGATGGTGTTGGCAAAGGCGTAAACGCTTTCGGTATACACATCGGCATATTGAATGGCAACTTCGATGCCAATGTTATCGACCTCTTTTTCAATGTAGACCGGGTCGTTGACCGCTGTGCGGGTGCGGTTGAGATAGCGCACAAACGAAGTGACGCCGCCTTCAAAATAAAAGGTGTACTCTTTAGCCGGTTCCGCCCGTTCATCGGTAAAGCTAATGCGAATACCTTTGGTCACAAAGGCCATCTCTCTAAAGCGCACCAGCAGGGTGTTCCAGCTATAACCCTCTACTTCGTGGAAGATTTCCGGGTCCCAGCGAAAGGTGGTTTTGGTGCCGGTGACGCTGGGGTCATCGGTCGGGGCATCGGCTATTTTAGTGACCGGTCCCTGAGGCACGCCGCGCCGATACTCCTGCTGCCACACGCCGCCGTCGCGGGTTACTTCAACCACCACCCGCTCGCTGAGCGCGTTGACCGCCGAAACACCAACCCCGTGCAGCCCGCCCGACACTTTGTAGCTGTCGCTGTCAAACTTGCCGCCGGCGTGGAGCGTGGTCATCACCAGTTCCAGCGACGATATTTTCTTCTGCGGGTGTTCGGCCACAGGGATGCCGCGCCCGTTATCGTGCACGGTCACGCTTTCATCGGCGTGGATGGTGATTTTTATGTGATCGCAGTAGCCGGCTAACGCTTCGTCAATTGAGTTGTCAACCACTTCGTAAATCAGGTGATGCAGCGCTTTGATGTCCGTGCCGCCAACGTACATACCCGGGCGGCGGCGAACCGCTTCCAGCCCTTCCAATACGGTAATCTTATCAGCGGTGTAGGATGTTGAGATAGTCTTTGCCATGGGTGTTGCCTCCAAACCTCTTTACTAAAAAAGTCCGACACAACATTATACCTTATTTTGCGGTTTTTCTCAAATTATTCAGAAGGGCGTCGATACAAAAAAACCACTACATCTGGGCTATTTCTGCCGAAACAGCACCTAAATGTAGTGGCTCGGTTTGAGGCGATCCCGCCCCCAGCACCCATCCCCCTACTCCCAGTGGGGAAGGGGGAAAATAGTGGAGCCGGCGGGGGGGGGGGGGGCCCCCCCCGCCCCCCAGCAAAA
>CAYOXS010000374.1:2100-5185 GCA_964407935.1 uncultured Caldilineaceae bacterium
GGGGGGGAGGGGGTAAATTCGTGGAGCAGGGCGGCGGCTTTGCCGCCTCGCTGCTCCACTGAAATCAAGGAGTCGCGGCCAACCTATTTTTTGGGCAGACGGGGCAGGGCCAGTTTGGGGCGCGGCCCAAATTCGGGGATTTTGGGCGGGTTCTCTTCCAGCAGTTTCTGGATTTCGGCCAGCGCCCGGTCAAGCTGGGGATCGCGCCCTTTGGCGTAATCCTGCGGCTTAATATCAACCTCAATGTCCGGGTCGGTGCCGTAATTTTCTACAGCCCAGCCCACATCCTCAAACCAAAACGAAAACTCCGGCTGGGTGGTAGTAGTGCCGTCTACCAGCGAGTGGCGCGGCCAGATACCAATCACCCCGCCCCAGGTGCGTTTACCAATCAGCGGGCCAATATCCAACAGTTTAAAAACGTGACTAAAAATATCGCCGTCCGAACCGGCGTATTCGTTGGTAATGGCCACAATCGGCCCCAAAATTGAGTAGTACGGGTAGGGCCAGGCTTCGCCGTAGCGCGGCTGGTCGTACCCCACCCGGCGGCGAGTGAGTTTTTCAATAAGCAACTGCGACACGTTGCCGCCGCCATTAAAACGCACATCAACAATCAACCCTTCGCGCTCGCACTCGGCGCGGAAATAGCGATGAAATTCGGCAAAGCCGTGCGCGCCCATATCCGGGATGTGGACGTAGCCCACCCGCCCGCCGGTTTTTTGGTGAACCAGCGCCCGGTTGGTTTCTACCCATTCCCGGTAGCGGGCCGGCATTTCGGCGGCCAGCGCGTTGACCACCACCGCTCGCGGCTCCGGCGACTGGCCATTGGCGCTCAGCGGCAGCACGGTCAGTTGCACTTCGCTGTTGGCTCGATTAACCAGCGCCTGCTGCGGCGACAGCTCCGGCCCCAGCCGCTGGCCATCAATAGCCAGCAGCACGTCGCCAACCTGCACGTTGGCCCCCAGCCGGCTCAGCGGCGAGGCCGATTTCTCCTGCCACGGGTCGCCCTGCACAATGTGAGCGACCCGATAGCCGCCGCTACCGGCATCCGGCTCAAAGTTGGCCCCCAAAAAACCCTGGTGATATTTGGGCGCGGCGCGATAGTCGCCGCCCAATTCGTAAGCGTGGCTGGTGCCCAGTTCGCCCTGCATTTCCCACAACAGGTCAGAAAACTCGGAGCGCGACGCCACCCGGTCGATGAGCGGATAGTAGCGGTTGAAAACCAGTTGCCAGTCAACGCTGCTCATATCCGCGGACCAGAAATGGTCGCGCTGCAAACGCCACGCCTCGCGGAACATTTGCTGCCACTCTTCGGGCGGGTTGACGGCCACCCGAATGCGGGCCAGCTTGATCCAGCCGCTTTTTTTGATAAAGCCGGTGGCGTTGTTGTCGGGTTTGTCGCCGGCTTTGAGCACCCGCAAATTTTTGCCCGCCCGGTAAACCAGATGGCCCCGCTTGCGCGACAGGTCGAAGCTGCTGATGCCGGTCGCCACCACTTCTTTTTTGCGCTCGGCCAGGTCGTACATTTCCAGCACGCCGCGGGCTTCGTGGCCGTTATCGTCATCATTGTTATTGAGGCTGCCCTGAATGGGGAACGAGCTGAACAGCACTTTGCCCTTAATGCCAAACACCTGCCGGTATTTGCCCTCCGGCACGGGCAGGGCCGTGAGTCGCGCTTGAATACCGTCGAGGTCAATCTGAATGATTTTATCTTCGGCTTTTTCGGCCGGTTTTTCCGGGGCCGGCTCCTCGCCGTTGGGTTTTTCGTCGGATTTGCCGTTGCCGTTGGTCTGGTTGCCATCGGGCAGGGGGATGAACGGGTTGGGCAGCTCTTTTTGCAGGGTGACCAAAAACGGGCGGCTGCCGCGCGGAAAATTCAGGTCAAAATAATGGTCATCGGACACCGGGTCAAAATCGCGGCGGGAGATAAAATAGAGATATTTGCCTTCGGGATCAAAACTGGGACCAAAATCCAGCAGGTCGTTGGGCGGGGTGACAAAATGGGTTTCGCCGCTGTCCAGATGGCACAGTTTGATGGCGCAGGTATTGAGCGAGGTGGGCAGGCCGTAGGCCAGCCACTTGCCATCCGGTGACCAATCCAGCCCGGCCAGCCGGCCGTAGCGGCTTTTGTCGAGCACTTTGGCCGTTTTTTGGGCTAGGTCAACCAGCACCAGCTCGTAGCGATGGTTGCCAAAGGCCACCAGATCGGCCCTGGGCGAAACGTGCAGCGCCAGCGGGCGGCCAATGTCCAGCCCGTCGAACGTTTCAACGGGGCGTTCGGCCAGCGGCTGCGACGCATCCGGGTGAATTTCCAGCGCCTCTTCGCCGCTGGTGTCGCTGAGCATGACCAGCCGCTGGCCATCGTTGAGCCACTCGGCCAGCCGGTAGCGCACGCCATTCGGCCGGCCGTAGGGCAGCACCGCGCCTTCCCAGTTAGACATGCTAAACGCTTTGCCGCGCGCGGTCAGCGCCAGACTGTGGCCTTCGGGGTGGAGCGTATACGACTCCAGATAACTGGCGGCGTTGACAAATTTGCGGTTGCGCTGCACCCGCGGGCTGTGAAATTCAATATCGATCTTGCGCGACTGGCCCGTTTCCGGGGCAAACAGGAACAGGTCGGCCCCGGCGCAGTAAACAATCCGGCGGCCATCGGTGGCCGGGTAGCGGGCGTAAAAATCGGTGTGATGGGTGTGCCGCTGGATTTTGCTGCCGCGGGGCGTGCAGGAATAAATATTGCCAATCCCCTGGTGATCCGATAAAAAGTAGATGCGCTCGCCGAGCCACATGGGGTAAACGGCGTTGCTGGTCAGCTTGAGCAGCGGTTTGAACTGGCCGCGCCCGGCCTCGTCAATCCAGATGTCGCCGGCGGTGCCGCCGCGATAGCGCTTCCAGTAGGCCATCTCTTGCCGGCGGCGGCCCAATACCACGCCGCCAGTCGGCCCAAACGAGATCGAGCCGGCCGGGCCATAGGGTAACGGCTGCGGCTGGCCGCCACTGGGGCTGATGGTGTACAGCGGCGTTAAATGGCGAAAAGGCTGGCCGGCGTTGCTGGCAAAGACAATGGCTTCGCTGTCGGGTGTCCAGCCCA
>CAYOXS010000375.1:0-5177 GCA_964407935.1 uncultured Caldilineaceae bacterium
TCACCTTTTGTTCCTTCTTTTTCATCTTGGTTTTTGTACAAAGTCGAACTATGGGACTGTCCGACTCCTTTGAAAAGACAATTATGAATGACGAGTGACGAGTGGCGGGTAGCGAGTGCGCGAGTTACCAATAATTCATCATTCATCATTCATAATTCACTGCTCGTCTAACGAAACGATGAGTGCCACGGCATGGCCAGCCGCTCGGCGAAAATGATAAGCAGGTACAGGGCAATCCCCAGCAAACAGGCAATGATAATCGCTGCCCAGGCCGACGAAAACCGAAACAGTGCGGCTTCCTGCGTAATAAACACGCCCAACGCAATCCGGGGGCCGCCAAAATATTCGCCCACCACCGCCCCAATCATACTTAACGCCGCCGATACTTTGAGACCGTTAAAAATAAACGGCAGCGCGTTGGGAATCCGCAGTTTGCCGAGAACTTCAAACTCGTTGGCGGCGTAGGAGCGCATTAACTCCAGCGAGCGCTGATCCACCAGTGTCAGGCCACGCACCGTGTTGATCATCGTCGGGAAAAAGGTCATTATGGCCACAATGACCATTTTGGAGAAGGGGTTGTCGATGCCAAACCAGTTGTTGGTGATGGGCGCAAAAGCGATGATTGGCATCGAGTTTACGGCGATGGCAAACGGCATCAGCGCCTCGCGGGTTACCGTCCAGCGGGCGGTGGACATCGCCACCAAAATACCCAACCCGGAACCAATGGCCAGCCCGCCCAGCGCCTCGCGCAGGGTAAACCAACTGGCCTGGAGAATCGGGCTGAGGTTTTTGCCGGGCAACAGCAGCAGGGTTGACCCGCCCACCGGCAGGCGCAGCATGGCCGCCGCAGCAACCGCGCTTTTAAACTGTTCCGGCGCGCCGGCCGGCAGCACAATTACCAGCGTGTTGGCCCTGAGCCGGGCGTCAACTTCGGCCATGCTCATGGCGGTTGGCTCCGGGGTGAGCAGCACCACGTTGAGCAGATTGGCCAAAATGACTGTTGGTCGCGGCAGCAAAAACTGTTCAATCTCAAAGGCGGCTACCAGCCCCTCCCACAAAATCAGAATTATGACCAAAATCACCACAGGCGCAGAATATTTTTGAACGCGATCGCTCATAGTTTCTGGCTTTCGCTTCTGCGCAGAGCTTCGCGCACTTCGGTTTCCAGCTCAAAAAATCGCACCTGCTCGCGGGTATCGGCGTTGCGCGGCTGGGGCAGGTTGATAGGGATGTCTTCGGCAATCTGGCCGGGCCGGGCCGACATCACCACGACGCGGGTTGACAGAAACACGGCTTCGGTGATGCTGTGAGTTACAAAAACTACGGTGGTTTTGGTTTTGTCCCAAATGCTCAACACCTCAAGATTGAGCCGCTCGCGGGTCATCTCGTCCAACGCGCCAAACGGTTCGTCCATCAACAAAATCGATGGCTCAAACGAGAGCGCCCGAGCAATGGCCACTCGCTGCTGCATGCCGCCGGAAAGCTGCCACGGATAATGTTTGGCAAAGTCGCCCAGTTCAACCAGTTTTAACATTTTTTCGGTCCGCGCTTCCCGTTCGGCCCTGGAATATTTCATCAGCTCCAGCGGCAGTTGCACATTTTTGGCTACCGTGCGCCAATCGTACAGCGTGGCCGCCTGAAAGACCATGCCGTAATCGCGGTCAAGCCGGGCCTGATGGGCTGTTTTGTTGTTCACCGTAATGTCGCCGGCAGTGGGCTGGGTTAAATTGCCGATGATGCGCAGCAGGGTTGATTTGCCGCAGCCCGAGGGGCCAATCAACGAAATAAACTCGTTGGGCTGCACCGTCAGGTTGATGTCTTTGAGGGCGTGGACCGCGTTGGCCGTCCCTTCTCCAAATATCTTATTGAGATTGTTAATACAAATAACCGGGTGTTCCATGAGCAACTCTGAGTGATGGCTTGATTTTGGCAATTGAGTAACGGTGATGACCACACCGGCGGTGATCAAATAAGTTCAGCCGGCTGGCGACGGACAAGTAATTTTTCCAGAATGGCGATGATCAGAAAAAACGCCATACCGGTTAACGACGCAAACAAAATACTGGCCCATAATTTTTCCGGGCCGGTGGCGTAATACTGGTTAAAATTCAAAATAACCCGCCCCAGCCCGTCGGCGATGCCCGATGGCAGCTCGCCGATGATTGCGCCCACCACGCTGGCCGTGGCCGAAACTTTGAGCGCGACAAAAATGAAGGGCAGGGCCGCCGGCACGCGCAATTTCCACAACACTTGCCAGGTTGAGGCCGCGTACGAATTCATCAGCTCCACCGCGGTTGGCTCCGGCGAGCGCAGGCCGCGCAGGGTGTTAATCGTCACCGGGAAAAAGGTGAGGTAGGCGGCAATTACCGCCACAGAAAACCAGTTACCACCCAGCCAGATCACCACCATTGGGGCGATGGCCAGCAGCGGCACCGTTTGTGAGGCAACTACGTAGGGCAGCAGCCCGCGCTCCAGCAGGTTGGAGTGGGCAAAAACAACGCCCAGGGCAAAGCCCAACCCGCCGCCGATGACAAAACCGGCCAGCGCTTCCTGCAACGTAAACAGCGAGGCTTTGAACAGAATGGTCAGCAACATATCGTTGCTGCCGCGGCGCGGGGGTTCAAAAATGGTCAGCACGATGTCTTTAATAGGCGGCATGGCCCGGTCGTCGGTGCGGATGGGGAGTTCAACCTCGCACCAACCCAGGCTGTCGCACAGGGAGCCGGGCACGCGTTCTTCGCCCACCTTTACCGGGGCTGTGCCGCGCAAATACTTGCCGCCGGGCGCGCCCAGCAGTTTGTAACCCTCCCAGGCAAACACCAGCAGCAGCGCGATCATCAAAAAATAAAGCGCCGGTTTGAAACCACCAAGGAATCCGGTAGGTTTGGTCATATCAGACGTCTGCCGTTTCACTCCTTGAAATGACATAAACTGCATAAATCCGATAAAGATTAATTACAAAATAAGATAGTGACCAGAGTATTATGCGATTTTATGTTTATCTATTGCTGAAAACTAAGTGTCGGGCCATTGACAACCGGGGGATTTCTGTCGGGGCCTTACCCGATAAACCCGCCTCGACTTCTATACTTCCTGGATTTAAGCCAGGCTTGAGCTATAGAAAATCAATTCCTCGTGAATGCGGGCTTCGCGGCCCCAGGGGGAGTATCACTGTTACTGGAAGTTGATGTAAACTTACTTCACGATGAACATAAGATACCTGAATGGGTTGAGTGTGTAAACCGGATGGCTAACTGTTGAGACCGGGTAGAAGTTGAGGTTAGACATAAATTTACGTCAATTTTATATTTTAGGCAAATGGCAATTTTTCATGACCATCACCCCTGTTGCACCTCATCCCCCCTGAGGCACGATTATCCTGAAGCGGTTATCACCTCCGCCAGCACCCTCCCCCAAAAAGGAGGGCGCCGGCAGGAAGTTGCAATTTGAGTAACCGTCTAAAACTGGCGCGACCACTCCTGCGGCCAACGTTCAATGACAATTTTGGTCTGGGTAAAAAACTCTACGGCGTGATGGCTTTGGGCGTGCAGTGTGCCAAAAAAGCTGTCTTTCCAGCCGCTAAACGGGAAAAAGGCCATCGGCGCGGCCACGCCAATATTAATCCCAATGTTGCCGGCCTGGGCCTCGTTGCGGAATTTGCGGGCATTGGCCCCGCTGGAGGTAAAGAGGCAGGCCATATTGCCATAATTGTTCTGGTTGACAAACTGGATCGCCTCGTCGATGGTGTCAATGTGGATCAGCGACAACACCGGACCAAAAATCTCGGTGCGGGCAATCTCGCTGCCCGGCGAAACGTTTTGCAGCACGGTGGGGCGCACAAAGTTGCCGCGATCGTAGCCGGTGATCCGCGGATTGCGGCCGTCTACCAGCACCGATGCGCCTTCGTCAATCCCTTTCTGGATCAAGCCTTCGATGCGGCTTTTGCTTTGCGGCGTGATTACCGGCCCCATCTGCACGCCGCCATCCAGGCCGTAGCCAGTTACCCGGGTTGCGGCGGCATCAGCAATGGCTTCGGTAAAAATGTCCCGCGCCGCACCCACCGTTACCGCCACCGAACCAGCCAGACAGCGCTGGCCCGCGCAGCCAAAAAAGGAGTCGGCGGCAATTTTGGTGCTCATTTCAACATCGGCATCGGGCAAAACGATGATCGGGTTTTTGGCCCCGCCCTGCGCCTGCACCCGCTTGCCGTTGGCCGCGCCCCGGCTGTAAATGTAGCGGGCTACCGCCGTTGAGCCAACAAAACTGATGGCCCGAATCGCCGGATGGTCCAAAATAGCGTCAACCGTTTCCTTGGCCCCGTTGACCAGGTTGATGACCCCTTTGGGCAGACCGGTTTGCTCAATCAACGCCACCACTTTGGCCAGAGTCATCGGCACCCGTTCCGAGGGTTTGATCACGCAGGTGTTGCCGCAGGCGATGGCATACGGAAAAAACCAAAAGGCAATCATCCCCGGAAAATTGAAGGGGGCGATGATGGCCGTAACCCCCACCGGCTGGCGCACCATAAATTCGTCGATGCCACGGGCAATATCTTCTAAAATGTGGCCCTGCATCATCGTCGGGATGCCGCAAGCCACTTCGACGTTTTCAATAGCGCGCTGCATTTCGGCCCGCGACTCGTCCAGCGTTTTGCCGCACTCCATGGTAATGGTGCGGGCCAGTTCATCCAGATTGTCTTCCAGCAGCACTTTGAGTTTGAACAGGTACTGAATTCGATCTTCGGCCGGCACCCGCGCCCAACTTTGCTGCGCCGCGGCGGCCAGCCGGGCCGCTTCATCCACTTCGGCCGCCGGCGATAGCGGCACCCGGGCCAAAAGATCGGCGGTGGCCGGATTGATCACATCCAGATATTCCTGGGCGGCAGACACGCGCCATTCGCCGTTTACAAAATTGCGTAACTGTGTTGTTGCCATTCCTTTTGCCTTTCTTAAAAAATAGCCTTATCCGATGTCACCCTGAGCATAGTGAAGGGTCTCACATCTCAATAGTTGCAGAGACTCTCACCTGCACTACGCGCAGGCGCAAGTGTCGCTCCCTGCGGTCGCTCAGAGTGACATTTTCATCCGTAACGTGGACAGGTATTCTCGCTGCCTGTCCACAAAAATGGCTCTTTTGGAATTCAGGGGGTTGACAGGCGGTAGGCCAACAGATAGGGT
>CAYOXS010000376.1:0-5164 GCA_964407935.1 uncultured Caldilineaceae bacterium
TTTGTTCCAATTCACGGTCGGACAGGCTGGAAAAATCTTTGCGGCTCAAAATTTCGCGGTTGCTGTACGAGAGGGCTTTGTCGTCAATAACGTCATTGGGGTCAAACGGGGCGTCCTCGTCCCCCGCCGTCAGCGCCGATTTGTGGGAATCCTTGGTAGTGGATTCGGGGTCAGACTCGGCCAGTTTGCGGGTGGGCCGGTGCAGGACCAGTTGGCTGAGCGCGTTTTCAGCGCGGGCCTGCCAAAACAGGCCAAAAGCGCGGTCAAACAGGGCCAGGTGTTCGCGGCGACTAACCAGGATGGCCCGGGCGCTGTTTTTAAAATCGCGCCGGTTGCCAATGTCCACGTGTTTTAAGGCTTCAACCAGGGTAAGAATCTGGGTTGAGGTGACATTGACGCCAACGTCGCGCAGCAGGCGGGCAAATAGCACCAGATTGCGCAGCAAATGGCCAGAATTTTGACCGGCGGGCGCAACAATTGGCCGGCTGCTCACCGAACCTGCCCCAGCCTGTTTTGCGCCAGCGCGTTTTGCACATAATTAATGTCGTCCTGGTATTTGAGCAGCACGCCGAGCGTGTCACGGATCACGTCATCGCCCAAATCTTCCTGATCCAGCGCGATCAGCGCCGTGGTCCAATCGAGCGTTTCTGACACGCCGGGCAGCTTGTACAGATCTTCGCGGCGCAGCGTTTGCACAAATTCTACTACCTGGCGGGCCAGTTGTTGGGGCGCGTCCGGAACTTTGGCCAGCACAATACTGTACTCTTTTTCAAAACTTGGGTAATCAATCCAGTGGTACAGGCAGCGGCGTTTGAGAGCGTCGTGGATTTCGCGGGTGCGGTTAGAGGTGATAATGACTACCGGCGGCTGCGCGGCTTTGATGGTGCCAATTTCCGGCACGGTGATCTGGAAATCGGATAATATTTCCAGCAAAAACGCCTCAAACTCCTCGTCGGCGCGGTCCAGCTCATCGATCAGCAGCACTGGGGCCACGCCGTTGTTTTGGTCGATGGCTTGCAGCAGGGGGCGTTTGAGCAGAAATTCGGGGCTGAAAATGCGTTTTTCGGCGGCGGCGTTGTCTACCGCGCCGGCGGCCTCCAGCAGCCGGATCTCGAGCATCTGGCGGCTGTAGTTCCACTCGTAAACGGCCGTGTTTACATCCAGCCCTTCGTAACACTGCAATCTGAGCAGCGGGCAGGTCAGCATTTGGGCCAGCACTTTGGCCACTTCAGTTTTGCCTACACCGGCTTCGCCTTCTAAAAACAGGGGTTTTTTCAGTTTCAACGCCAAAAAAATCGACGTGGCCAATTGCCGGTCGGCCACGTATTGTTGTTGGGTGAGCAAAGCCTGTAACTGATCTACGGAATCAATCGTCAATCTTCCACTCAAAGGAAACCTCCAAAATTGATGTGGGCGAGATGTGAAATAACCGCGTGGCAAATTCAACTAACACACCAGCAAGGGGGGGACTGCCCGATGGCCTAACGCCAATAATAAACTCGGCGGGGGTAATTGTCAATACCTGCGCCGCCGGGCAACCGGATGAGAAACTGAAAGGCTGCTCTAATTTTGGGGTGGTCTTTGGTTATATTATTTTGCCTGATCTTGTCGAGCAGCTTCATTTTTGGTATCCTGGTATGTTATAATAAAGGCCACCGTTATTTGTCCATTTCTAAATATTTTTTGTCCGACTGGTTGTGATCATTTTATGGGGGCGGGGTTATGCGGCCGGCGGAGCTAAACCAGAGTTGCGGAGGTTGCCGATGAGCCGCAGGCCCAAACAGCAAACAAAAGAAGCTCCCTCATGGCATGCTGAGGAATTGTATCAGGCTCTCTTTGAACAGTCTGTCGATGGGGTTTTTATTACCGATGCGGAGGGGCGCTATGTTGAGGTTAATCAGCATGGCTGCGAGATGCTGGGCTATACTCGGGCGGAAGTGTTGGGCCTCTCCATAAAAGATATGATCTTTGCCGAAAATCTGGCAGCCGAACCGCTGCGGCTTGACCAACTGCGAGCCGGTAAAACGGTGCTCATAGAACGTATTTTGTGTTGTAAAGATGGGTCGCTGCTGCCGGTAGAAATCACCGCCCGAATGCTTTCGGACGGCAGTTTTCTGGGAATGGTGCGTGACATCACCGAGCGCAAGCGGGCCGAAAAAGATTTGCGTGAAGCTCATCAACTTTTGGAGACAATCTTTGACCATACCCATTTGATGGTGGCTTACCTTGATCCCCAGCTTAACTTTATCAGAGTTAACCGGGCCTACGCCCAGGCCGACGAGCGCGTTCCCGCCTTTTTCCCCGGCAAAAATCATTTTGATCTTTATCCTAACGCCGACAACGAAGTGATCTTTCGGCGGGTTGCGGAAACCGGCCAAGCTTACTTTGCCTTTGCCAAACCGTTTGAATACGCGGCGCATTTGGAGCGCGGGGTAAGTTACTGGGATTGGAGCCTGGTGCCGATCAAAGACCCAGGCGGCGCAGTGACAGGGTTGATCTTTACCTTGCTGAATGTAACCGACCGCCTGTGGGCGGAGCATGCGCTCCGCGAGAGCGAAGCGAAATTCAGAAGCATCTTTACCCAGTCACCCATCGGCATTGAGTTATTTAACGCCGAAGGGCGATTGATTGACGCCAACCCGGTCTGCCTGGCCATTTTCGGTGCGCCCAGTCTAAATTCGATGCTCGGGTTCAATCTTTTTAACGATCCCAATCTCCCTGACGCTGTGAAAATAAAACTTCTCAATAATGAGCCTGTAAAATACGAAGCGTGCTTTGACTTCGACCTGGTCAAAAGGATGAATTTGTACGAAACCCGGAAGTCGGGCGCGTGTTATCTTGACAGCCGTATCACCCCACTGGTTGCCGATACAGGCACAATCAATGGTTATCTGGTCCATGTGCACGACATCACCGAGCGTAAACAGGCCGAAAAAACCCGGACGAGGCTTGAGGAACAGTTGCGCCAGTCTCAGAAAATGGAGAGCATTGGCCGGCTGGCCGGCGGGGTAGCTCACGATTTTAATAACCTGCTCACCGTGATTCAGGGATATACTGACCTTATGCAAGATATGATGGGCGCCAGCAATCAGTGGGTTGAGAATCTGGAACAGATTCGGCGGGCCAGCGAACGCGCTGCTGCGCTAACCCGGCAACTGCTGGCTTTTAGCCGCCAGCAAGTGCTGACTCCCACTATTCTGGACCTCAATGACCTGGTAGCTAATCTGCATAGAATGTTGGGGCGGCTGATTGGCGAAGACATCACCCTCACCACGATACTCCAGCCGGAGTTATGGTCAATTACTGCCGACCCCGGCCAAATTGAGCAGGTGATTATGAACCTGGTGGTTAACGCCCGCGACGCCATGCCAACCGGGGGCAGGCTGACTGTCGAAACGGGCAATGTTTACTTTGATGATAACTATGCCCAAACCCACTTTGCAGTCCCCCTTGGCTCTTATGTTATGCTGGCAGTAACTGATACCGGCCACGGCATGGACAGGTTAACTCAGGCCCATATTTTTGAACCATTTTTTACCACTAAAGCGCCAGGCAAAGGTACCGGCCTGGGGCTGGCCACCGTTTACGGTATTGTTAAGCAAAGCGGAGGCGAAATTACCGTTTACAGTGAGCCATGCCAGGGAACAGCCTTTAAAATTTATCTGCCCGCTACCAAAGTCTCGCCTCCTGCCCGGCCTGCGCGTAAGCCGCAACGTGCAGGCCGTGGCGGCCACGAGACCATTTTGCTGGTTGAGGACGAAGAGGCAGTACGTTATGTGCTGCGGCGAACGTTACAGCACGAAGGTTACACTATTCTGGAGGCGTGTTCTGGCGTTGAGGCGTTGTCTGTGGCCGGGCAACACCGGGGGCAGATTGACCTGTTGCTGACAGATGTAATTATGCCCCAAATGAGCGGCCGCGAATTGGCCGAACAGCTAAAGATACTCCAGCCCCAGTTGAAGGTATTGTTTATGTCTGGTTATACTAACGATGCAATCCTGCGGCACGGAGTTTTGACCGCCGAAATAGAATTTCTAACCAAACCTTTTTCGCCAAACCTGCTGGCTTTAAAGGTGCGTGAGGTGCTTGGCGTGTAAATCATGGTGAAAAAGCAACTTCGTGCGGGGTTGCTTTTTCACTTTTAACCAGGTAGATGGTTGCATACTATCCCGTCTCCCCAATCGGGGAGAAGAGAATAGAAGGTTGAATTGTCCGCCGCGGAATTTGCCGGACGCTCAGCCCGCGCCGAACAACGCGCCGTGAATCTGCGCGGTGACGGCCTGCGGGTCGTTGGCCTGCCACACCCGGCGGCCAATGGCCACGCCCGCCGCGCCCGCAGAAACGGCATCACGGACCATTTGCACGGTGGTGCTGTCGTCGCTTTTTGGCCCGCCGGCAATAATAATCGGCACCGGAGCCGCGGTGACCACCTGTTTAAAGCTGTCGATGTTACCGCTGTAATTGGTTTTGATCACGTCCGCGCCAATTTCCATACCGATGCGGGCGGCATGGGCCACGGCCTCGCCGTCAAAAAAGCGGTCGCCGGGCGGCATCATCTCGGCCACCACCGGCATATCGTACCGCTGGCTGGCATCTACCAGGCTGGCTAGCCAGCGGTAAATGTCGATATCGCCTTCGCGGCCAAAAAACACAGACACAGCGATGGCGTCGGCATCCATCCGCAGCGCCGTTTCCAACGAAGCGATGGGCGTTTCCTGGGTGCCTTGCTGGCTCAGGCCGGCGGTCAGGCTGAGGCGCAGCACAATCGCCGTCGAAGGCGGCACAAGCGGCGCGACGACCTTGTAAAATCCGGGCGAGATGAGCAGGGCGTTAGCCCCACCCCTGATCACCGCGGCCACAATTTGCTGCGGGTTGTCAATGCCTTTGACCGGCCCCAGCCAGCCGCCGTGATCCAGCGGCGACATCAGACAGCGTTTTTGTTCTCCCACAAACAACCGGTTCAATCTTCTTGTTTTGCCAACCATAATTGCTCTCCTTTGAAAATAGGATTCAGGGTTCAGGAGTTAGGGGTATTCCTGCCCCAACTTTTAAAAGTTTGCGGCAGGAGTCCAAAACTACAGTTTTAGACTCCTTTGAAAATAAATGAATCTGTGAAATCGTAGGTCGGGCTTGCAGCCCGACGGTCACGCTTGCGAATCAGCAA
>CAYOXS010000377.1:0-1210 GCA_964407935.1 uncultured Caldilineaceae bacterium
GGCCAGCCCACCGTCATCGAGTTTTATTCAAACTTCTGAGCGTCCTGCCTGGTGGCGAAACCCATCGTGGATGGGTTAGAAACAGACCTGGCAGGCAAAGCCAAAGTTATCCGGCTCGATATTATGAGCGGCCTTGGGCGGCAGGCGGCCGGCCATTTTGGCGTGCGCGGCCTGCCAACCGTGCTGGTGGTGGATAACAAAGGCCAGGTCACGCTGTCGCAGGTGGGGCTGATTCTCCCCGGCCCGGTGCGGCAGCAGGTTGAACAGCTTGATTCCCCGCAGTCAGTTTATCGTTCCCCTTCCAACAACAAATAGAATCCATTTCTCGCAAATTTGTTGTAACCTTTTCCTCCAAACTGCATCTAACCCAGTGAAACAGACAAACACAATCTGATCAGGAGGGTATGTATGCCAATTTACGAATACGTTTGCCAGGATTGCGGCAACAAATTTGAAAAACTGATCCGTTCCCGGCTCACTTCAACCGAACCCGCCTGCCCCACCTGCGGCAGCGGCCAAACCTTCAAAGCGCTGTCGGCGTTTAGTTCACACACCGGCGGCGGCACAGGCGGCGGGTTTGCCGCCAGCAGCGCTCCGGCCTGCGGGCCAATTGGTTGAGGCATTCGCTAATCAGGGCCGGGTGTCCTGACAAAAATCAAAGGGATTTGACAAAATGGAAGCACAAAAACGAAGACAACCCAGAGTTATTGTTTTTTCTACGCCAACCTGCACTTATTGCAATGCCGCAAAACGATATTTTAGAGAACACAACGTTAAATTCAGAGATGTTGATGTGAGCAAAGACCCAACGGCAGCCCGCGATATGGTTCGCCGCAGCGGGCAACAGGGAGTGCCCCAAATTGATATTGGGGGCAGGATTATTGTTGGTTTTGATCGGCCTAAAATCAACCAACTGCTCGGACTCAAAGAACATTAATTTGCCATAAAAGGAGTAAAAAATGACTATCGAACCTCTTGGCCCACGCGTCCTTATTCAGCCTCTGGAACAGGAAACCACCACCGCCAGCGGCATCATTTTACCGGAAACCGCCAAAGAAAAACCACAGCAAGGCATCATCAAAGCTGTTGGCACAGAAGATGATATGTTGACCAACCTGTCCATTGGCGACAAAGTGTTGTTCCCCAAATACACCGGCAACGAAATCCAGGTGGATGGCATCCAGTACATCATTATGGAAGAAGGCGACAT
>CAYOXS010000377.1:1310-3769 GCA_964407935.1 uncultured Caldilineaceae bacterium
CGCCGAGCCAGCCTGCCGCCCCGGCCATGCCGCAGCAGGGCCAGCCCGCGCCCAACTTCACCCTCACATCCATCGAAGGGCAGCCGGTCAGCCTGAGCGATTTTTCCGGGCAGGTGGTGCTGGTTAACACCTGGGCTACCTGGTGCCCGCCCTGCAAGGCAGAAATGCCCACCCTGCACACCTACTACCAGCAGCACAAAGATGAAGGCTTTGTGGTGCTGGCCGTTAACAGCCAGGAAGACGCCGGCACGGTGAGCGCCTTTATTCAGCAAAACGGCTTCAGCTTCCCGGTGGTGCTCGACAGCCACGCCGCGATGATGAACCAGTACCACGTGCTGGGCCTGCCCACCAGCTTTATCATTGGCCGCGACGGCCTGATCAAATACGTGCATACCGGCGAAATCACCCAGGACCAGTTAGACCGGGTTATCAACCCGCTGCTGTAAACGGATGGACGAAATAAAAGAAACCGAACCGCCGGTGTGCCCGCTGCCGGCCCCCCAACCCAAAAACTGGACGGTGGGCGAGTGCCCGCTGTGCGGCTACCCCCAGGCCGATATTGACCCCGATGGCATTTTGTGGTGCCCGGCCTGCGGCTACTCAAAAAAAGGGTGTTACACCTGATAAACCGGTTCAGAGGCGTGCCCTCTGCCAACAACAAAAAACCGCGGTCGCCATTTGGCGCCACTTAGGCCAGCAAAGGAGATAAACTATGGCCCTGTTAAAAGACAAAGACAAAGAAATGCTGAAAGAAGAATTCAAAAAACTGGAGCAGCCGGTCAAGCTGGTGGTCTTCACCCAAAAAATGGAGTGCCAGTACTGCGCCGAAACCCGCATGATCGCCGAAGAAATCTCGGCCCTGTCCGACCGGATTTCGCTGGAGGTGTACGATTTTGAGGCCGACGCCGAAGTGGCCGAGCACTTCAACATCGACAAAATCCCGGCGATGGCCGTGACAAAAGGCGGCGACCAGCCCAAAGATTACGGCATCCGGCTGTACGGCATCCCCTCCGGCTACGAATTCAGCACCCTGATTGAAGACATTCTGATGGTTGGCCGCGGCGACTCCGGCCTGACCGCCGAAACCAAAAGCTACGTGGCTAACTTGGCCAAACCGCTGCACCTGCAAGTGTTTGTTACACCCACCTGCCCCTACTGCCCGCGCGCCGTTTTGCTGGCCCACCAGTTGGCCTTTGAAAGCGACAACATTCGCGGCGATATGGTTGAAGCCATCGAATTTCCGCACCTGTCGATGAAATACCAGGTGCAGGGCGTGCCCCGCACCGTCATCAACGAGAGTGTCTACCTTGAAGGCGCGGCCCCGGAACAAATGCTGATGGCCAAAGTTCAGGAAGCCATCGCCGCTTAATTTACCAACTTCCTCCCCCCTCTGTTAGTGGAAGCGGCTCACGTTTAAACGTGAGCCGCTTTCCTGTTTTCTGCCCTCTTTTTTGTGAATGACCCTCAACTCAAGTAGAATCGCAAGCAATCTCACTCAAACTAAAGTGACTTGTGACCTCACCCAAACTTATCCGGGGAGCGATTGCCGCCCTCAGTCTGATTGCCTTTGCCGCCGTGCTAATTTTTGCGGCGGAGATTGCCCGGCACGTACCCCACTCAGAAGACGAAGTAGCCTACCTGTTTCAGGCCCAGGTATTTGCCCAAAACCGGCTCAGTGTGCCCACTCCGCCGCTGGCGGTTGCCTTCTGGTCGCCGTTTGTGCTGGATTACCACGGCCAGCGCTTTGGCAAATATCCCATTGGCTGGCCGCTGCTGCTGAGTTTGGGCGTGCGCGTCGGCCAGCCGTGGCTGGTTAACGCCCTGCTGGCCGGGCTGACGCTGGCCGGCATCGCCTGGCTGGGACAAAGCTGCTACCGGCCGGCCGGCTGGCTGCCGTTGCTGGCCGGCGGATTGGTGCTGGCTGCGCCCGGTTTTCTGTTTTTGTCCGGCTCGCTGCTTTCGCACGCGGCCTCGCTGTTTTGGGTGACGCTGGCGCTGATCGGGTTGGTGAGGCTGGCGCAAACTCAGCGCCCGCTGCCGGCCCTGCTCACCGGCGCGGCGCTGGGGGCGGCCTTTATTACCCGCCCGCTGGCCGCGGTCGGCGTGGGGCTGGCAGCGGGGCTGTTTGTGCTGGCCCACTTCGGCCGGCAGCGACAAAAAATGGAGCTGCTGGGCTGGCTGCTGCTGGGCGGTTTGCCCGTGGCCGGGCTATCGCCGCTGTACTGGTGGGCTGTGGCCGGCCATCCGTTGTTCAACGCTTACCTGCTGGTTTGGCCCTACGATCGCCTCGGTTTTGGCCCGGACGTTGGGCCGCTGGGCTTTACTCTGCGCGACGCCCTGTTCATCAACCTGCCACTCAAATTGACCGCGCTGGCTACCGGCCTGTTTGGCTGGCCCGGCTGGACCAACCTTGTGTTTGTGCCGGTGCCGTTTCTGGCGCGACGGGCCAATCGCTGGGA
>CAYOXS010000377.1:3869-5128 GCA_964407935.1 uncultured Caldilineaceae bacterium
CGGGCCAAATACGGCATTTCGCCCGCCCCACTGGAGGCCGTGGCCGCCGCCAATCTGCCGCGGCCGGCCTTAATTTTGATGACCCGCGTGACAGGCTGGCAAGATTTTGCCGCGCCGTTTATCGCCAACGGTCCCACGCTTAATGGCTCGCTGCTGTTTGCCATTGCTGACACCGAGGCCGAGGTCCGCCAGTTGCGCGCCCTGTTCCCCGGCCGGAGCTGCTGGCTGCTCGATGGCTCAACACTGACCCCCTGCCCAACTTTATCACCGGAGAAGTAACCCATGAACATCCAGCCCGTTACCCCCACCGATCTGCCCACGGTGCTGCACCTCAACCAGAGCGCCATGCCGCGGGTCAACAGCCTGTCGCCGGAAAAGCTGGCCGGGCTGGCTGAGATGGCCGCCCGTTTTAGCGCAGCCACCATCGACGCCCGGCTGGCCGGTTTTGTGCTGGCGTTGCCGCACACGGCCAATTATGACAGCCCCTATTTTGGCTGGTTTGGCCAACATTACCGCCAGTTTATCTATGTTGATCGGATTGTGGTGGCCGATTGGGCCCGCCGCCGCGGGATTGGGCTGGCGCTGCTGGCCGATGTGGCCGCCGTTGCCTTTGAACGCGGCCTGTCGCTGGCTTCGGACCTGTACGCCGAAAACGAAACGTCGCTGGCGTTCCACCTGAAATTTGGTTTTGAACCGGTTGGCCGCCAGACAATCAACTCAAAAACGGTGCTCAAGCTGATGAAGCTGCCGCCAAAATAAAAAGTGACCGGGGGACTGCTGTCAAACTGACTGCTTTCAAGGGAGTGTGACAGAACCTGCGGCACAGCAACGGGGAATGAAAACCACGTAGGGGCGCTTCGCGAAGCGCCCCTACTTTCGTAAATTCACAGATTCGCAAAAGCAGGTCGGGCTTGCCGCCCGACAGTCACGCTACCAGCGTGACCTGCTTCGCTAATTTAGGATCGTAAATTAAATAAGTTCCCCATTTCATGTCATTCTGAGCGACCAACGGGAGCGAAGAATCTCTTCATTCGCTAACATAGCCCGGTACAGGCGGAGATTCTGAACGGAGCGAAGCGAAGTGAAGAATGACATATGCGGAAGTTAATTAATTCTCATTCCTTATTACCGGGCCAGTTGGCGGGCCACGGCCGCGGCGCTGGCTACGGCAATGCCGTCGCCGGTGCGGCCACGGGTCCACTCAGAGCCGGCCAAAATAGCGCCCACGGCGTACAGATTATCGGCCAGCGGCGCGCTGC
>CAYOXS010000378.1:0-5105 GCA_964407935.1 uncultured Caldilineaceae bacterium
ACCACGGTCGCGAAGCTTTTTCATCCCCTACCATACTTGTGGGTAATCACCGAATTTTGGCCGATTGACAAAGGCTCAGCCATGTGCTACACTTCCAGCACAAATCAATACCGCTGAAAAATGCGCCACGGGAGAGAGCCGGGCATACCGGCCGCCGAAGGGGCAAGGCCAGGCAGTCAGCCGCACTGCCGGTCGAAACTCTCAGGCAAAGGGATCGTCGCGCAAACAGCACCTCTGGAGAGCCGGTCTTGTGACCGCACCGACGGGGCAACCCTTAACAAAAGGGCAATCTCTCAGGTTTAGGACAGAGTTTTCGGGCACCCTTTTACGGTGCCCGTTGTTATTTCTGACAGGTTGCCCCTCCCCTGACCACATCTGTCAACAGAAAACACCCATCACCCAAGTAGACTGCGGGACAACACTAAAAATTCAAACCGGGTCAAAAGTCTCCCTCTGACTCCTGACCCCTGAATCCGACTTTCAAAGGAGAAATCATGAGCGAGGCACTTAACCGAACCCAACTTTACCAGTGGCACGTTGGCCACGGCGCCCGCATGGTGCCGTTTGCCGGTTGGGAAATGCCGGTGCAATACCCCACCGGCCCCATCGAAGAGCACCACATTACCCGCCGTTCGGCCGGCCTGTTTGATATTGATCACATGGGCCAGGTCAACGTTACCGGCCCAGACGCCATCCCTTTTCTCAATCTGGTGATGAGCTGGGACGTGACCACAATGGCCGCAAACGAAGCCCACTACGCCCTGATGTGTCACAAACACGGCGGCGTGGTCGATGACGTGTTTATTTACCGGCTGCCGGAGCGCTGGTTTGTGGTAATCAACGCCGCCAACCGCCAAAAAGATGTGGACTGGTTAACGAAACACGCGGCCAACTTTAACGTGACCGTTACCGATGTTTCCGATGAAACCTACATGCTGGCGCTGCAAGGCCCGCAGGCCATCCCGCTGCTCAACCGCCTCACCCCGATTGACCTGGAAGCTGTGCCGCGCTTTACCGCCGTGGCCACGCATTTGGGTGGCGTGCGGGCGCTGGTGGGTCGTACCGGCTACACCGGCGAAGACGGCGTCGAAATCTTTTTTAGCACCCCCGAAGCACCGCGAGTATGGGAGATGATTTTGACCACCGGCCAGAAATCCGGCATCGAAGTGGCCCCCATTGGATTGGCCGCCCGCGACAGCCTGCGCTTTGAGCCGGCCTTTTCACTGTACGGCCACGAAATCGATGACACCATTACCCCACTCGAAGCGCGGCTCAACTGGGCGTGCAGCTTTGAAAAAGAGTTCATTGGCCGCGAGGCGCTGCTGGCCCAAAAAGAAGAGGGGCTGGCCCGCAAGCTCATCAGCTTTGAATTGACCGAAAAAGGCGTGCCGCGGCAGGGGTATCCGGTAACCAACGCCGATGGCGAAGAAATTGGGCAGGTGGTCACCGGCCTGTACGCGCCCACCGTTGACAAATACTGTGGCAACGCCTTTGTGCCGTCGGAGTACGCCAAAACCGGCACTCCCCTGCAAATCCTCATTCGAGACAAACCCAAAACAGCAGTTGTGGTTAAACGGCCGTTTTACACGCCGGCTTATCGATAAAAAAACTTTTTGCCAAGAAAGGAAATTAATTATGAAACTGGACCCTAACGCCAAATATCAAGACTCCCACGAATGGGCCCGCAAAGATGGCGACCTGATTGTGGTAGGAATTACCGACCATGCCCAGAAAAGCCTGAGCGACGTGGTGTTTGTTGAACTGCCCTCGGTGGGCGACACCCTGGCCAAAGGCGATGTCTTTGGTGTGGTTGAGTCGGTGAAAGCCGCCAGCGACCTTTACATGCCGATGAGCGGTGAAATTGTTGAGGTCAACGATGTACTGGACGATGAACCGGAAAAGGTAAACCAAGACCCGTTTGGCGCGGGCTGGATGATCAAAGTGAAACCCAGCAACCCGGCCGAATGGGACGGCCTGCTGTCTGGCAGCGAGTACGAAGCCGTCGCCGCCGAGGAAGAATAGGAGATAGGTTTTATGCGTGATGTAACCCCAAAATCGTTGTTACAACCCACCGACACCTTTGCCAACCGGCACCTCGGCCCCAGCGAGGAAAACGTGCAGCAGATGCTGCGCCTGCTGGGTGTTGAGTCGCTGGAAGAACTGGTTGAGCAAACGGTGCCGGCCGCCATCCGGCTGGACCGGCCACTGAATCTGCCGCCTGCCCGGAGCGAATCCGAAGTACTGGCCGATCTGCGCCAACTGGCCGGCCAAAACCAGGTATTTCGCTCGTACATTGGCATGGGATACTACGGTTGCATCACACCTCCGGTTATTCTGCGCAACATTATGGAAAACCCGGGCTGGTACACCCAGTACACCCCCTACCAGGCCGAAATTGCGCAGGGCCGGCTGGAAGCTTTGCTAAATTTCCAGACAATGGTGTCTGATCTAACCGGGCTGGACATTGCCAACGCCTCGCTGCTGGATGAGGCCACGGCCGCCGCCGAAGCAATGACGCTGTGCAAACGCGCCCAGCCAAAAAAATCCACGGCCAACGTCTTTTTTGTGTCCGAGTTGTGCCACCCCCAAACCATCGATGTGGTCCGCACCCGCGCCGAGCCGATGGGCTACAAAGTTGTGGTGGGCGACCACACCCACTACGATTTCAGCGAAGGCACGTTTGGCGTGCTGCTACAATACCCGGCTACCGATGGTTCGATTATCGACTACACCGATTTTTCAGCCAAAGCACACCAGCACGACGCGCTGGTAGTCGTCGCCACCGACCTGCTGGCGCTGACTCTGCTCCGCCCGCCGGTTGAGTTTGGCGCAGATGTAGTCATCGGCAACAGCCAGCGGCTGGGCGTGCCGATGGGCTACGGCGGGCCGCACGCCGCTTTCATGTCGACCAAAGACGAGTTCAAACGGCTCATGCCCGGCCGGCTGATTGGCGTGTCACAGGATGCCACCGGCAAACCGGCCATGCGGCTGGCGCTGCAAACCCGCGAGCAGCATATCCGCCGCGACAAAGCCACCAGCAACATTTGCACGGCGCAGGTGCTGCTGGCGGTGATGGCCTCGATGTATGCGGTGTACCACGGGCCGGCCGGCCTCCGCCGCATTGCCCAGCGCGTCAAGCTGCTCACCGGCATTCTGGCCGGCGCCCTCAAAACCGCCGGCTACCAGCTCAACGCCGCGCCCGTATTTGATACGCTCAAAATCAGCGGCGGGCCGCGCAGCCAGGCCCAAATTCAGCAGGCGGCGCTGGGCAAAGGCATCAATTTGCGCTATTTTGATGACGATGCCGTGGGGGTGTCGCTGGATGAAACCGTAACCACCGCCGACCTGACCGACCTGCTCGATGTGTTCGGGGTCAGCAGCATCGATCTGGAAGCCGCCGCCGAAGCCACGCCGCTTGAAATTGACACTCCGCACGGCCGCAGCGGTGAGATTTTGAGCCATCCCGTCTTCAATAGCTACCACTCTGAAACGGAGATGCTGCGCTACATACACCGGCTGCAAAGCCGCGACCTGTCGCTGGCCTTTTCGATGATCCCGCTCGGCTCGTGCACCATGAAGCTCAACGCCACCACCGAGATGATCCCGGTTACCTGGCCCGAATTTGGCGGCCTGCACCCGTTTGCCCCGGCCAATCAGGCCGCAGGCTACCGCGTGCTGTTTGAACGGCTGGAACGCTGGCTGGCCGACATCACCGGCTTTGCGGCGGTGTCGCTGCAGCCCAATGCCGGCTCGCAGGGCGAATACACCGGCCTGCTGATGATCCGCGCCTATCACCTGTCACGCGGCGACAGCCAGCGCACCGTCTGCCTGATCCCCAGCTCGGCACACGGCACCAACCCCGCCAGCGCGGCGATGGCCGGTATGGAGGTAGTGGTGGTAGCTTGCGACGACGATGGCAACATCGATGTGGCCGATTTGCGGGCCAAAGCCGAGGAGCACGCCGCTAACCTGGCCGCGCTGATGGTTACCTATCCCTCGACGCACGGTGTTTTTGAGGCCGCCATCCGCGAGATTTGCCAGATTATCCACACCAACGGCGGGCAGGTGTACATGGACGGGGCCAATATGAATGCGATGGTCGGGCTATCCAGCCCCGGGGCTATTGGCGCGGATGTGTGCCATCTGAATTTGCACAAAACCTTCAGCATCCCGCACGGCGGCGGCGGGCCGGGGATGGGGCCCATCGGCGTGGCCGAGCACCTGGCTGCATTTTTGCCCAGCCATGCGGTGGTGAGCGGCGTGGGCGGCGCAGAAGCGACCGGCGCGGTTTCAGCGGCGCCGTGGGGCAGCGCCAGTATTCTGCCCATTTCTTACGCCTACATTGCCATGATGGGCGCGGAGGGTTTGACCCGCGCCAGCCAGATTGCCATCCTCAACGCCAATTACGTGGCTAAACGGCTGGAGCCGCACTACCCGGTGCTGTACACCGGCGCGAATGGCCGGGTAGCCCACGAATGCATTATCGACCTGCGCCAGTTGCAGCACGATAGCGGCATCACCGTGGAAGATGTAGCCAAACGGCTGATGGATTATGGCTTCCACGCGCCGACGATGAGCTTCCCGGTTAGCGGCACGTTGATGATTGAACCGACAGAGAGCGAGTCGCTGGCCGAGCTGGAGCGTTTCTGCGAGGCGCTAATTTCTATCCGTGACGAAATCCGGGCGGTTGAAACGGGGCAACTGCACGCCACCAACAACCCGCTCAAACACGCGCCACACACCGCCGAAGTTGTGACCGGCGAGTGGGATCGACCCTACTCCCGCGAGCAGGCCGCCTTCCCCGCGCCGTGGGTGCGCGAAGCCAAATTCTGGCCGTTTGTCTCGCGCATCGATAACGTTTACGGCGATAGGCACCTGTTCTGCGTGTGCCTGCCGGTGGAGGAATACGCTGTCACTTAGTGTCACTTAGGAATTGGCTTGCACTAGCGAGGATTTTTGAGGTATTTGGCTTGCACTGAATGCAGACTTTTCCTTGCACCGGCGGTGTTTGGCTTGCACTGGTGCAAAAATCGCACGGCGGTCAGCTTCATGACCACGCAGTGCAAAATATCCACACAGACTTAAGATTTGTCCAGGAGCCACGT
>CAYOXS010000379.1:0-5071 GCA_964407935.1 uncultured Caldilineaceae bacterium
CTCTTCCGATTCAAGCTGGATTTGCAGCCGCTGGCGCTCTTTGCCAACCGAGTTGGTCACCTGCTGGTTCAACTCCGCCACCGCCGCCCGTTGTTCGGCGGTTTGCTGCCGCAGGGTTTCACGGAACCCGGCCATCATCTGCCGGATGTCGGCATCGCTTTTGGCCTTCATTTCTGCTTCAAGCTGGTTAATTTCTTCAACCAGCGGGGTTAACTTTTTAATTTCTTTCTGGTTTGGATCACCAAACACAGCTTTGAGTACGCTCTTAAACATTCGCGGGTTTCTCCGTCCTTCATTTATAGGCAACTTACCCAGTGATTGTACCACAAGTAGCCACGCTGCCCAAGAAAAGGCTGATTGCGAATTGCGAATGAACGAGTCGGCGAATCAGCGAGTGGCGGGTGGCGAGTTTTTACCCGCTACCCGCTACCTGCAACTCGCCACCGTTTTAAGTGGCGAAAAACTAAAGACACTAACGATTTGGTAGCACCGCGCTTAACCGTGGAAGCCTTTTCGTCCCATCCCCCCTGGCCCCCCTTCCCTGGGGAAGGGGGTAAAAGTGAGAAATTTTGGTTCCACGGTTTAATGCAGAGCTACCAACGATTTTAAATAGGGTAAATTCTTACTTCAAATCGGTGTAGATTTTTTCCAGTTGGGGGATCAGCGCGTCCCAGCCGTAGTTGGCTTGGGCAAAGGCGCGGCCGGTTTGGCCCAGTTCCACCCGGCGGGCCGGGTTTTCCAGCAGGAACAGGACTTTTTCGGCAAACGTTGCGGGGTCATCGGCCAGCAGTAGCTCGTGTTCGTCCGTTACCGGAAAGCCTTCGGCGCCAACCCGGGTTGAGACAATGGCCCGGCCCATGGCCATCGCTTCCATAAGTTTGAGCCGGGTGCCGCCGCCCACCCGCAGCGGCGCAACATAAACCGTAGTCCCGGCAATATACGGCCGAACATCGTTGACGTAGCCGGTAATGGTAATGCCGGGCAACCCGCGCAGCACATTGAGCCGAGGGTGCGGCCGCTGGCCGACAATGGTAAACGTGGTGTTGGGCCGTCGCTGCCGGATCAGCGGCAAAACCTGCTGGCCAAACCACAAAACGGCATCGATATTGGGCCGAAAGTCCATTTTGCCGGTAAAGGCCAGATCGCTGGGCACCACCGGGCCGTTGAAGCCGGTGTACGCGGCCAGATCGACGCCGTTGGGAATCACGGTGATGGCCGCGCCGGGCGCTACCTCTCGCAGGGCGGCTTCGTCTGGTTCTGACATGCCGATGGTGTGATCAACGCGCCGCAGCAGGTCGGCTTCGTAGTGGCGCAGGCGATGCCACTGCACCCAACTGTAGGCCGCAGCCGGCCAGCGCGCCGGATTTTTCAGGTCGGTGAGGCAGGCGCGCATTTGCAAAATCCATTCGGCGTTGTGGGCGTCGTAAATAATCAGCGGGCGCGGCCGGGCGGCCTCGATGGTGGGCAGGTAGGGGGCCATCTCGATGCCTTCAATTTGCACCACGTCAAACGGCTCGGCGGCCAGCCGGTTGGCCAGGCAGGCGTCAAACCGGGGCGACCAGAGCCGCCAGCTCATATCTGGCCGGCGGGTGGCAAACAGTTGGCGCAGCCGGAGAGCGGTGGTGCGGCGCGGCACGGGGACGGTTTCAAACCAGGCGCACAACTCCGGCAGCGGGCCGGGGTCGGCGGGGTTTTGATCGGGTTCAATAAAGGTAAGCAGGCACACCTGATGCCGCCTGGACAACTCTTTGGCTAAGTTAAAGTTACGTAGGGTGGTACCCTGGTGGGGCGGGTAGGGTCGCTGGGGGGTAAGTAATAAAATACGCATCATCAATTATCAATTATCAATGAACAAAAATTTGCTAATTGGTCATTGGTCATTGTAATTGTTCATTGCCCATTGTTAACTGCCGCCAACCTTGTGGTAAATCTCAAGCGTTTTTTGGGCGGCTTTTTCCCACGAAAATTGTCTGGCTCGTTTAAGCCCTTTGCTGCTTAAATCGTCGCGCAGTTCATTTTCGGTGAGCACGCGCATCATGGCCACGGTCATCCCCTCAATATCGTGGGGGTCAATAAGCAGCGCCGCATCGCCCACAACTTCTGGCAGGGCGGCGGTGTTAGAAACAATGGCCGGTGTACCGCAGGTCAGCGCTTCGAGCGGAGTCAGGCCAAAACCTTCGTAAAAGGAAGGATGCACCAGCAGGCGGGCGGCGTTGTACAGGTGAACCAAATCTTCTGAGGGCACCCGGCCCAAAAAGGCCACGTGATCTTCTAAATTGAGGCGGCTGACGGTTTCGTACACTTCTTCCCATAGCCAGCCGTTAGCGCCGGCCAGCACCAGCAGTTCGTCGCGTTTGTAGTCATCGCGCAGGCGGCGATAGGCTTGCAGCAGGCCGGGCAGGTTTTTGCGCGGCTCAATGGTGCTGACAAACAGGATGAAATTCTTGTCAATTTTGTAGTGCTTTTTAACGTGGGCTTTCGCTTCGGCGGCCGGGATAGGGCGGTAAATGGGGTTGGCGGCTTCGTGGATAACGGTGATCTTTTTTTCTGGCACGCCCAGCATTTTAATGCTGTCTTGTTTGGTGGCTTCAGACACGGCAATAATGTGATCGGTGCGCCGCCAGGCCTGGTCTATTTGGCCGTAGTAGCGGGCGCTTTCTTTGGTGAGAAAATGGGGATACAACAAAAAAGCCAGATCGTGAATGGTGATAACCGATTTACAGTTGCGGCGGAAGGGCGGAATAAAATCCGGGCTGTGCAGTAAATCCAGCTTGATCCGCGAAACTTCAAAGCCCAGCGCCGCCTGCTCAAACCGGTTGTGGCTGGGCGTCCATAATGACTTGCGGCCAAAGCCGTGGTTTTCAATGATATTTGTTTTGTCTTTTCGGCTTTGCAGCAACACAAATTTGTCGCCGCCGGTTTCTATATTGGCCAGCGCATGCACCAGTTGCACAATGTACTCGCCAATGCCGGCCCGGTTGTAGTAAACCAGCCGCGCGTCAATCCCAATCCGCATGCCCAAAACATCACCTCGGCTATAACAAAAAACCCTCTGCCGGTGAGCAGAGGGGCAACTTTGACCCACTCATATGCAACAAAGGAATATACCACCAATCGGGGGGATGGGCAAAAACAGGGATTTAGCGCGGGTTTGCTGGCGTGAACGGATAACCAAAAAATTTGAGAAGTAGGTCACGCTTGCAGCCCGACCTGCTTTGCTAAAAATTCAAGGGTGAGAGAATAATTTCAATAAGGTGCTACGGAATAACCAAAGTTACTATTGTATTACCTTTGGAAATGCGGTATGATGTTTTTAAAAAGTCATTCACGGGAACGTTCAATGAAGAAAAATCCTCTTTTTTATGCTATTTTTGAGATGTTGTTTGCGGTGGGTTTATTATCCGGCTGCGGCGGCGGCCCGCCCACAGTTTCTGCGCCGCTGATTGTGCAGGAAACCGTTACCCCCGGTCTGGTTCCAACACCCGCCCCCGCCGACTCCCACTTCCAGATTGCCCTGGTTATGAAAACGCTCACCAATCCCTTTTTTGTAGAAATGGAAAAGGGCGCGCGTGAAGCCGAAAACGAGTTAGAGATTGACCTTATTGTCAAAACGGGCGCGCAGGAAACCTCCATCGAACAGCAGATTTCCATCATTAAAAGCCTGATTGAAGAAAATATTAACGCGATTGTCATCGCTCCGGCCGACTCAAAAGAGCTGATCCCGGTACTGAAAGATGCGCAGGACGCCGGGATTGTGATTATCAACATTGATAACCAGCTTAACCCGCTCATTTCAAAAGAGTTGGGGTTAAGCGGCGTGCCTTACATCAGCGTTGATAACGAACACGGGGCGTAACTTTCTGCCCAGTACATTAGCCGCCAGATTACAACGCCGACCAACGTGGTGATTTTAGAGGGCATCCGCTCGGCCAGAAATGCCCAGGACCGCAAAGCAGGCGCAGTGCGGGCGTTTGAAGAAAATGCCAACATTCATCTGGTGGCCGCGGAAACGGCCAATTGGAAAATTGATGAAGCCTATCATGTGACCGGCTCTTTGTTTGAGCAGTATCCGGATATCGGCGCAATTTTTGCCGCCAACGATATGATGGCTTTTGGGGCGATGCAGTATCTGGCCGAAACCGGCCATAACAATGTGCTGGTGGCGGCCTACGATGCGCTGGATGAAGCCAAAGAGGCCATTCGGGCCGGCCAGTTGCAATCGACCATAGATCAGCAAGCCGCCCTGCAAGGTTATACCGGGGTGCAGTTTGCGGTGCGCGCGCTGGAGGGTGAAACGCTGCCGGCGGAGACAATTCTCGACGTTAGGCTGCTGACCCGGGAAAACGTGAACTGAGTTAAGCGTAAGTCAGCCTGACAGCCCAGCCGGGTTAGATTATTATGGGCAACGTGTTATCAAATGTAGTAAAACGATTGAATATGACCACCAAACTGGTGGGATTTTTGCTCATTGTCAGCGTTTTGCCGCTATTGATTCTGGGCGTTATTTCTACCAACACCTCCCGGTCGGTGATCGAAGAAAACGTCAGTGATTTTATGCTGACCCTGATGGTAGAAGAAAAGAGCTACCTGGAACTGCTCCTCGACTCGGTTGAAAGCCTGGTTGCCAATTTATCCGGTGTTGAAGGCATCAGGAATGTGCTTGTGGCCAAAATTGACCCCGAAGACACGTATACCCGGCTGGCCACGTCGGCCCAAATTGGCTATATTCTTAACGGCTACCTCAACCTCAGCGGGCTGGTTTCCATCGATATTTATACGCTGACCGGCGCGCACTACCACGTGGGCGATACGCTCAATGTGCAGGATATTGATCAGGCAGCGCTGGATCGGATGTTTGCACAAGCCGCAGAGTCTGATAAATTGGTGCTCTGGGCCGGGGTAGAAGACAATGTCAACGTTAATTCGGCGCACAAAAAGGTTGTTACCGCGGCCAAATTGTTTAAAGTGATCGACCCCGATGCCTTGCAGGAACGCCCCGTGGCTCTGTTGTTGGTAAATTACAGCACCGACAGCCTGTACGAGCATTTTAGCCAGGTAGACTTGCGCGTCG
>CAYOXS010000380.1:0-5027 GCA_964407935.1 uncultured Caldilineaceae bacterium
CTGTTTGCCAACCCGGAACGGCCGGTGGAGTTTGGCACAATGATCGCCTTCCCCATGCTCTACCCCAGCCTGGCCCACGAGCTGGCGGTAGAAGGCGCCCGGTTTGCCCGGCGCAGCTTTGGCTGGACCGGCATTGCCAAACGAATTATTGCCGTATTTGAGCGGACTCAACGGACAATTTTTGACCGTGATAATTAATTGCCAAGGAGGCTGAATATGCGCATCGGTTTTCTTAACCCCCAGGGGAATTTTGACTCGCAGGATAGTTACTGGACCGAGCACCCTGATTTTGGCGGGCAGTTGGTTTACGTTAAGGAAGTGGCGCTGGCCATGGCCGCCCACGGCCACCAGGTTGATATTATCACCCGCCAGATCATCGACGAAAAGTGGCCGGAATTTGCTGCGCCGCTCGATAGTTACCCCGACCACGACACTGTGCGTATTGTCCGTATTCCGTGCGGCCCCCCTCAATTTTTGGCCAAAGAGCAGTTGTGGCCCTATCTGGGCACAGATTGGGCCAACGGCATCATCAGGTTTTATGAAAACGATGGCGGCCTGCCCGATTTCTTTACCACCCACTACGGCGATGGCGGCCTGGTTGGCGCGGTGATCAAACAAAAAACCGGCGTGCCGTTTACTTTTACCGGTCATTCGCTGGGCGCGCAAAAGCTGGATAAACTGCATCCCACCCCGGACAATCTGGCCGAGATCAACCGCCGCTTCAACTTTACCCAGCGCATCATGGCCGAGCGCATGGCCATGAACCACGCTGCCCGGATTATCACCAGCACGCGGCAGGAGCAGTTGGAACAGTACGGCCACCCGGCCTACCACGGCGCCATCGACCCGGTGGCCGATGACGATCACTTTGCCGTTATTCCGCCCGGCGTTAACCGGCGCGTTTTTTCACCGGAGCCGGGCGAAGCCGATGCCGTGGTTTCGGCGCGCATTGATGAGGCGTTGGCCCGGGACGTGCCGGAGGAGCGCCGCGATTTACCGCTGGTTGTTTGCTCCAGCCGGCTGGACCAAAAGAAAAACCATCTGGGGCTGGTGAAGGCCTTTGTTGAAAGCCAGCAGCTTTGCGAGCTGGCCAACCTGGCCATCGCCATTCGCGGGCTGGATAACCCGCTCCAGCAGCGAGACCAGCTCAAGGGGGAGGAGCGGGCTATTCTGGATGACGTGGCCCGCCTGCTGGCTGAACACAACCTGTGGCACGTGGTCACCTCGTTTTCACTCAACAGCCAGGCCGAACTGGCCGCGGCCTACCGGGTTACCGCCGCGCGGCGCTCGGTCTTTTCGCTCACCGCCACCTACGAACCGTTTGGCCTGGCCCCGCTCGAAGCGATGAGTTGCGGCCTGCCGGCGGTTGTCACCAAAAATGGCGGCCCCAGCGAAAGTATGTTTGAGGCGGCCACCAGCAAAAAATATGGCGTGCTCGTTGACCCGGCCGACCCCAAAGACATCGCCTCTGGCTTGATTGCGGCCCTGGGTGCGCCGGAGTCTTGGACGTACTACCACGAAGCCGGCATTGACCGGGTGGTCAGCCGCTACACCTGGGACCGCACCGCCGAAGGCTACCTGTCGGTCATTGAACAGGCGCTCGGCCAGCCGCCCGCTGCCGGCAAACTGCCCATTCCGCCCTACTTCACCAACCCCGGCCCGGAAAACGAGATTCCTTCGGTGGCGCTGGCCAGCCTGTATTTTAAAGAGTAGGATCCGCCGATGACCGACACAACTACTGCCATTGATGTTTTAACCATTGGTGAAGTACTGGTAGATTTTATTTCCACGGAACCCGCCGACAGCCTGCGCGAGGCCTCAACCTTTACCCGTTATTTGGGCGGTTCGCCGGCCAATATCGCCGTTAATGTGTCGCGGCTGGGTAAAAACGCCGCTATCATCAGCAAAACCGGCATCGGCGCGTTTGGCCAGTTTCTCAAAGCGGAACTGATGTACAACGGCGTCAACACCGACTACCTGATTATGGACCATCGGGTGCATACCAGCATTATTTTTGTGTCGCGCACCAAAGGCACACCAGATTTTGAGCCATCCCGCGATGGCGACCACAAATTTACCCCGGAAGAAATTCCCGATGAAGCCATTGAGCGGGCGGGAGTAGTGCATACCTCAACCTGGCCGCTGTCACGAGAACCCAGCCGCTCGGCAGTGTTGAAGGCGTTTGAGTTGGCGCGCAGTCTGGGCAAAGTGGTGTCGTTTGACCCCAATTACAGCCCCATGGTCTGGCCCGATTACCAGGAAGCCCAGCAGGTAATGCGCGATGTGTTTCAGCACACCACCATCACTAAGGCCTCGCTCGACGACGCTCATCGCTTTTTTGGCGAGGGGGCAGCGCCGGAGGAGTATATTCAGCGCTACCACGAATTGGGCCCAAAAACTGTGGTTTTTACAATGGGCAAAGATGGCTCGATGATTTCTGACCGGGGCCGGCTGTTGGGCCACCTGCCGGCCCGCCCCATTGAGGTGCAGGATGTAACCGGCGCGGGCGATGCCTTTTGGTCCGGCTTTTTGGTGGCCCTGCTCGATGGGCACTCGCTGGAAAAATGCCTGCTCTTTGCCCGCGAAGTGGTTGAGTTAAAGCTGAAAACCGTGGGTACGCTGCCGGCCGCCATTGACCGCGCCGCGCTTTACGCCAGCCTGCCGGCGGTAGAAAGCGCGTTTATCCGTCCCTCTGCCGGCTAGAGCCGTCCCCCCCGCCGGGAAAAACACGGGCCAGTTTGGGGCGGCACAGCCGCCCCAAACTGGCCAAAAAATCAGATTCCCCCTTCCCCATTGGGGAAGGGGGTTAGGGGGATGGGGGAGTAGTTACCCCCTCGCTTTGCCCTCCGCAGCGCGGTTAGTATAATACACCTTCAATAAAATCAACTCGGAACGAGAACCCTGATTGAACGTTGCCATTAATGCCTGGTTCTGGGACAACCCTTCGGTGGGGAGCGGCCAGTACCTCAAATATCTGGTGCCGGCGCTGCTCCGGGCCGATGACTCGCTGGCGATCACGCTGGTTTCACCCAAACCCTTTGCCGGCGAGCCAGCCACCCCGCGCCTGACGTACCACGTGGCCAGCCCGCCGCTGCCCAACCTCGGCTCAAACCTGGCCAAAGTCTGGTTTGAGCAGATCACCTTTCCCCGGGCCTGCCGCAAGCTGGGCGCTGAACTGGCTCACGTGCCTTATTTTGGCTCGCCGCTGTCACCCACCGTGCCCACCGTGGTCACCATTCACGATCTGATCCCGATGGTGCTGCCGGCCTATCGCGGCGATTGGCGGGTGCGGCTGTACACCTCGCTGGTGGCTGCCGCCGCGCCGCAGGCTAAACTCATCCTGGCCGATTCGCAGGCCAGCCAGCGCGATATTCTGGCCAAATTGCGCCTGCCGGCGGAGCGGGTGCGGGTGGTATACCTGGCCCCCGCGCCGCACTACCGGCCGCCGCAAAGCTGGCAGCAGCTTGTCGATATTAAAAAAAAGTACAACCTGCCCGATGACTTTGTGCTGTATCTGGGCGGGTACGACGTGCGCAAAAATGTGAGCGCCCTGTTGCACGCTTACACCTGGGTGGGCCACACCTTGCAGGATGCCTTTCCGCTGGTGCTGGCCGGCAAACTGCCCACGCAGGAAACGCCGCTTTTTCCCGACCCGCGGCGCATTGCCCGCGAATTGGGCGTGGAGCAGTATGTAATCACCCCCGGTTGGATTGCCGAAGAGGATTTGCCGCTGTTGTACGCGGCGGCCACGGTGTTTGTCTATCCTTCGCGCTACGAGGGCTTTGGCCTGCCCGTGCTGGAAGCGATGGCCTGCGGCACGCCGGTGGTCACCACCACCGCCGCGTCTATCCCGGAGTTGGCCGGGCCGGCGGCGTTTCAAATTGACCCGGACGACACCAAACACATGGCCGCGCCAATTATTCGCCTCTGCACCGAGGAAAACTCAAACGATGAGTTGGTGGAGCGGGGATTTGCGCAGGTTGAAAAATTTACGTGGGAGAAAACGGCGGCAGAAACGCTGCGGGCGTATCGAGAGGCTGTGCTTTGAACAGTATCAAAAATATCTATTACGAATTCCCAAAGAAGTTCTGGGTGGTCGTTGCTGTCTCTTTTATAGACCGCGTGGGCGGCACCCTGCTCTTTCCCTTTTTTGCGCTCTACATCACCCAAAAGTTTGGAGTGGGTATGACCCAGGCCGGTATCATTCTGGGCATCTTTTCTATTTTTGGGCTGTTTGGCGGCATGATTGGCGGGGCGCTGGCCGACCGTTTTGGCCGGCGCAAGGTGATTTTGTTTGGGCTGGTTTCCAGCGCGCTGAGTACTCTGGCTCTCGGCCTGGTGAGCGAGTTTATGGCCCTCTATCCGCTGGCGGCGCTCATTGGCTTGCTCTCGGATGTGGGCGGGCCGGCGCACGGGGCTATGATTGCCGATATTCTGCCGGAAAAGCAGCGGCAGGAGGGCTTCGGTATTCTCCGTGTGGCCGGCAATATGGCCTGGATTGTTGGCCCATCCATTGGCGGTTTTGTGGCCAATAAATCCTTCTTTACCCTGTTTGTGCTGGATGCGGTCATAAGCTGCGTGGTGGCCCTTTTGTTTTACCTGTTGATGCCGGAAACAAAACCAGAAGCGCACGCCGGACAGATTGGCGAAAGTACGCTGCAAACCTTTAAAGGCTACGGCCTCGTAACGCGTGATTTGGCGTTTATGGCTTTTTTGGGCGCGGGTATTTTGATGGGCACAGTTTATCAGCAGATGTATAATTCGCTCTCCGTTTATTTGCGCGATATGCATGGGATCAGTTCGCAGGGGTACGGTTTTCTGCTAACGGTCAGCGCCATCACCGTTATTTTGTTTCAGTTTTGGATGATGCGCCTTATTAAGCGGCGACCGCCCTTTTTGATGATGGCCTTTGGCACCCTCTTTTATATGGTTGGGTTTGGGATGTTTGGTTTTGTGTCGCTGTATGGCCTGTTTGCCCTGGCCATTTTTATCATCACCGTGGGCGAGATGATTATTTTGCCAACCAG
>CAYOXS010000381.1:0-2246 GCA_964407935.1 uncultured Caldilineaceae bacterium
ATCCCCGGTACCATATGCCCGCGAATGATGCTGTACTCGTCCATCATCCAGGCCATAATTTGCGGGTTGGTGTACACATCCGGCGCGGGCACGTCGGTGTGCTCGCCCAGAATTTTCCACACAGCCCGAATATATCCCCGCGCCAGCCGTTCCTGCTCCGATGGCGACAGTTCTTTGGGGTTGCAGGTAACGCCGCCTTTGCCGCCACCCAGCGGAATATCGACCACGGCGGTTTTCCAGGTCATCCAGGCAGCCAGCGCCTTCACCGTGTCGATGGTTTCATCGGGGTGCCAGCGCAGCCCGCCTTTGCACGGCCCGCGCGCATCGTTGTATTGAATCCGGTAGCCGCGATAGACCCGCACACTGCCGTCGTCCATCCGCAGGGGGATGGTCACCGTCAGTTCGCGCATCGGTTCGCGCAGCAGGGCGTGGGTGGCGGGGTCAAGCCCCAAAATGGCGGCAGCTTCGTCAAGCTGCTGCTGAGCAATTTTAAAAGGATTGTTGTCGGGCATAAGTTTTCTCCTTTGAAGCAGGATTCAGGAGTCAGGAGTCAGGGTGTATTCCTGGCTCCGGCTTTTAAAGATTAGCGGATCTGCGAAATCGCAGATTGGGCTTGCAGCCCAACAAAAAGGCGAACACACCGCAGAGTTGTTCGCCAGAAAGTACCAAGATTCAGCCTTTGTCACACCTCCTTGTGAAACACAGGTAAGGCTTTGTCCAGTTTACTGATTTATTTTCAGTATATCAAAATTTTTTCAAATAAAACAGTAACAAATATCACGTTGCCGGCTGATGAATGTCACCCGGCCAGCAAATCGCGCAGAGTTTTTTCGGCCAGTTGCGGATTGGCCTTGCCCCGCGAGGCGCGCATCACCTGTCCCACCAAAAAGTTGATGGCGCCCTCTTTGCCGGCCTTGAATTGGGTCACCGCGTCGGGATTGGCGGCAATGACCTCCTGCGCGATGGAGACAATCTGACCGGCGTCGCTGATTTGCTGCAAGCCCAATTCTTCGACAATTTTTTGCGGCGCGCGGCCGCTGTCGAACATCACCGCCAGCACTTTTTTGGCCGCCGATTGGTTGATGGCGTTGGCCTGCACCAGCCCGATCAGCGCCGCCAGATCGGCGGGCTTGATTTTGACGGCCGAAATCTCCGTACCGGATTCACTAAGCAGACGGAACAGCTCGCCGGAAATCCAGTTGCTGACCAGCTTGGGCGACACGCCTCTTACGCCGGCCGCTGCCGCTATCGCCGCATCAAAATATTCGGCCACGGCGCGGTCATCGGCCAGCACGTGCGCTTCTTTGCGGCTCAAATCGTACTCGGCGGTGTAGCGGGCTACTTTGGCGTCCGGCAGTTCCGGCAGGCTGGCGGCCAGCTCATCGACCCAGCTTTGCTCCAACTGAAGCGGCGGCAAATCCGGCTCCGGGAAATAGCGGTAGCCGGTGTCGCCCTCTTTGCTGCGCTGGAGCACTGTTACCTGCCGGTTTTCGTCCCAGCCCATTGTTACCTGCTCAATCACGCCGCCGTCGTTGAGCACCCGCGTTTGGCGCTCAATTTCATAGGCAATGGAGTTGCGCACCGAGCGGAATGAGTTGAGGTTTTTGATCTCAACCTTGGTGCCCCACTTGCCGGTATCGGCGTCTTTCAGCGACAGGTTGACCTCGCAGCGCATGGCCCCTTTTTCCATATCGCCGGTGCTCACGCCGAGGTAGCGCACCAGTTGGCGCAGTTTGGCCACGTAAGCATACGCCTCGTCCGCCGACTCGATGTCGGCCTCGGTCACAATTTCCAGCAGCGGCACCCCGGCCCGGTTCAAATCGACGAGGCTGTGGTCGCCAACGTGGGTCAGCTTGCCGGTGTCCTCTTCCAGATGGGCGCGGCGCACGCGGATGCGTTTGGCCGGGCCGTCGTCCGGCTCAATATCCACGTAACCGTTGAGGCACAGCGGCAGTTCGTACTGCGAAATCTGGTAGCCTTTGGGCAAATCCGGGTAAAAGTAGTTTTTACGGGCAAAAACGTTGTGCAGTTGAATCTGGCAGTTGAGGGCCAGCCCGGTGAGAATGGTGTATTCTACGGCTTTTTTGTTGATGACCGGCAGCGTGCCGGGCATGCCCAAACAGATGGGGCAAACGTTGGTGTTGGGTTCAACGCCAAAAAATTCGGCGCTGCAGCCGCAAAACATTTTGCTGGCGGTGTTCAGTTCAATGTGAACTTCCATCCCGATGACGGGTTGATAGGGCATG
>CAYOXS010000381.1:2346-5025 GCA_964407935.1 uncultured Caldilineaceae bacterium
ACAATCAGCATGGCATCGCCAAAGGAAAAAAAGCGGTAGTTCTGTTCGATGGCGGTTTGGTAGGCGCGGCGAATCAAGTCTGCGCCAGCAAAGGCGCTCACCAGCATCAGCAGGGTCGATTTGGGCAGGTGAAAGTTGGTCAGCAGCGCATCAACGGCGCGAAAGGTGAAGCCGGGGTAAATAAACAGGTCGGTTTCTTCCTCAATGGCCGCCACAGGTTTCCACGGGCACAGGCCGGGGTCAAAAGTGCTGGCCTCTTTCAGCGAGCCTTGCACGCCGGCGCTGCGCAGGGCGGCGGTTTCCAGCGTGCGCATGGCGGTGGTGCCGACCACCACCAGCCGGCCGCCGGCCAGTTTGGCATCGTTAATGCGCCGGGCGGTGGCGGCAGACAGGCTGGCAAATTCGCGGTGGATGGCATGCTGCTCCACCTGCTCAACACTGACCGGCTTAAAGGTGTCCAGCCCAATGTGCAGGGTTACGTAATCCAGCAGCACGCCGTTGTCGCGCAGGGCCAGCAGCACCTCCGGCGAAAAGTGCAGCCCGGCAGTGGGCGCGGCCGCCGAGCCGTCAATGCGGCTGAAAACGGTTTGATAGCGTTCGCTGTCATCCAAACGGGTGTGGATGTAGGGCGGCAGCGGGGTGTGGCCTACCTCATCGAGGCGGGCGTTGACCGGCCGGTCAAATTCAACCACACGGCGGGACTCGCCCAAATCTTCAACGATGGTCAACCTGATTTGCTCTGAGGAAATTTCTGTTTGCTCGGAGGAAAAATTTTTTTGCTCTGAGGAAATTTTATTTTGCTCTGAGCTAATTAAAACAGTGACGCCGGGGTTGAGCCGTTTGCCACCGACCAGCGCCTCCCAGCGGAGGTCATCGAGCTGTTTGAGCAGCAAAATTTCTGCTTTGCCGCCGCTGGCTTTGCGGCCAAACAGGCGGGCCGGGATAACCCGGCTGTCGTTGGCGACCAAAATGTCGCCGGGGTTGAGAAAATCGACGAGATCGGCAAAGGTGTGGTGCGAAATCTGGCCGCTGGCGCGGTCAACCCGCATCAACCGCGAGGCGTGGCGCGGTTCAACCGGCGTTTGGGCAATCAATTCTAATGGGAGGTTGTAATCAAAATCGGCAACGTTCACAGGCTTGAGTCCGCCACGGTAATCAAATATTCGGTTTGGCTGCGGCGTCCGCCCAGGTCGGCAACCGACAGGGTGAGCCGGTATGTGCCCGGCGTTTGGCCGGTGAGGATGAGCACCAGCCTGACCTGCCGGCTGGCGGCGGCGCGCAAATCCAGGCTGCCGGCGCCGGATAACTGCTCCGGCGGGCAAAGCTCCACCAGTCCGGTGGCGGCCGGTCGCTGCCAGGCCGGGTGGCACAATTGCACCGTGAGCAGCCGCGCCGGAAAACTTGCCACATCAGAACCGATAGGCTGGTTATTCACCCGGACTTCAACCGAAACGAGCGGGTTGAGGCTGGTAATGGTGGTTTCAACGTGCGCCGGCCGGCCGGGCAAAAGACGAATCGGGGAGACAGACAGATTGGGCGGGTGCTGTTTTTGGTGCGGTACGGCCACAAAGCGCGACAGATCGGGCGGCGGCACCAACTGCGGCGCAAACCTGGGCACAGGTCGATCCAGCACGTACAGGATACCGGCCGGTTCAACCGTTTGAGGTTGGGCGGGCTGCACCGGCCCTAAACTGACGGTGGGCCAACCGGGGCTTGCCAGGGTTGAAAACCCCAGCAGCGACGGCAGGCCGGTTGCGTCCAGTTGGCTGGCGCAGCCAAACGTTAACACCGCCAGCAGGCTCAATAGTAATCCATTACTCACAACTCGACGGTTCAAAGCGTAAGCTCCCCGGAAAATCAGCAAATCTGCGAATCAAGCGAATCTGCGAGATGTAGGGGCGCTTCGCGAAGCGCCCCTACCCAATTTTCTCCCGTGCAGGAGTCCAAAACTGCAGTTTTGGACTCCACGGTTTCACCTTCGTGTCGCCCCAACTAAAACTGTCACGCTACAAGCGTGACCTACTAAAACAGGGTGGGCTGCTCGGGGCGGTTGGGCGCGGCCAGCCCCAAATGGTTGTAGGCGTGAGCCGTGGCCACCCGGCCGCGCGGCGTCCGGTCCAAAAAGCCAAGTTGCAGCAGGTACGGCTCCACCACGTCCATAATGGTTGAGCTTTCTTCGCCAATGCTGGCGGCGATGGTTTCCAGCCCCACCGGGCCGCCGCCAAACTTGCCAATAATCGAATGCAGCACTTTGCGGTCCAAATCGTCCAGCCCCAGCGGGTCAACATTCATCAGCGACAGGGCCTCGTGGGCCACCTGCCGGGTAATCACCCCGTCGGCGCGAACTTCGGCGTAATCGCGGGCGCGTTTGAGCAGCCGGTTGGCAATGCGGGCCGTGCCGCGCGAGCGGCGGGCAATTTCGAGCGCGCCATCCGGTTCGATGGGCACATTTAATATGGCGGCAGAACGGCGCACAATCTGCTCCAGCTCTTCGGGCTTGTAAAATTCCAGCCGAAAGATGGCCCCAAAGCGGTCGCGCAGTGGCGAGGCCAGCAAATCGAGCCGGGTGGTTGCGCCGAGCGCGGTAAAATGGGGCAATTTGAGCCGGATGTTGCGGGCGCTGGGGCCTTTGCCAATCACAATATCCAGCGCGTAATCTTCCATTGCCGGGTAGAGCAC
>CAYOXS010000382.1:0-4946 GCA_964407935.1 uncultured Caldilineaceae bacterium
TTTGTTTTTTATAGCCTTTGTGCTACAATGACAGACTGCCTAGAATTTATGTTCTAATATGTCAAGTAGAAAGTAATATATCTTATGTCACAAACCGAAAAAATCGTCATCAAAGGCGCTAAAGAACACAACCTCAAAGGCATCAACCTGGACATTCCGCGCAACAAGCTGGTGGTTTTTACCGGCGTCAGCGGCAGCGGCAAAAGCTCGCTGGCGTTTGACACCCTCTACGCCGAGGGCCAGCGTCGCTACGTGGAGAGCCTGTCCAGCTACGCCCGCCAGTTTCTGGGGCAAATGGAAAAACCCAGGGTCGATTTTATTGGCGGCCTCAGCCCGGCCATCGCCATTGAGCAAAAAGTGGTCAGCAAAAACCCGCGCAGCACCGTTGGCACCGTCACCGAAGTGTACGATTATTTGCGCGTACTCTTTGCCCGCGCCGGCACGCCCCACTGCTACAACTGCGGCCGGGAAGTGAAAGCCCAAACCAGCCAGCAAATTGCCGAACAGATCGCCGCGTTGCTGCCCGGCACCCGTTTTCAACTGCTGGCCCCGGTGGCCAAAGGGCGCAAAGGCACCTTTGAGGATTTCTTTGCCCAGGCTCGCGCCGATGGTTTTGCCCGCGCCCGCGTCGATGGCGTGATCAGTGAGCTGGACCAGCGCCTCAAACTGGCCAAAAACAAAAAGCACGACATCGAACTGGTCATCGACCGGCTGGTGATGCCCGCCGAACCGGACGACGACTTTGCCAGCCGGCTCGGCGATTCGGTGGAAACGGCCCTGCGCTGGGGCGAGGGCATGCTCATTGTCGATGTGATTGAGGGCGAAGAGATGCTGCTCAGCGAAGCCAGCGCCTGCCCCCACTGCGGCCTGAGCTTCCCGGAACTGACGCCGCAAATGTTCAGCTTCAACTCGCCGCTGGGCGCCTGCCCGGAGTGCAACGGCCTGGGCGTGCGCTATGAATTTGACCCCGACCTGTTCATCAATCCGGTTAAAACCATCAATCAGGGGGCGGTGCTGCCCTGGGGAGAGCTATCCAAAAAGAAAAGCTGGGCCACCCAGATTGCCGGCCAGATCGCCGCCCGCTTCCACATCAGCCTCGATACCCCCTGGCAGGAATTGCCCGCCGACGTGCGCCACCTGATTCTGCACGGCAATCCCAACATCCGCTTTAAATACCAGAGCGAACATTTTAGCGGCAACTGGCCCTACGAGGGCGTGATTAACAGCACCCGCCGCCGCTACAAAGAAACCCAATCGCAGGGGATGCGCGATTATTACAGCCAGTACCTCAGCGAGCAGCCCTGCACCACCTGCCACGGCCAGCGCCTGCGGCCCGAAGCCCGCGCCGTGAAAGTGGGCGGCCGCACCCTGACCGAAGTGACCGATATGACCATTGCCCAGGCCTACGCCTGGATTGCCGGCCTGCGCGGTGAAAAGGTAGAACTGCGCACCCGCGGCGTGGTTGAGCCGGGCCACAACGGCGCGCACCGGCCCGCGCCGCCGGTGCAAAAACTGGGCGACCAGCAGCTCGAAGTGGCCGAAGAGCTGCTCAAGGAAATCCGCGACCGGCTCAAATTTATGCTCGATGTGGGGCTGTACTACCTCACGCTGGACCGGCCCGCGCCCACCCTGTCCGGCGGCGAAGGGCAGCGCATCCGGCTGGCCTCGCAGATTGGCTCCGGGCTGGTGGGGGTCATGTACATCCTCGATGAGCCGTCCATTGGCCTGCACCAGCGCGACAACCGCCGCCTGCTGGAAAGCCTGCTCCGCCTGCGGGATTTGGGCAACACCGTGCTGGTGGTAGAGCACGATGAAGAAACAATGGAGTCCGCCGACTGGATCATCGATTTTGGCCCCGGCGCGGGCATTCAGGGCGGTGAGGTGGTGTTTGAAGGCACGCCGGCCCAAATCAAGCACAGCAAAAACTCGCTGACCGGGCAGTATCTGGCCGGTTCGCTGGTGGTGCTCAGCGGCGATGGCCGGCGCAACCCCAACGGCCGCTGGCTGGAGCTGGGCGGCGTCACCCACCACAACCTGCATAACGTTACCGCCCGTTTTCCGCTGGGCTGTTTTACGGCCATCACCGGGGTGAGCGGCAGCGGCAAAAGCAGCCTCATCACCGAAACGCTTTACCCGGCGCTGGCCCGCCAGCTCCACCGCGCCCACGAGCGCCCCGGCCACTACGAACGGCTCGACGGGCTGGACAGCGTGGATAAAGTTATCCACATTACGCAGGACCCCATTGGCCGCACGCCGCGCAGCAACCCGGCCACCTACGTTAAAGTCTGGGACGATATTCGCGCCCTGTTTGCCGAAACGGTTGAAGCCAAGGCGCGTGGTTACAAACCGGGCCGCTTCAGTTTTAACGTAAAGGGCGGCCGCTGCGAAGCCTGCCAGGGTTACGGCCAAAAACTGGTGGAAATGCACTTTCTGCCGGATGTGTGGATTACCTGCGATGTGTGCAAGGGGCTGCGCTTTAATAAGGAAACGCTGCAAGTAAAGTACAAAGGCAAAAACATCGCTCAGGTGCTGGACATGGATGTGGCCGAGGCGCTGGACTTTTTTGAGAACATCCCGCGCATCAACCGCGTTTTAACCACCCTGCACGATGTCGGCTTGGATTACGTGAAGCTGGGGCAGAGCGCCACCACCCTTTCCGGCGGCGAAGCCCAGCGGGTGAAGCTGGCCAAAGAATTGAGCCGCGTGGCCACCGGCGACACCGTGTATATTCTCGATGAGCCAACCACCGGCCTGCACTTTGCCGATATTCAAAAGCTGCTCGATGTGTTGCACCGGCTCACCGACGCCGGCAACACGGTGATTGTAATTGAGCACAATCTGGATGTGATCAGAAGCGCGGACTGGATTGTGGATTTGGGACCGGAAGGCGGTGACGACGGCGGGCAGATCATCGCCGAGGGCACGCCGGAGCAGGTGTCCCAGATAGAGGCCAGCCACACCGGCGAATTTTTGCGGCGGGTACTCGAAGGCGTGCGGACGGTCTGACTGAAAGTTAATCAACCATAAAGGGCGCAAAATGTTTATAAACCCTTTGCGCCCTTTGCCTTCTCTGCGATTGATCGCCGCTATGCCTGTTCCATCAACTTTTGCTTGAGAGCCGCAAATTCTTCCCCGGTGATGACACCTTTACTGCGCAGCGATTCCAGTCGTTCCAATTCGTCAATTACTGAAGCAGCGCCGCCGGCCGCACCCTTTTCCTTCAAATCCGAGGCCACTTCTTTGCCCTCTTCAAAAAAGTCGTGGTACACCTTTTTGGCCGCGTCCCAATTCACGTCAAACAAATTTCCACCCGACTCAAAATGCTCAACGGCCACTCGGCCCACGGCGTAGGTAGACGCCCCGGACAAAATGGACATCGACACCCCACCCAACACGCTGCCAATGCCGGGGACAATTTTGAGCAGGCTGGAGCCAATTTTGGCAAACGTGGTGCCGGTCAGCGCAGCCACAAAAGATTTGCCGGTGGCGGCATCATAATCTACCCCATACAGGCGGGTGAGCTGGCTGAGCATATCAATCTGAATGGCGGTTACGGCGGCAAAATCCAGCAGCGGCACCGGAATCAGCCCGCCGCCGAGCGCCCAGATTACATGCTTTTTGATAATTTTGTCGGCTTCATTTCTTTGGGTCACAGTTATTGTCCTTTCTGTTGCTCATCGATACGAACAGTATAAACGCTGCCGCAAAGCAAATCACCTGTCCAAAGTTAGGCCGGGCCTTTTTTCCACAACCGCACCAGCCGATACTGCCCGCCTAACAGCGACGGCTCATTATGGTCAAGAGAAAGATCGGGCGCGCCGGTCAGAATATCGCCCAGCCGGCGATTAATATCGGTGCCCAGGCCGGCCGCAACCGCGCCCAACAGCCGCCGGCCCGCCGACAGCCCGGCCCGCTCCGGCAGAAACTTGTCAAATATCACCACCCGTCCGCCGGGTTTGAGCACGCGGCTGGCTTCGGCCAGCACCGCCGCGCCGTCCGGGGCCACGCTGACAATCAGGCTCAGCAGCGCCGCCTCGCAGCACGCGTTGGGCAGGGCCAGCCGCTGCGCATCGAGCAGGTGCAGGCCGTTGGCCAGCGGTTTGGCGGCGGCCCGCCGCAGCATAACCGGGTTCAAATCACCGGCAACCACGCCGATCCCCGGCGGCAGGAGCAGCAAATCCAGGCCGGTACCCACGCCGGGCAAAAACAGCCGTTCACCGGGTTGCAGCGCCAGCAGGTTGATGGCTCGCCGCCGGGCGCGGGCAGATACCGGCTTGAAAAACAGATCGTATACGGGCGCCCAGCGCCGGTAAATTGCGAGGTTCTGCCGGTTGTCCATGCTGGCCTGTTATCACCCTGCGACTCTGCAACTTAAAAAATTTAGAACTGCCAGCGGGTGGCCGTGTTGGGAAAATCACTTTCCAGCCAGGCCAGCACAAAGCGGGGCCGCGCCACCAAAATCGAGGCCTCACCCCCGGCTTCCGAAAGGTTGAGGTTGTACTTGGCCATGTAAGCGGCGTCCAGTTGCGGCCACAGGCTGGTATCGGCCAGCGTTTCAATTACGCCCTCAAACATCACCACCTCATCGCCGCTTTCCAGATGGACCGCTACCGCCGGATTCGTTGCCAGATTTTTGCCCTTCGTCGACAGCGGGTCGGTGCCAAAGTAAAGCGCGTTTGGCAGCCACACCCCCCACACCGGCGAAGCGTGCGGCCGGCCATCGGGCCGGGTGGTACAAATCCAGTAATTGCGCGAGGCGACCAGCCGTTCAGCGGCCCAACTCCACGGCAGCAGTTTGTCGGCTTCAACGGGAGTCAACCCGTAACCAGCGGGCATATAGGGCCGGCCAGTTGGGGTGGGGGTACTTTCAGTTTGAGTTGGCATTAGTCAATCTCCTGTGAAAATAGGAATCAGGGGTCAGGAGTCAGGAATTAGGAAAATGCTCA
>CAYOXS010000383.1:0-4944 GCA_964407935.1 uncultured Caldilineaceae bacterium
ATAAGGGATGATATAATAGAAAGCCAAGGTTCAGCCTCATTTTTCCTCTTGAATATCCGGGTTCTGCCAGGGTGGGGGGACATCTGGCGCAAATCATACAAAGGGTTTAGACGATGTCCAATAAACTAAAAGTAGGCTTGCAACTTAGTATTGGTGGCCTGGGAGACAAATCTTTTAACGACTCCGCGTTTGCCGGTATTGAAGAAGCACAACGAGTTCACGGCATTGAATTTGAGTACGCTACCTGGCAAAATCCAATGCTAAATGCTGTAACCATTGAAGAATGGGCAAAGTCTGATTTTGATTTGATTGTGGCGGTTGGCTACAGCAATGCCGCGCCGATTAATGAGGTTGCGGCCAAGTTTCCCGATAAACGGTTTGCGCTCATCGATTACGCCGGCGAAGGGGACAACGTCTGGTCGGCGATTTACCGGGAGTACGAGGGTGATTTTGTGGTAGGTGTGCTGGCTGCGCTGGTAACCCAAACCCGCATTGTGGGCTTTATGGGCGGCGGCGTTACGCCGATTGTCCGGCGCATCGAGCTGGGCTTTGCCCAGGGAGTCAAAAATGTCGATCCGTCCATCAGCTTTATCTCGGATTATGTCGGCGAGTTTGATGACCCGGTCAAAGGCGCGTTGCTGGCCGAAACCCAGTACATGCTCGGCGCAGATGTTATTTACCAGGTGGCCGGCCGCTGCGGGCTGGGCGCTATCGATACGGCCAAAAATTTTGGCAAATGGATTATCAGCACCGGCGGCGACCACAGCTACCTGGCCCCTAAAGCTGTGCTGACCAGCCGCATTAAAAATGTGGGCCGGCCCATTCTGGACGCGGTTGAGGCCATCAAACACGGCAAATTTGAAGGTGGGGTGGTGAAAAGTTACGGTTTTGCCGAGGGCGGCCTGATGATGGCTCCCATCCGGCCGAGCGTGTCAAAAGTGGTGACGCCGCCCATTCAGGGGATTATGCAGGAAGTGCAGGCCCAGGTTATCAGCGGCAAAATCAGGGTGGAACTGGAAGAAGATTAACGGCGGCAGTAGCCCGCTAAAAAATCCCTTCGCTCAGCCGGAGGGATTTTTATTTGCGGCAAATTTTTGCAGCGCGATTTCAATTTCCTGAGCCACGTCCGCTTTTTGAGCGTGATTGCCTACCCTGTCGTTGAGCAGTACCAGCGGGCCGTCGCTTGTTTCCAGTATCAGGTTCACCGCGGCGCTGTTTTGCGCGCCGAGCGCCGGCACAACCCGCGCCCGCAGAATTTGCTCATACCTCAATTCAAACCACTCGCCGCGCGCGGGTTTGCAGCTAAATGTGCCATCCTTTTGATTAAGCCGAATCACGCATTCCTGCGTTTCTGCCTCTTTAATGGCCCGCACATATTGGCCCGAAATCCGGTTGGCAACCACAATGGCTGCTACCCAGGCCAGCGCCGGCAGCGCCAAAAACGCCCCCACCAGCAACAATCGCACCAGCCCCGGCTGCGCCTGCGAATTAATGGCCACTGCCAGCACTGTGAGCGCAGCAATGGCCAGCAGAGCCGCAACGGGACCGCACGTTAGCCAGGCCAGCGCCCGCACCATCGGCTCACCCCTGATGACAAAAACGCGCTCGCCGGGCCGGGATTGATCCTCAATAGTCGTGACCAGCCCCTCGGGCTTGTAAATGAGCAGCCACCACGGCCGCCGCCCGGCGCTCACAGCTGCGCGCTCCGGGCGGCGCGGTTAGCCCACCATACGTAAGCCAGCCGCCAAACCAGCATCACTACTCCCAGGTAAGCCAGTGACACCAGCACAAATGTAAACGGAATACCGCCGGGGATGGGCCGCTGTAGCAGCAGGGCGCGCAGAATATGGCTCAAAGGGATGGCCACAAGCCAGGTGAGGGCCAGTCGCGGCAGCAATTGGGCGGTGGTTGTGCTCACGGCGGCCCGGTACAGGCCAAACCAGGGCGCCACAACAAACCAACCGGCCACAAATGGCAGCGCGGTCAGCAGGTCGGCAGCCAGATCAGCGGTAGACAGGGCGTGACTCTGGCGGCCAATCGCTACAAAGCTCAAAATTACCAGTAAATCGCCGGCAACTAAAACAGCGGCGGGTGAAGTAAATAAATGTTTGGTTGTATTTTTTTGAGACATAACGCCTCCCGTAGATGGCTGGGATTATAGTCAATTTCGGTTTTCTTCACAACCTCACTTTTTTACAAAATGCAGCCCTCCTGTAGCCCGCCACCCACAATATCCCGGTTGATAAGATTATGACAACTAATTGACACCTTTCCAGAAGTTATGTAAAATGGATATGTAAAGTCGGCGCTTTGTATGGGTTGACTGTGGACCAGCAAGGGGAGAGTACGCATGATACACCTGAATTTATGGCGAGTGATTGGGACCGCGCTGATTATCAGTGTGTTGTTTGTTTATCCGCCGCGCGAGGCTCTGTCTCAGCAGGCGCAGCCGGGTTTGCAGGATGTGCTGGTTAACGGCGGCTTTGAAGGCGGTTTTCAGGAAGAATTTGGCGTTGGCTACGGCTGGGGCGCGTTTAGCAACGGCAGCGCCGTTGTCGGCTGGAATTACGACGATTGGCCGGCGGTGGTGAGCAGCGGCGACTACGCCCAACGTATCGAAATTAAAGAAGCGCAGGAGCAGGACCGCTACGCCGGCATTTATCAGACTGTATCGGTGGTGCCCGGCCAGCAGTACAAACTGACCGTCCGCGGCCTGATTCGCAGCGACGAGGGCAGCACCGAACTGTCTGACTACGGTTACCGGCTGCAATACGCCGTTGACGCCAACGGCGGCACCGCCTGGGAACTGGTTTCGCCCGACGCCTGGCAGGAATTTCCCTGGGACGAGCAGTCCATGACGCTGGCCGCCGGCCAAACTTATCGGTTTGATACCTTTGATACCACCATTACCGCCAAAACCGATAAACTGACTGTGTTCATTCGCGGCTGGAAAAAGTGGGTCAATAACGGCTCCGTCATATTTGATCTGGATGATATTAGTTTTGTCGGGCCAGCCCCGGAAGGCTTTCAGGCTCCGGTGGCGCAGGCGGTCGCCCTGAACAACGAGCCTGCCGCCGAACTTCCCGCCGCCGAAGTAGCCAACGAAGCGCCGGCCGCGCCGTCGCCCGCCGATGAACTGGCGGTGCCGGAAAATACTGTCCCTGCTGGTGGGACCATCGATGCCTTCAACCAGACCAACGCCGTGCCGCAGGGCAATGTGGCTCCCCTGCCGGTAACCGGCTACGGCGACGACGGCTCGCTGGTAGTGGTGGTTATTGTTGGGATTGTGGTGCTGCTGGCCCTGTTTGTCAGTGCCGTGGCCGCCACGCTCAAGTGGCGCAGTCTGGCTGAATAGAACGTCCGTTGTTCCGCCCCAGGAAAACAAGGAGGTACATTGTGAGAAAAACTATCTGGGCCTTGATTTTGCTGTTGATTGTGCTGGCCGCGTTCCCGCTGGCTTCGCAAGCTGCGCCGCTGAAAAAACTGAGCTGGCGGGCAGAATATTTTGAAAACCCCGGCCTGTCCGGGCAGCCTCGCCTGGTGGTGTTCGAGTCGGCTTTTGGGCACGATTGGGGTCTCGGCTCCCCCTCGCCGGAAATCCCGGTGGATGGCTTTTCGGCCCGCTTTACCCGGCGCATGCATTTTGAAAAAGGAACTTACCTGTTCACCCTGTCCGGCGATGACGGCGCCCGGGTCTGGATCGATGGCAAAATTTTGATCGATGCCTGGAGTGTGGGCATTAAAGACAAAGTGCAGGCCAAAATCCGGCTGGAACAGGCCGGCGACTATGAAGTGCAGGTGGCCTATTTTGAAAATACCGGCCGCGCTTTTGTCAACCTCGATTGGTTGCTGCTGGCCGGCGATGACGATATTCTGGGTGCCTGGAAAGGCGATTATTTTGATAATCGCAGTTTGCAGGGTAGCCCCGTAATGAGCCGCCAGGACAGCGCCATCAGTTTTGATTGGAACAGCGGTTCAGCGGCGGCCAAAGTGCCGCGCGACAACTTCTCGGTGCGCTGGACCCGCTCTATTTACCTGAAGGCCGGGCATTACACCTTCCGGGTACAGCACGATGACGGCATGCGGGTGTACATTGACGACAAGATCATTTACGACTCGTGGTTTGATCAGGAAGTCAATTACGAGGTCGGCATTGTGCCCATCAAAGAAGGCTTCCGCACCATTCGGGTTGAATATTACGATCACGTTGGCAACGCTGTGGTGCATTTCAGCATCGATGAAGACCCCGGCGACTACGATGACACCATCCCCACCCCGGATACCCCCGGCGTTTACGTTGATAACCGCGACTCCGGCTTTACCTGGTACGGCCCGCCGCCGGGCGTTGGTCGGGGCGGGGTTAGCAGCGACTTTTTCTGGACTTACAATAAAACGTCTACTCCGGTCAACACAGCTATGTGGACGCCCGATTTGCCCTCTGACGGCAATTACGAGGTGTACGCCTACATCCCTGGCGACCGCGCCACAACCGGCAGCGCTACCTATCGCATTCAGCATTTTGGCCGGGTGGCCGACCGCACCCTCAACCAGAGCCGCTACAGCAACGAGTTTGTCAGTTTGGGCATTTACTACTTTGACGGTCGCGGCAATGAGTTTGTGGTGCTGAGCGATGTCACCGGCGAGGCGCAGGGCAGCACTCAGATTGCCTTTGACGCCATCAAATTTGTTAAGCGGTAACGCTCTCCCCAGAGCAGAAAAAAGCCTCCGGGTTCCCCGCCCGGAGGCTTTTTTATTTCACTCCAGAATCATCGATTTAAAACTGACGCCCTGCGGCGGCGGCTCTACGCCCAACGTATCGGCGATGGTGGCGGCCAGATCGGCAAAGGTGCTGCGCACGCCAATGTTCACGCCGGGGTTAACCGCCGCACCGCTGATGAGCACCGGCACATACTCGCGGGAGTGGTCGGTGCCGGGCGTGGTGGG
>CAYOXS010000384.1:0-2834 GCA_964407935.1 uncultured Caldilineaceae bacterium
TGGGCCGCAGCATTGCCCGCTCGCTGGGGCGCGAATTTACCCGCATGAGCCTGGGCGGCGTGCGCGATGAGGCCGAAATTCGCGGCCATCGCCGCACCTACATCGGCGCGATGCCGGGCCGGGTGATTCAGGCGCTCAAACGGGTGCAAACTCGCAACCCGGTTTTCATGCTCGATGAGGTGGACAAAATCGGCTCGGATTGGCGCGGCGACCCCAGCAGCGCCCTGCTGGAAGTGCTGGACCCGCAGCAAAATTACGCCTTCCGCGATCATTACCTTGATGTGGATTTTGATCTGAGCCAGGTGATGTTCATCGCCACGGCCAACACGCTCGATACCATTCCCGGCCCGCTGCGCGACCGGATGGAACTGATCCAGCTCGATGGCTACACCGAGTATGAAAAAGTTGAAATTGCCCGGGGTTATCTCATCCCGCGCCAGATCAAGGCCAATGGCCTGCGCGATGACGAGATCAACTACAGCGAAGAGGCCATTCGGCGCATCATTCACGATTACACCCGCGAAGCCGGCGTGCGCAACCTGGAACGCGAAATTGGCCGCGTGGCCCGCAAAGTGGCCACCAAAGTAGCGGCCGGCGACTCGCCCAACGGCGATGGCAAGACTTTTCACATCGATGCCAACCAGGTATCCGACTATCTGGGCAAGGCCAAATTCCACTTTGAGGCCGCCCTGCGCACCGAAAAAGCCGGCGTGGCCACCGGTCTGGCCGTAACCGCCGTGGGCGGCGATGTGCTCTTTGTTGAAGCCACCCGCATGCCCGGCAAAGACCGGCTCACCCTAACCGGCCACCTGGGCGACGTGATGAAAGAGAGCGCCCAGATTGCGCTCAGCTACGTGCGCTCGCACGGGCAGGAACTGGGCATCGATTCTGACAAGTTTGACAACGCCGATATTCACCTGCACGTGCCGGCGGGCGCGGTGCCCAAAGACGGCCCTTCGGCGGGGGTAACGATGGTCACGGCGCTGGTGTCTCTGCTCACCGGGCGGCCTGTTCGCTCCGACGTGGGTATGACCGGCGAGGTGAGCCTGCAGGGGCAGGTGCTGCCTATCGGCGGGTTGAAGCAAAAAGTGCTGGCGGCGCACCGGGCGGGGCTAAAAACCGTCATCTTCCCCAAACTGAACGAGGCCGACCTGGACGACGTGCCGGAAGATGTTCGCCGCGAGATGACCTTTACGCAGGCTGAAACCATCGACGAAGTACTGGAGGAGGCGCTGAGTTCCGCTGTCCCTTTCGGTGATGCGCTGGGGGTGGCGGTTGTTGAGCCACCTCAGGTTGAAGTTCAACTGAATTAACAACGCTCGCAACAAATCCAAACGCCCGGCCGTTGAATACGGCCGGGCGTTTTTTATTGGAATTGAGGTTAACATAATTTTTACTTGCCATAACGTTTGAGCGGTGATATAATGAATATGTCAAGTTGCAACTTGCCAAAACACCTACATATTGTGTAGAATTATTGTGCATACCCTACAAATAGTGGTCAATCATATTCAGAGCAACACAGGCACAATTTGGAGGCAGTAACTTAACGTCAGTAAATCATTTTGCATCTGCCGTTAAGATCATTTCTTTGTGAGCTATGGCGGGGATAGGGTCCCAACATCTGGCTAAAATAGCCAAGGCGAAAAGGACGCTAGCAACCTATCTCCGCCATTTAGCTATTTATTAGACCGATGAATTGACAATGGCCTGATGATGAATGGGCTAAAACGTGAAATCGCAGCCATTTCCGACCAGCAATGGACCTTTTTAATATCGATGTTGACCCTGGTCAATATGGTTGTTTTAGGCGGGCTGGTTTGGTTGCTGGCGATTCAATCCGGCGGTCGGTTTGCGATAGTGCTGGCCCAGGCGCCGGCGACGCGCACGCCCATGCCCACCTTTACTCCAACCAGCGGCATAGAAATTGCCACACCAGTTAATACCCTGGTGCCCACCTGGACTCCCTCGCCAACTATTCCGCCGCCGCCCACCGACACCCCCACCATCACCCCAATTCCAAGCAAAACTCCCATCAGAGCCACGGCCGTACCCATTCCAACAGACACGCCCACACCGGAGTTTGATTACGTGGGTACGGTGCGGCAACTGACGCCGTGTGAAAACGCGGGCAAACACCATATTTTTGCCTACGTTCGCGATACCAACGGCAACGGCATCCCCGGCATAAAGCTGCGGGTATATTGGGAAGGCGGCAATGGCGGCGAGGCAATTTTAACCACCGGCACAAAAATGGAAGACCCCGGCCTGACCGATTTTGCAATGTTCAAAGGCACTTATTTCGTTGAGGTACAAGATGGCCTCAGCCAGGTTGTCGGCCCCATCAGCCCCGATATTCCCCGCAACGAAGTCTGCGAGGCCACCGGCAACGGCGTCGCAAACTCGTTGTTCCACTATTCGTTTGAAGTAATTTTTACCAAGGTCCGCTAGCTACAGTCTGATGGGAAACTGGAAACCGTGGCAGTATGTATTTTTAGCCTATTTATTACTGCTCAATTTTGTGGTTTTTTGTGTACTGAGTTACTTTGTTTTAAACAGAGGGCTTCTCAATTTAACACCGGCAGGCCACCAGAATCTTGCCGGCGCCCCGCCCATCCCAACCACTCAAAATACTAAACCGACCCCATTGCCAGCGGCCAATCCCGCCAACACGCCAACTGCGTCTCCCGTTACACCAACGGCCATTCCGCCGGTGAACATTGCCCCGGTACCGCCGCCGGCCAACCCACCAACTCTCACCGAGCAAGCCATCGCGCTGGCGCAAGAGCCATCGCCAACGGCCACGTTTACCCCGGCTCCAACAGACACGCCCA
>CAYOXS010000384.1:2934-4925 GCA_964407935.1 uncultured Caldilineaceae bacterium
CTACCAACCTGCCGAGTCCCACCGCCACAAAAACCGCTACACCGCGGCCCAGTTCAACGCCAACGGCCACTCCCACCGCGACTCGAACGCCCACGCCCCGGCCCACTTCTACCGCCACCGCAACCGCCCGGCCGTCGGCCACATCCACTCCAACTCCAACGTTAACCGCCACGCCCAGCCCCACGGCAACAGCCAACCCAACCGCCGCGCCGGCCCCCACCAAAGAAGCTCGGATTGCCATGGCCGGCAGCGTTTCCGGCTTCAACAACGCCGCCGGCGGGCTAACCGCGGCAAGTCTGCCCGTTGCTGATTTTGCCGCCACACCGCTGACCAACGGCAGCATGGCCTTGAGTTGGGCGCCGCTCGATGGCGCTGTCACCTACCAGGTTTTCAGCGATATGGGCAGCGGCTTTGGGGTGTATCTGCACAAAGCGCAAACCACACAGCCGGCGTTCATCGACCGCCAGCTCCGGTTTGGCACAATTTATAATTACCGGCTGACCAAAACTGAAAAGAATCAGCCACAAATTTTGGCCCAGGTTTGGGCCGCCACCTTTGCCCCCAAAGCCGGCGGTACCGGCACAGTTCCCAGCCAGCTCGATGTGGCCAAAGCCAGCGTGATAGCCGCCCCCACCGCCCTGCCGCCCGATGCCGTGTTGCTGGGATTGGTGAGCGATAACAATTACACCGATGGCTTTAACACCCTGACCATTGTCGGTGAAGTACGCAACGACTCCAACCTTGACGTGGGCCAAACCGATATTACCGTTACTTTTTACGATGCCGCCGGCACAATCATTGATACGGCCAACGGCAAAACCATGCTCGAGGTCATCCCCCCCGGCGAAAAATCACCCTTTGTGATTACGCTCAGCCGGCCGGCCGGCCTGGCCTCTCACAGTTTGCGAGCGGTGGCCCGCCCGGTAACGCCTCCGGACACGGCGCAATTGGCGGTAATCAATGTTAAACGCTTTGAAGACGATGCCGGTTTCTTTCACATCAAAGGAACTATTCAAAACGTGGGCAGCACTACGGCCAAACGGATCAAAGTTGGCGCCGTAGTTTACAATCGAGATAACCGGGTTGTTAACGTGGGCTTCACCTACAGCGACCCGCCCAAATTGGCCCCCGGCCAGACCGCCAGCTATGAAGTGATTTTTGATTACTACCCCCGCTATTTTGCCCAGCAGGTTATTCCGTTTGAAGAATAAACAAAACCCCTCGCAATTGCGAGGGGTTTTTTGAATAAAAAATTAAATTGCAGACTACAAATAAATAGATTCTTAGAGTTGGCCAACAATGTTGCTGAATACGTTACCAACTACCGGCCCAAGCAGAAGCAGGATGGCGATAACTACAATGGCAACGAGTACAAGGATGAGGGCGTATTCTACCAAACCCTGGCCTTCTTCGCGCGGAAGAAATAACATAGCTCAAAACCTCCTTTCTTTGAAAATTGGGATGGTAACTTATCCCGTGTACCCCAAGCATACACTTAATTGAATTTAGTTGTCAGTAAGAAAAAAGTACCACGGGATTAACTGGCTATCAGAGTACCATATTTTTGGCTGATTGTACAGAGGCAAAAGTACCTTAAGGGGCAGCCGGGGTTGGGGTAACCGGCACAAATTGGCCATCCCGGGCTACTTGCAGCACAATCGGATGGTCCGGGTTGCGGGCATCGTCAAACGAAAACAGGCCCAGCGGGGTATCGATAAACTCCAGGCCGGCCAGCGCCTCGCGCAGGGCGGCCCGGTCCGTGGAGTCGATCCGCCGCAGCGAAGTGGCCAGCACCCAGACGGCCGTATAAGCCTGCGCCGCCAACTGGTCCGGAGCAGCACCGTACCGGGCCTGGTAGTCGGCCACAAACTGCCGGTTGCTGCCGCTCGTGTTGGCCGCGTGCCACGGAACCCCCAGGATTGTGCCATCTACGGCCTGCGGGTCCGCTTCAAAAAAGCGAGGCGTATTAAAGCTGCTGGCGCTGATAAACG
>CAYOXS010000385.1:0-4389 GCA_964407935.1 uncultured Caldilineaceae bacterium
ACGGATTTATCAACGCGGCGGCGGAACAGAGCGTGACCGCTGACTACATTGACAAGCTGAAAATTGCCACCAACAGCGCCGAAAAGGAAGCCTCAAAGCTCTCCGGCGGCAACCAGCAGAAGGTGGTGTTATCAAAATGCCTGTTTGCAGACGCCGACCTGCTTATGCTCGATGAGCCGACGCGCGGCATCGACGTGGGGGCCAAGAGCGAAATCTACGACATCATCCGGCGGCTCTCCAAGGAAGGGAAATCGATTATGATTTTCTCCTCGGAACTGCCCGAAATTATGAACATCTGCGACAGCATCTACCTGCTGTTTGACGGCAGCCTGAAGGCGGCTATGCCCAACGGCGACAACGTGGACAGCGAAAAGATTATCCATATTGTAACGGGCGGAGAATAGGCAATGGAACTCAAAATCAAGCAAGTCCTGCCCACGCCGTCCATTGGCGGCAAAATGAGCAACGAATCGTTCATCACCCTGTTGATGGTCGGCGTGCTGCTCTTTCTGTTTGGCATTGCCGTGGTTTTTGTGCCCAACTTCTACCAGCCCCAGAACATGCTCAACCTGATCACCAACAACTGGTACATCATCATTATCGGCATCGGCGTTACGTTTTTGCTGATTACCGGCAATTTTGACCTGTCGGTGGGCGGCGTTATCGCCCTCACCGGCGTGCTGTCCGTTTATTTCTGCCAGGGAGTCAATGTGTCGCAGAACGCGCTGGCCAATGGGCTGGGGCTGCCTTACGGCGTGGCCGTGGGGCTGGCCCTGCTCTGCGCGATGGGTATCGGCGCGCTCAACGCCTTCTTTGTGACCCGGCTCAAAGTGCCATCGATCATTGTGACGCTGGGCACCATGATGCTGGCCCGCGGCATTGCCCAGGTCATTACCCAGGGCGCGCAGCGCAACACCAGCCTGCCCGACGTGTTTGGGGTGGTGGGCAATATGGCCATCCCCGGCACGTTCATCAAGGTTTCGGTGCTGATTATGCTGGTGCTGCTGGCCGCCGCCTTTATCTTTGAGCGAAAAACCGTATCGGGCCGGCGCACCTACCTCATCGGGGCCAACGCCGCCGCGGCCCGGCTCTCCGGCGTTAACGTGGGCCGCCACCTGACCGCGCTGTTCATCCTCAGTTCTTTTCTGGCCGGCGTCACCGGCATCCTGCTGGCCTCAGAATTTAAGGCCGGGGTTTCAAGCCGGGCCATGGGCTACGAGTTTGACGCGCTGGTGGTGGCGCTGCTGGGCGGGGTGAGTATTACCGGCGGCTTTGGTTCCGTGCTGGGCATGTTTGTCGGCGCGCTCATTCTCACCGTGGTCACGTCGGCGGCCACCGGGCTGCTGCTGTCGCCGGACTGGCAGTTTACGCTGAAAGCCATCGCCGTATTTGTGGCCATTCTGGCCCAGAGTTTTGCTCTGAACAGAAGAAAGGGTTAAGGAGGTGCGGCATGTCAAAAGCGCTACTAGCAAAGGATTACATTAATATGAAAAGCGTGCAGGAAGACGCGCTCCCCTTCCAGTTAGACCGGTCGGCGGCGCTGCGAGCGAATATCAAGCGGTTCTACATTTACGTGGTGCTGGCGCTGGTGGTGTTTGCCTTCAGCATGGCCAAACTGGACCAGGTCGCTATGTTTGAGCGGGGCCATTTTCTCAGCCCGGACAGCATTATCAACCTGCTGCGCAGCGCCGTGCCCATCCTCACCGTGAGCGGCGCGTTTACCCTGCTGATGATCTCCGGCTACATCGACCTGTCCGTGGGCAGCGCCATGAGCCTGAGCGCCGTGGTTTTTGCCCTGATGATTTTGAACGGCGTCGGCTTTTTGCCGGCGCTGGTCATCACCCTGATCGTGGGGATTGCACTGGGCGCGCTCAACGGGCTGCTGGTGATGAAGCTGCGGATCACGCCGGTCATCGCCACGCTGGTTACGCTGAGCCTGTACAAAGGCACGGCGCTGCTGATTGTGCCCGACGGGCTGTCGGCCATTAAGGGCAGCACCGAGCGCGCCATGCCCGCCTGGATTAACAATTACGCCCGCGCCGATGTGCTGTTGGGGCTGCCGCTGGCGTTTTACGTGGCGGTGCTGGTTATCCTCGCCCTGGTTGTTGTTCAGCGCAAAACAATTTTGGGCAAATACGCCGCGGCGATTGGCGGCAACCCCACCGCGGCGGCGCTTTCCGGCATTAACGCGGTGCTGGTGGTCTGGCTGCTCTACATCATCGTTGGCTTTTTTGCCGCGCTGGCCGGCGTGGCCCGGGCCAGCTACATGTCGCTGGGCGACCCGCTCTCCGGCGACGGGATGGAGCTGGCCTGCATCATCGCCGTGCTGCTGGGCGGCACCGCCTTCTCCGGCGGCGAAGGGTCGGTGGCCAAGACGATTGTTGGGGCCATCATCATTATGTGCGTCACCATCGGCCTGATGACCGTGATCCCGGCCTACTGGCAAAATCTGGCCACCGGCACGGTGCTGCTCACCGCTGTGGCCCTCAACCATCTGCTGGTGCGGGAAAAAGTAACCGGCTAAGTGAGATATTAAACGAAAGGAGCACCGGCATGAACACACGGAAACTTGGCTTTACCGACCTTCATCTGACGACCATTGGTTTTGGCACGTGGGCCATTGGCGGCGGCGGCTGGCAGTGGGCCTGGGGTCCCCAGGACGACCGGGACTCGATTGCCGCCATCCGCCACGGCCTGGAGTTGGGGATCAATTGGATTGATACCGCCGCGGCCTACGGCCAGGGCCATTCCGAAGAAGTGGTGGGCCAGGCCATCACAGGCCGGCGCGATGAAGTGATCATCGCCACCAAGTGCGGCCTAGTCTGGGACGAAGGCAGCCCCGATGTTTACAACCGCCTCACCGCCGCCAGCGTGCGCCGCGAGGCCGAAGCCAGCCTGCGCCGCCTTAACGTTGAGGTGATTGACCTGTACCAGATTCACTGGCCGGTGCCGGACGCGGACATTGAGCAGGCCTGGGAAGCCATCGCCGGGCTGGTGCAGGCCGGCAAGGTGCGCTATGCCGGCGTGTCCAATTTCAGTGTGGCGCAGATTGAGCGCGCGCAGGCCATCCACCCGGTGGCCTCGGTGCAGCCGCCGTACAGCCTGCTCAATCGCGGCATTGAAGCCGAACTGCTGCCCTACTGCCGCGCCAACGAGATTGGGGTCATCGCCTATAGCCCCATGCAATCCGGGCTGTTGACCGGCAAATACACCCAGGAACGCATCGCCGCCCTGCCGGAAGATGACTGGCGCAAAGCCAGCAACCCCGATTTTCAGGAGCCGGCGCTCAGCGCCAACCTGGCGCTCATCGAAAAACTGCGGCCCATCGCCGCCCGCACCGGCAAAACAATGGCCCAGTTGGCGGTGGCCTGGGTGCTGCACCGGCCAGAAATCACAGCGGCCATTGTCGGCGCGCGCCGGCCGGGGCAGATCGAAGAGACGATTGAGGCGGCCAATTGGGCCTTATCAACTGAAGCGTACACCGAGATCGACGCCCTGTTAGCGCCGGTCCCGTAAATTTATAAATCAACCTATCAGCACTATGAAATTCAGGAGGATTAAATCATGGCAAGTATCGCCGATCAAGTAGCGTTAGTCACGGGCGGCACCAGCGGTTATGGCAAGGCCACGGCCAAATTACTGGTAGAAGAGGGCGTTAAAGTTATCATTGCTTCGTTTGATAGCGAAGATGTCCTGCAAAGCGTGCAGCAGGAAATTGGCTGCGACTCCTATTTCCACATGAATGTGATTAAGCCCGAGGATTGGGAAGCGGTTTACGATTTTGTCCGCTCAAAATATGACCGGCTGGATATGCTGCTGAACATCGCCGGCGGCGGGGTGTCGGTGGTGGATACCGCGGAGCAGCCGCTCGATAAAATAGACTATAACATCAAGTTAAATCTGTACAACGTGATCTACGGCTCGCGAATCTTTGCCCCCATGATGCGCAGCCAGAAGCGCGGCACCATCATCAATTTTGCCTCGGTGTGCGCCAAGGCCGCCTGGCCGGGCTGGTCGGTTTACGCCGCGGCCAAGTGGGGCGTGCTCGGCTTTTCAAAGGGGCTGTACACGGAACTCCAGCCGGACAACATCCGCGTAACCTGCGTTATTCCCGCTGCGGCCAGCACCGGCTTCCAAAAAGCGACCAGTGGCGTTAACCCGGCGGAATTTGCCGAACTAAAATTGCGCCCCGAAGACGTGGCCCAGGTGGTGGTAGATACCTGCAAACTGCCGCCGCACGTTGTGGTTGAAGAGGTCACAGTCTGGGGCATCGACCAGGTGGTTGTGCCGTTGTCGCGCTAAACTTTTCGCTCCCTCAATTCCCTGGTCTCCTCTCCCGTCCGCGGGAGAGGGGGGAATGAGGTGTGGCTGTGGTTTTGGGCCGCGTTT
>CAYOXS010000385.1:4399-4873 GCA_964407935.1 uncultured Caldilineaceae bacterium
CAACACTGCGGGGGCCCCCGCCCCGGGGGGGGGGTGGGGGGTGTTGGGGGGGGGTGTGTTTTTGGGGGCGGCTTCCCCCCCCAAAACCACAGCCTTTCAACAGGAAACAAAAAGCGGGCTTTGTCCCGAAAAGCAAAGTTTTCGGACTCTGGCTGGAGATTGAGTGCGGTCTGATAATGAAACTTGAGTTTAGAACACCCGTTGGTCTTTATGAAAAAGCGTTGCCCGCCGAGTGGTCGTGGGACGAGCGGTTGAGCAAAACGGCGCAAGCGGGCTACGATTTTATCGATATTTCGATTGACGAGAGCGAAACCCGCCTGGCCCGGCTGGACTGGCCGGCCTCGGAACGGGCCGCGCTGCGCCGGGCCATCGCCAACAGCGGCGTGCCGGTGCTGACGATGTGCCTCAGCGCCCACCGTAAATATCCGCTGGGCAGCCACTGCCCGGAAATACGGGCGCAGGGGCTGGCGATTT
>CAYOXS010000386.1:0-4872 GCA_964407935.1 uncultured Caldilineaceae bacterium
GCTGAACCAATCCCCAATCTGCTGGAAACGCTCCCCGCCGATCGGTACGCTCAACCGTGCGAGTGGCGGGACGACGGCCCCGGTATGTGTGTTTACTCGCCAGAGGGTGATGACGTCACCCCCATTTTGGCGGATGCCGGCCTGGAATTTGCCGGCGTGGCCGCCTGGAGTCCTGATGGCCACCGGTTAATCCTTTCCGCCCGCAACCCCAACCAAGACTCTGACATCGAAAACCGGCTGTACATGTTTGAATTGGCCGGCCAGCAGTTAACGCCGCTGCCCCAAAACGGCAACGACCTGTTCCCGGCCTGGAGTCCCGATGGCGAGTGGGTGGTGTTTCATAGCAGCGGTAACCTGCGCAAAATGCGGGTCGATGGCTCAGAATCAGTGGAACTGCTCACCCAGGCCAGCGCCGGCTGTAGCTTTTACCCGCAGTGGTCGCCGGACAGCGAGCGAATTGTGGTGGCGCTGATGAAAGATTGTAGCTGGGATTTTCCGCTGACCCGCGATCTCTGGGTTATTTCCGCTGCCGGCAAAAAAATAGAGCGAATGGCCCGCACCGAATACACCCACGATTGCGACACTATCGGCGGGATGTTCAGCGCCGATGGCCGGCGGGTTGCCTATTTTGACGTCGACTGCCAGCCCCAGCTTGTTGAAACCGATGCCCCGCAGCGCATCGAAGAGTTCCCCTGGACGTGGGCCAACAGCTTTTCCCCGCAATGGCTCAACCCGGACACAACCCTTGTGCCAGACGACGCCATCTCCCCGGCAGAGGCGCTGCGGCTGGAACCGTGCCACCACACCGACGCCGGCGGCGAAGGGGTGTGCCTGTTCAATTTTAATGATGAACTGCTTGGCCGCTTTCTTGAAGACGAAGGCTTTAACCCCGACCGCTTTTGGGGTTTTGGCTGGCATCCCGACGGCGAACAGGTTGTTATTTCGGCGGGCAAAGGCGAATTTGGCGAGGGCAACGATAATCAGCCTTACATTTTAAACCTCAACACCGGCGAGCTGACCCATATTCCGCTGGATGGCAATCTGGTTGAGCCGGCCTGGAGTCCCAACGGCGAGTGGATTGCCGCGCACCTGTCTGGCAAGCTGGTATTGTTTCGGCCAGATGGCAGTGGTTTCCGCACCCTGTACGACGGCGAAGCCTGCCTCAACTCTGTACAGTGGTCGCCCGACAGCAGCCTGTTGGTTACCTCATTCCAAACCCAACCCCGCTATTGCGATGATAAACTGCCCAAAAGCCTGGAAATCCGTATTTTATCCATTACCGGCAGCCGCGATGACCTGATCGCTGCAACCCGGTTTGAAAAAGACACCTGTCCCGATGTTGCCGCTGCCGTCGCTTTTAACCCCAACGGCGAAGAAATCGTTTATTATGACGCCGACTGCCGGCCCCGGTCCGTCTCTATTGAAAACCCGGACGACAGTTATTCGCTCGATGACTTCCCCTGGCAGTGGAACAACTACACGTATCCGCAATGGGCCACCATCAATTATAATTAACCCGCAAGCCGGGTTTGACTTTTCAGGGTGAGCGACTACAATTTTTCCTCGTCTACCCGGACTGGATTGGAGATTTTGTGCGCAAACGTCGCTTGCTAACCATCTTTGTCATCATTTTTGTTGACCTGCTGGGCTTCAGCCTGATTTTGCCGCTGCTGCCCTTTTACGCCGAAAAATACTCGGCCAGCCCGGCTGTGGTGGGGCTGCTGGTGGCCAGTTACGCGGCTATGCAAATGATTGGCGCGCCGCTGCTGGGCCGGCTGTCTGATAAATACGGCCGGCGACCTATTTTGCTGATCAGCATTTTTGGCACATTTGTGGGGTTTTTGCTGCTGGGGTTGGCCCACCCCATTGGCCTGGCCCTGGCTGATTTAATGGGGCTGGGCCAATCGCTGGCGGCGCAGAACGCGGCGGTGTTGGGCGTGCTGTTTGTCAGCCGCATGCTCGATGGCCTGACCGGCGGCAACATTTCTGTGGCCCAGGCCTACATCACCGATATTACCGATGTTAAAAACCGGGCCAAAGGCATGGGGCTGATCGGCGCGGCGTTTGGCCTGGGCTTTACGTTGGGGCCGGCTTTGGGCGGCGTATTGAGCCGCTGGGGATATGCCGCGCCGGCTTTTGCCGCCGCCGCCATTGCCGGGCTGAATTTGCTGGCGGTGTTCATCTGGCTGCCAGAGTCGCTCTCGCCGGAGTTGCGGGGCGTAAACCGGCATCACCACCGGGAACTGCTCTCCTTTCAAATGCTGTGGGTGGCGCTCAGCCGGCCGCGGGTGGGGCCGCTGCTGCAAACCCGGTTTGTGTACGGGCTGGCCTTTGCCACGTTTGAAACTATTTTTGCCCTGTTTACCCAGTACCGCTTGCAGCTCAGCGCCGAAACCACCGGCTACATTATGGGGTACGTGGGTGTTTTGGTGGTGCTGGTGCAGGGGGTAGCTATTGGCCGGCTCACCAGCCGCTACAGCGAAATCGGGCTGACGTTCAGCGGCGCGGTGTTAATGGGGGTATCGCTGCTGGCCTGGGGGTTTACCCCCAGCGTGTGGTTGTTGATGATTGTGCTGATCCCGCTGGCGCTGGCAGCCGGGGTGCTGAATACCGTGCTCAGCAGCCTGCTCAGCAAATCAGTGTACCCGGAAGAAGTGGGCGGCACGCTGGGGCTGTCGTCCTCGGTTGAAAGCCTCACCCGGGTGCTGGCCCCGATTATCGGCGGCGTTTTGCTGGGACAGGTTGGCACCTGGGCGCCCGGTTTGATGGGCGCGCTGCTGATGGCCTGGGTGGTATTTTACGTGTGGCGGCGGCTGATTACCAACCCGGACCCGCCCCTGCCCGCCCGCCCCAAAGAAGAGTCGGCCCCGGTCAGTTCGTAACCCGGCCATGAAAATTCTGCTGCTGGAACCGTACTTCACCGGCTCGCACGCGGCCTGGGCCAACGGTTTGGCCGAGCACAGCCAGCACACCCTTAAAATTTTGAGCCTGCCGGGCCGTTTTTGGAAGTGGCGCATGCACGGCGGCGCGGTCACTTTAGCCCGCCAGTTTATGGCGACTGACTTTGCCCCGGAACTGCTGCTGGCCACCGATATGCTCGATCTGGCCACCTTTTTGGCCCTCACCCGCGCCAAAACCGCCCACCTGCCCGCGGCCATCTACTTTCACGAAAACCAGCTTACCTACCCCTGGTCACCCACCGACCGCGACGTGGCCCGCAACCGCGACAAGCATTACGGCTTTATCAACTTTACCTCGGCGCTGGCCGCCGATGCCGTGTTTTTTAATTCCGGCTACCACCGCCAGAGTTTTCTGGACGAGTTGCCCCGCCTGCTGAAGAATTTCCCCGATTTCAACGAATTGGCCGCCATTCAACACATCGAAGCCAAAAGCAGCGTGCTGCCGCTGGGCCTCAACCTGCGCCGGTTTGATGCCCACCGGCCGGATCCGCCGGAAAAGACCGGGCCGCCGCTGATCGTTTGGAATCATCGCTGGGAGTACGATAAAAACCCCGCCGATTTTTTTGCGGCGCTGCTGGCGCTGGCCGGGCAGGGGCTGGAATTTAATGTGGCGGTGCTGGGTGAAAATTTCAAACGCCGGCCCAAAATCTTTGAGCAGGCGCGCCGGCAGTTGGGCGAGCGAGTGGTGCAGTTTGGTTACGCCGCCGATTTTGCCGCCTACGCCGGCTGGCTGTGGCAGGCCGATGTATTGCCGGTAACATCCTACCAGGATTTTTTTGGGGCCAGCGTAATGCAGGCCTGTTACTGCGGCTGCCTGCCGCTGCTGCCGCCACGGTTGGCCTACCCGGAACTCATCCCCGCCGAGCTGCACCCGCGCTATTTTTACGCGGATGTCGATGATCTGGTGGGCCGGCTGGCCGCCGCGATTACTAACATTGCGCAAACGCGGCAGCACAGCCTGCGCCCCATAGCTGCCCAGTTTGATTGGCAGGCGCTCGCCCCCCGCTACGATGCCGCCCTGGCCGCGCTGGGTTGAGCAGTAGATCACGCTTGCAGCCCGCCTGTCACGCTGCAAGCGTGATCTACTCACTGGGCGGAAATGTTTTGGAAGAATGGCGGTAGTCTTGCCCATTTCCCCCCACTCCCATCACCTATTGCCATTTTGAGCCTTCGCCAAGAATCTGCTATGATACTGTTGAGCTTACGGAAAACAACATGAGCGTATCAACCAGGCACCTCCCGCTGACCATTCCCACCGACAAAATTGAGGCTTTCTGCCGCCGTCACCACATCCGGCAACTGGCTCTGTTCGGCTCGGTGCTGCGCGATGATTTTGGCCCGGACAGCGACGTGGATGTGCTGGTTGAGTTTGAGCCGGATGCCAAAATTGGCTTGTTAGCCTTTGCCCGAACCCAGCGGGACATGTCGGAACTTTTTCAACGCTCTGTAGACCTGGTAACCCGCGACGGGTTGAAACCCCTCATCAAACAGACCGTGCTGGCTGATGCGGAAATTATTTATGCGGCCTGACAAGCTTTATCTGGTCGATATTATCGACGCGGCTCAAGCCATTGCCGAGTTCATCACCGGGATGGAAGCCACTCAGTATTGTAGAAGTTTTGGATCAGGAATTTGGAACGTAAATCGGCCTTGTATCAGGGGGATTTGATAATTCAAGATATCTGTCAGAAGTAATGAAAGGCAAGAACCAATTTATGCTCATTATTAAACGCGTTCCAGCATTGGCCGGGGCGCGTTTTTTGTGGGTGGGGGTATGTTAGGGGGCATCCTAACCTGCGGATGTTTTCGTCATAGGTGACCGGCACTTTGCTTTAAGTGCCGGTCACTTTATTTCAAGGCAAAGAAACTATATTGCACGCCGTTAAATTTTATTTTGATGGCGTGCAATTTT
>CAYOXS010000387.1:0-4861 GCA_964407935.1 uncultured Caldilineaceae bacterium
AAGCGTGGCCTACGCATTTCTATTATTGTTGTTGTGGCGCAGTTAGTGTCGTTCCGGTTGGAACTCTCCGATTCCTCTTTGAACAAATGTGTCCCTGATAAACGTAGCTGACCGTCCGGCAAAATACAAATCGAATCCCGGCCGGTAATTTTGCCTAAAATGCTTGACATTCGCTGCTGATTTCGGTATCGTGGATGTTAAGACCAGGCTCACAACAAAAAGAACGGCCATTGTTGCCCAGCCAGAATGTACCGGCCGGGGTGCCCGAGGGCTGGTCTTTGGTGGTTGACGATCAGCTCAAGTTTATTGCAGCGCCCGGAGAAAACAAAAATGTCTGACATTGAAGATGTGAATGCCCAGATTAACCGCCTGCTGGCCACAGCCAGCGCCTCGTTGAAAGCGGAAAACGCGGCCGGTTACCAGAAATTTCAGGCCGAAATCGGCGCGCTGGAAGGGCTGGCCCGTGAGGCTTTCCAGGCTAAACTGGAAGATATGTATTGGTCAATTTTGGACAAACTGGAAGACGGCCAGCCATTAACCACCGCCGAGCACAATATTTTGGAACTGCTGATCGTTGGCGAGGCCAAATATTACCTCAAATCTGAAGACGATGTGGACAACTGGCGCTCGGAACTGAAGCGGCTGGTTGAGGAGATCAAAAAACAGCAGATGGCCGGCGTTGACGAAATCGACAGCCTGATGCGGCTGCGGGCGCTCTGCCGCGAGGCGCTGCGCGTTGTGCCGGACATTACCTATTATTTTCAGGAATTGGAGCGGGTGCGCCAGTTTGAAGAGGCCACCCGCGGCGCTATCGATGTGGAAACCCGGCGCTCGCTGGCCAACCTCATCAAAGAAATGATCGAGTCGGATCAAATTTAGCAGACAGGGGGAATCATGCTGGTAATTATTAGTGATTTACACCTTACCGACGGAACGTCGGGTGAAACCATCAAAGCCGGGGCGTTTCGCATTTTTCGGGAGCGGTTGAGCGATATGGCCTACGATGCGTCGTGGCGGGAGGATGGTTACCAGCCCGTCGAACGCATCGACCTGCTGCTGCTGGGCGATATTTTCGACGCCATCCGCTCCACCAAATGGCTCAACGGCGATGTGCGCCCGTGGAGCAACCCGCAGCGCCAGCCCTTCATCGACAAACTGACCGAAGTTACCCAGGGCATTGCCGCCAACAACGCCGAGGCGCTGGATGTGTTGAAGGGGTTTACCGGCGACCGACCGGTAACCATTCCGCCGGCCACGGCCAGCGGCCAGCCGCGCAAAGTATCGCACGATCAGGATGCCAAATCGCGCCAGCCAATTGAGGTGCGCATTCATTACATGGTTGGCAATCACGATTGGTTCTATCACCTGCCCGGCCCGGCCCACAACCAGATCCGGCAGATTGTGGCTGATGCCATTGGCCTGACTACCCCCACCGACCGCCCTTTTCCCCACGAACTGATCGAATCGCCGGAACTGGCGGCGCTGTGTACTGCGTACCGGGTGTATGCCCGCCACGGCGATATTTTTGACCCGTTCAATTTTGAGGGCAACCGCGATGCCGCCACCCTGGGCGACGCGGTGGTGGTTGAACTGCTCAACCGTTTTCCAACTGAAGTGACAAAACGGATGGGGGCGGTGCTGCCGGCTGCCTGCATTGATGGCCTCAAAGAAATTGACAACGTGCGCCCCAATTTGCTGGTGCCGGTTTGGCTCAACAGCCTGCTCAACCGCACCGTCCCCGATAAACGCCAGCGCGATCAGGTGAAGGATATCTGGGACGAACTGGCCGATGATTTTCTCAACCACCCCTTTGTCCGTGCCCGCGACAAAACGTTTGAGCTGTTTGATACAGTCGATCAACTGGAGTGGGCGCTCAAATTCTCCAAAGGGTTGTCGCTGCAAACAATGAGCCAGGTGGTTACGTGGGTCAGGCAAAAAATTACCGGCGGCCAAACCACCAGCCATCAAAATGCTTTTAAAGAGCCGGCCTTTTTACAGAAACAGGCTCGATTTATTGTGCATGGCCACACCCATCACCATGAAATTGTGCCGCTTGATTCGGCGGTTGTCGCCGGGCAGCGGCTCGACCAGATGTATTTTAACTCCGGCACCTGGCGGCGCATCCACGAAATGGCCCGTTTTCAGCCCACCGAGCAGGAATTTATGGGCTTTCACGAAATGACTTACTTTGCCTTTTTCAAAGAAACCGAGCGCCGCGGCCGCCCGTTTGAGGCCTGGACCGGCCACCTGGGCGTCGGTTGATACCGGAAAATCGGCAAAGATAGGCAAAAATTACTAGGGGGTATCCCCTAGAATCCGGCCTGTTTCAGTGACTTTCGCCCAACGCAATCTTGCGAAAGTTGACGCTAATTTGTATACTTGACAGGCGTCAGTAGTCTGTGCCGGGGACAAAACGCGTCTGTTTGATTTGAAAGCCCCGGAATCGCGAATGTAATACAACTTAATACCAAACTGTACGGAGGTGGATATAGCGACAAAACTTGTGAGTTAATTATTCAATCCGATTTGCAGTTGATCACCACTAATTCAAAGAGGAGTTTAAGAATGAGGAAGTTCCTGACTGTAGCGATTTTGTTTGCATTACTGCTCACCATTATCCCCGCGTCGCTGGTGGCCGCCGCGCCGCCTGCTCAGGGCGAAGATTACACCGTTCAGGCCGATGACTGGCTCTCTAAACTGGCCGACAAATTCTACGGCGATGTCAATGCCTACTGGGCCATTATGTCGGCCACCAACCAGGCCAACGCCGAAGACCCCTCATACGTCAAAATTACCAACCCCGATACTATTGAAGTGGGCGCCAAACTGCGCATCCCCACCAATGAAGAAGCCGTTGCCTTTATGGCCAACTTTGATCCGGCTCAGGTTGACGTGGGCAAATTGTTTGCCAGCGGCGAATCCGGCCAGTTGGTTGTGGGTAGCTGGTGGACCGCCGGCGGCGAAGCCGACGGGCTCAACGGCATGTTTGATATCTTCAAACAGCAATACCCCGGTGTTGAAATTGTAAACGCCACCGTTGCCGGCGGCGCAGGCACCAACTTTAAAGCGCAGTTGGCCACCCGTCTGGTTGGCGGCGCACCGCCCGATACCTTCCAGCTTCACGCCGGACTGGAAGTGGAAACCTACAGCCCCGAGCAGTACCTCTCGCCGGTAGACGATATTTACGCCTCCGAAGGATTGGAACAAGCCTTCCCGGCTGACCTGCTGTCCCTGCTCAAATATCAGGATCATTACTGGGGCGTGCCGGTCAATATTCACCGCTCCAACGTGCTGTGGTACAACAAAGCCGTGTTTGAAGCCAACGGCGTAACCCCACCCACCAACTTTGACGAATTCCAGCAAGTCGCTGAGACCCTCAAAGCCGCCGGCATTCAGCCCTACGTTTTGGGTACCAAAGACGGCTGGGAAGCTGCTCACATTTTTGAAGATGTGCTGGCCGGCACCCTTGGCCCCGATGGCTATCGCGGGCTGTGGACCGGCGCTACCCCCTGGACTGATCCGGGTGTAACACAGGCGCTGGAAAATTTCAAATTGATGATGAGCTATGCCAATGCTGACCACCCGGCTCTGACCTGGGACGGCGCGGGCGAATACCTCATTAACGGCAAAGGCGGCATGATGATTATGGGTGACTGGACCGATGGCTGGTTCACCTCCAAAGGCTTCACCGGTTATGGCTGGGCGCCTCCGCCCGGTACCGCCGGCACCTTTGTGGCCCTGTCAGACAGTTTTGCCCTGCCCAAAGACGCTCCCGACCAGGAAAATGCGGTGAACTGGCTGAAAGTTGCCGGTTCCAAAGCTGGCCAGGAAGCCTTTAACCCTAAGAAAGGCTCCATCTGCGCCCGCACCGACTGCGACCCGGCTCTGTTCAACGAATACCTGCAATCGGCTATGGTCGATTGGAGTAAAGACGCCATTGTACCCAGTGTGGCGCACGGGGCGGCGGCCAAAGAATCCTGGCTCACCGACTACAAAGACGTGATTACCCTGTTTGTCGCCAGCGGCGATGTGGCCTCGGCCCAGGCCGGCCTGCAGCAAGCCTGTGTTGATGCTGGCGTTTGCCAGTAATCTGGTAATTTAGCAGTTACGGCAATTTGGCGAGGCAGTCTGTGGTAAAAGGCTGCCTCGCTTCTTTAAGAGAGGTTATCTATGAAACGAATCACCTGGGAGCGGGTTGTGGCCGTCCTGCTTCTTCTGCCCTCGGTACTGGCTATCGCCTTGTTTGTGTACGGGTTCATTGCCTTTACCGCTTACGCCTCAATGACTAAATGGGATAGCCTGGTGCCAGATTTCTCGTTTGTTGGCTTTGACAATTATGTAAAATTGTTTGCCAACACCCGGTTTCAGATCGACATCCGCAACACCGTTGGGTTTACAATCTTGTTTGTCGTAAGCTGCCTGATCCTGGGATTTCTGCTGGCCGTATTGCTCGATCAGCGCATTCGGGGCGAGGCTGTTTTTCGCAGCATTTTTCTGTTCCCGATGGCCATTTCATTTATTGTGACCGGCGTGGTCTGGCGCTGGTTACTCAGCCCTGGCAGCATAGAATTTGGCAGCACCGGTATCAATCTTTTATTTGAAAAAACGGGCCTGGGTTTTTTGCGTTGGGGCTGGTTTACCGATCCAACCGTCTGGCATGTTCCGCCAGACTCAGCCGTGGGGCAGGGGTTGCAACAGATTGGGCTGGGGTTTTTGGCTTCGCCGATGTTTGGCATTTCGGCCGGCGTAATCTCGCTGGTGTTGGCCGCTACCTGGCAAATGTCTGGCTATACCATGGCTATGTACCTGGCCGGGCTGCGCGGTATTCCTGACGATCTGCGCGAAGCCGCCCGCGTTGATG
>CAYOXS010000388.1:0-4823 GCA_964407935.1 uncultured Caldilineaceae bacterium
TTACGCAGTTCGTTGGATGTCACTCTGAGCGATAGCGAAGAGTCTCCTGTTTGGGGTATGAATTAACCCAAATTGGAGATTCTTCGTCGCTACGCTCCTCAGAATGACCTCAACTGCGTAAGTCCTACAAATATTTCGCAATAATACGATAAAGGGGATTTGAAAATGATCGCTGAAATTCTATTCATCCGACCAAGTGGTGAAGAATTAAAGACACCAACCCTCATCAATTCTCTTTTAGCCAAATGTCACCCAAAATTAGTGACAATTATCACTGGAAAACCTGCCTGATCTTGAATATAATTTAAGAGAAAGTAATTCAATGTCTATTGAACCATAAGCCCTCACGTTTGAGGTTTTTATTTTGGGAAAATAGTTCTACAAACATTGAAATAGTAGTGAGAGGGGAATTTTCGTGAATGAAACAACTCTAGACAAAGCCTCGCTGGTTTTCAAGGCCCTGGCCGACCCCAACCGGCTGCGTATTCTTGACACCCTGATGCAGGGTGTTTCCTGCAACGGCGAACTGAATGACCGGCTGGGGTTGCCGCCCAACCTGCTGTCTCATCACCTGGGTGTGTTAAAAAAGGCTGGCCTGATTTCCAGCCGGCGCGATGTTGTGGATGGCCGCTGGATTTACTATGCCGTTGACCAGCCCACCGTAACCGAATGGCGTACCTGGTTCAGTGATTTTCTCAACCCGGCCCGTATTCAACCGCGTTGCTTGTGCGGCCCGGAAGGTGAGCAGGCGGTTACGCCTCAACTTTATGTAACCTTACAGTAACCAGAAAGCGAATCATCTATGGCGACATCCTTAACCTTTACAACCTCTCCCCAAAACTCCTGGGCTACTGTGGCCGAGGACGGCAGCCTGCGCGTGCCGCCCGAACTGGCTGCTCGCTACGGCCTGACGCCCGGTAACCGGGTATATTTTGAACCGAATGGGGCCGGGTTGCACCTGCGTCGTTCGGTGGACCAGTTGGCCAAAATCTACGTTGAGCCATCAGGCCGCTGCAATCTGGATTGCGTCACCTGCATCCGCAATGTCTGGGCCGCGCCCAACGAAATTATGAGCAACGCCACCTACGAGCGCATCCTGGCCGATTTGCCGCAATTTTCGCCCACGCCCACTATCTTTTTTGGCGGCCTGGGCGAGCCGTTGATGCACCCCCGTCTGCCGCAGATGATTGCTCAGGCCAAAGCCCTGGGCGCGCCGGTTGAACTGATCACGAATGGCACCCTGTTGACCGAACGGCTGGCCCGGCGGTTGATTGAGGCTGGGTTGGACCGGCTGTGGGTTTCGCTGGATGGGGCCACCCCGGAAAGTTACGCCGATGTGCGGCTGGGGGCGTCGCTGCCCAAAGTCATCGCCAATGTAAAACGCTTCAGCCAACTGCGGCCCGCCGCCATTCGCCCCCACCCGGAAATTGGCATTTCGTTTGTGGCCATGCAGCGCAACATTCAGGACCTGCCCAATTTGATGCGACTGGCCCGGCGCTTGGGCGCTAACCGGTTGATGGTCAGCAACGTGCTACCCTACACAGAGCAGATGAAACCGGAAATGTTGTACAATCGGGTGACAAACAACGCCACCTTTTTACCGTCAAAAGAGGTGCCGCATGTCAACATCCCCAAAATGATGACCGACCAGTTGGTCAGCCAGATGCTGGACCAGGTGATGGGTCAGGGCTGGAATGTAAGCTTTGCCGGCAACAACCTGGGCGCGCGCAACGACCAATGCCCCTTTATTGAAGATGGCACCACCTCGGTGGGGTGGGACGGTGGCGTTAGCCCCTGCTGGCCGCTGCTGCATGACCACGTGAGCTATATGAATGACCGGCAGCGCACCTCACACCGGTATGCGGTTGGAAATGTGGCCGAACAGGGACTGGCTGCGCTGTGGCGCTCGCCGGAATATCGGGCTTTTCGCCAAAAAGTACAGGCGTTTGATTTTGCCCCCTGTACCTTTTGCGGCGGCTGCGATATGTCGGTAGACAACCAGACCGACTGCTTTAGCAACGAGTTTCCCACCTGCGGCGGTTGTTTGTGGGCGCAGGGCGTGGTGCAATGCCCGTGATGTATTTTAGGAGTTACGCAGTTCACCTTCCTGGAAGCTGGTTTTAAGCCTGATAAACCAGCTTCCAGGAAGGTTTCCAGGCTCAACTGCGTAAGTCCTATATTTATTGTAAATATTTAATTTGAATTTGGAGACAATAGGATTATGAAAGCAGTTCACCCAACTCCCTCAAATGAGACCAGTGTCTCAGTTTTCTCTGCCAGCCTGCGAACCCTGACCAACAACTGGCAAAAAAGCCTCTCCCGCTGGGAGTGGAAATGGCTGGCCATTCTGATTGGCGGCTTTGTGGTCATCTACACCCTGCCGGTAGACAGCACCCGCTTTCAGGGCGCGGTGATGGAGTCGATTTATCTGGCTACCTGGTACGCGCAGGAACACGTCATCCTCTGTTTGGTGCCGGCCTTTTTCATCGCCGGCGGCATTGCTTCGTTTGTTAGCCAGGCGTCGGTGATGAAATACCTGGGGGCCAACGCCCCCAAGGCGCTGGCTTACGGTGTGGCCTCTACCTCTGGCACCATTCTCGCCGTCTGCTCCTGCACCATTTTGCCGCTCTTTTCCGGTATTTACCGCATGGGTGCTGGGTTGGGGCCGGCCATCGCCTTTTTGTACAGCGGGCCGGCCATCAACGTGCTGGCGATCATTTTGACGGCCACGGTACTGGGGCCGCAGTTAGGCATCGCCCGGGCCGTGGGCGCGGTGGGCTTTAGTGTCGTCATCGGCGTGCTGATGCACCTGATTTTCCGCAAAGAGGAGCAGGAAAAAAGCAAGGCGCAGATGATGCTACCGGAGCCGCAGGTGAGGCGCCCGCTGTGGCAAACGGCCGTCTATTTTGGCGCGATGGTCGGTATCCTGGTCTTTGCCAACTGGGGCAAACCACAGGCTGATAGCGGCGCAGTGTGGGCGGCCATCTACGAGGCCCGCTGGCTGGTGGTGTCTGGCTTTGGGTTAGCTTTCGCCCTGATTTTAGCGCGCTGGTTTGGCATCCACTGGGGCGAGATGCTGGTAGCCGCTGCGGCGGTTGTCATTGCCGCCATCTTTTTCGCCGGGCAGCCGACAGTGCCGTTTGTGGTTGGCGTGGTGGCGCTGGCGCTGCTCATCAACCGGCCGGCCACCAATGACGACAGCGAAGAACTGGCCGAGTGGTGGCAGCAGAGTTGGGGCTTTGCCAGGCAGATTATGCCCCTGCTCTTTTGGGGCGTGCTGGTCTCGGGCTTTTTGCTGGGCCGGCCCGGCCACGAAGGGGTGATCCCCTCCGAATGGGTGGCCTGGGCGGTGGGCGGCAACTCATTGCTGTCCAACTTTGTGGCTTCGTTTGTGGGGGCGTTTATGTACTTTGCCACCCTCACCGAGGTGCCGATTTTGCAGGGCTTGCTCGGCAGCGGGATGGGCCAGGGGCCGGCGTTGGCCCTGCTGCTGGCCGGCCCGGCGCTCAGTTTGCCCAATATGCTGGTTATTCGCAACGTGCTGGGCACCACTAAAACGGTGGTGTTTGTCTCGCTGGTGATTGTGATGGCCACCCTCACCGGGGTTGTTTTCGGCGGTATCGTCGGTTAGGAGAAGGACGAATGGCCAACAGCAACAAACCGGTTTGCGCTTCGCCCGGCGGCTGTGAGTGCAATGTCGATCCTTTTGCCGACCTGCCGCCGGAACTGCGCCCCGTCGCCAAACCGGCGCCGGGCCAACTGCGACAGGCCACCTGCCCCGGCTGCGGGCTAAAGTTCTGGACAAACCGGCCCACGGATTTATGTGTGGACTGTAGCAAAAAACAACCAAAAACCAAACCATCACCAGATGACAGGAGAATACCGATGTTAAACATTAAAGTTCTCGGCCCCGGCTGCCGCAATTGCGAAATTCTGGCCCGCAAAACTGCCGACGCGCTGGAAGCCGTTGCCGCTGAAAATCCCGCCGCCGATGGCGCGACCATCGAAAAAGTAACCGACCACAATAAATTCATTGACTACGGCCTGATGTTCACCCCCGGCCTGGTCATCAACGAGAAGCTGGTCAGCTCCGGGCGGGTACCAGCAGTCAGCGAAATCAAAAGCTGGATTGTAGAGTCGCTCAATTAACGCGCGCAGGTAAAAAGTGCTGCCGGCCGGATGAGGAGTAATTCTTCATCCGGCCGGCCAAAATTTTTGCAAAACTATTTCAATAAATATGGAAATATTATGACCACAAATCTAATTATCATCGTTGGTTTATTATTTTAGCGATTGTGTCCGGGATGCTGGGGCTGGGCGTGGCCTTTGCCGCCGGGCCATCGAGGCGACGTTAGCACCGGTGATAGATATCACCCCAAATCAGTGACATTTGCCACTTTTACCCTGGGGGCAATGCGGGTACAATATTCAGTACCCTCAGTTTGAGGATTGCTAAAGTAGACAGGATTTACAAGATGAAGAACAGGTAAAAATCCTGTTAATCTTGTACATTCTGTCTAATACTTCAGTTTACTCATTCTCCATAGGTGACAAAGGGTTCAATTTATGCTGCAACCTGCTGTGCGCATTATGCTGTTAGCCGCCCCGCTGTTAATTCTTCTGGCCGGCTGCGCCCCGGTGCAGGCCGAGTCCCTGCCTTATGTTGACCTCAACCGGCGTGAACCCTTGCCGGTAGCGGCTCCCGCCGAGGTTGTCCCCTTGCGGTTGGCTGTAGCGGCCATTTTTTCGCCACAGGGTACCGCCGAAAGCTACAGCGGCCTGGCCAATTACCTGGGCCAAAAGCTGAACCGCCCGGTAGAACT
>CAYOXS010000389.1:0-4713 GCA_964407935.1 uncultured Caldilineaceae bacterium
AAATTTCAGGAGGTGGCCAAAGGGCAAAACATCCCCGTGTTTTTGATTGGTCACGTGACCAAAACCGGGGTGATCGCCGGGCCGCGCGTGCTGGAACACATTGTCGATACGGTGCTCTATTTGGAGGGGGAGCGTTTTCACACCTACCGCATGCTGCGCAGCGTTAAAAACCGGTTTGGCGCAACCAACGAGGTCGGCATTTTTGAAATGAGCGACGAAGGGCTGAGCCAGGTGCTCAACCCCAGTGAGGTTTTTTTGGCCGAACGGCTGCCCAACAGCGCCGGCTCATCGATTGCGGTGACAATGGAAGGCACCCGACCGCTGATGGTTGAGGTGCAGGCGCTGTCCAGCACCACCAGCTTTGGCAATCCCCGGCGTACCGCCAACGGCGTCGACATGAACCGGCTGCTGCTGATTGTAGCCGTGCTGACCAAACGGGTCGGCATCCGGCTGGGGGACCAGGATGTGTTTGTTAACGTGATTGGCGGGTTGCAAATCAACGAGCCGGCCTCTGATCTGGCCGTGGCGGCGGCTATCGCCTCCAGTTTTCGCAACCGGCCCGTGGCCGCCGACATCGCCATTGTGGGCGAGGTTGGCCTTTCGGGCGAGCTGCGGGCGGTGGGCCATCTGGAAACCCGGCTCAAAGAAGCGGCCAAACTCGGCTTTAAACGCTGCTTGCTGCCGGCATCGAGCCAGCTCAAAGGCATCAAAGATGTGCCGCTGCAACTGGTGAAAGCCCGCTCGCTGCACGAGGCGCTGGAAGCGGCAATGGTGTAGCAAGCTTAAATTTTCTTTGACAATTAATCCTGTTCGTGCTAACATAACCGGCATTAATTAGTGGTAGGCCTTATTCCCCTATTTTAGTGACAGCACTTATTCAACGGTTATCGTCGCTTATCCCCATCTGGTACCGTGGTGAAAGCAGGGATGCGAGACATAGCTTTCGTGAAAATTTGACCAGAACAACAGTTGTCCCACCCGCGTCAAAGTGTTGAGCCGCCGGTGAGTGGTTGAGTTTTGGCCCAGCTAGAGTGTTTCACCGGCTTGGAATAGGGTAATAAGGCGATTGCAGCAGCGATGCATTCGCCTTTTTTGTTGAGACGCGCACAGAAAGCAGTTACCTGAATGAGCGTAGAATTTATTTTTCGCCTGCTGGGGATGGTGGTTTTTGCCATTATCGGCGCGCAATCGCGTTACTTTTTTGAGCCGGTCTCGGCGCGGCTGGTAATTATTTTAACGCTGGCCGGCGCGGCGCTGGGCTTGCTGCTGGCGCCTTACTTAACCACGCGCCCTTTTCAATGGCTGCAAGCCCGGCTCAAACGGATGCCGGCTTCTAAAATGGTGTCCGGGGTAATTGGCCTGGCCACCGGGCTGGCGGTGGCCGCGTTGCTGTACCCGTCGTTGTCTAACCTGCCGTCGCCGTATGGTTCTATTTTGCCGGTGGCGGTGAGTATTTTGTTTGGGTATATCGGCCTGGCGGTGATGGTGATGCGTCAGCAGGATATTTTTAATCTGATCAGCCCCAAACTTACGTCGGGCACGCCTTTTGAAAGCTTTGGCCGCAAACCATCGGAAACCGGTCTGCTGCTGGATACCAGCGTCATCATCGACGGCCGCATTGCCGACATCTGCCAGACCGGTTTTGTTCGCAGCCCGATGCTGGTGCCCCGTTTTGTGCTCAACGAGTTGCAGTACATTGCCGATTCGGCCGAGCCGCTGCGTCGCAATCGCGGCCGGCGTGGGTTGGAGGTGCTGCGCCAGTTGCAGGAAGACGCGCCGGTGCCGGTGCAGATTACCGATCTGGACATTGAGGGCGTTAAAAGCGCCGACGACAAGCTGGTACTGCTGGCCAAGCAGCTATCGATCCCGATTGTGACCAACGATTTTAATCTGAACAGTGTGGCCCGTTTGCAGGGTGTATCTGTGCTCAACGTCAACGAGCTGGCCAACGCCATCAAAACTGTCATTTTGCCCGGCGAAACTATCAGCATTAAAATTATTCAGGAAGGTAAAGAGCGCGATCAGGGCGTGGCCTATCTCAGTGACGGAACGATGATTGTGATTGAAAACGGCCGTGATTTCATCGGCCAAAATGTCGATGTCACCGTGACCAAGGTGTTGCAGACCAACGCCGGCCGCATGATTTTTGCCAGAATGGAAGATTAATATGACGTTACGGATTTACAACTATCTCAGCCGCCAGGAAGAGGAATTCACCCCGCTCACCCCGGGCTTTGTGGGTATGTACGTCTGCGGGCCAACCGTGTACGGCGATGCCCACATTGGCCACGCCAAAGCGTACATCACCTTTGACGTGGTGCATCGCTACCTGGAATATCTGGGTTACCGGGTGCGCTACGTGCAAAACATCACCGATGTCGGCCATCTGGTGGGCGACGGCGACGAAGGCGAAGACAAAATTGGCAAACAGGCCCGGCTGGAAAAAATCGAGCCGATGGAAATTGTGGAAAATTACACCCGCAACTACTTCCGCGACATGGATTTGCTCAACGTGCGCCGGCCCGATATTTCGCCGCGGGCCAGCGGCCACGTGCCGGAACAGATCGAACTGGCCCAGCAACTGATTGAACAAGGCTACGCCTACGCCAGCGAGGGCAACGTCTATTTTTCTGTGGCCAGTTGGCCGGAATACGGCAAACTGTCGCGGCGCAAGGTTGATGAATTGGAAGAGGGCGCCCGGCTGGAAGTGTCCAGCGACAAACGCGATCCGCGCGACTTTGCCGTGTGGCGCGCCGCCGACCCCAACCACCTGATGCAGTGGAACAGTCCGTGGGGTGCGGGTTTTCCCGGCTGGCACGCCGAGTGCACGGTGATGGCCCGCAAATATCTGGGGCTGCCGTTTGATATTCACGGCGGCGGGCTGGAAAACATCTTCCCGCACAACGAAAGCGAAATCGCCCAGGCCGAGGCTGCCTACGGCGATGGCTTTGCCCGCTACTGGCTGCTCAACAACATGGTCACCATCGATGGCAGCAAAATGGGCAAAAGCCTGGGTAACTCACTGAACATTCAGCAGGCGCTGACCGGCGACCATGCCCGGCTGTCGCAGCCCTACCCGCCGCTGGCGATTCGCTTTTTTATTTTGAGCAGCCATTACCGCCAGAATACCGATTTTAACGATGAGGCGCTCAAAGGCGCGGCCCGCGGCTACGAGCGGCTCATCGGCACGGTGGGCCGGGTGCGGCAAATGCTGGCGGCCACAGCCGCGGGTGGCGAAGTATCGGCCCAGTTTGCGGCGGTCATCGACGAGTACAAAGCCCGCTTTGTTGAGGCCATGAACAACGATTTCAACACGCCGCAGGCGCTGGCCGCTCTGTTTGATTTTAACCGGGCGGTCAACAGCCTGGTCAACGGCGATGAGCCGGTGTCGGCCGCCACGCTGGAAGCCATCGATGAAACGTATCGCAGCCTCGGCGGCGATGTGCTGGGCATTATCCCGGCGGAAATCAGCGCCGGCGGCGGGGGATCGGCCGGGCTGGAAGATGATCTGGTGCGTATTTTGATCGACCTGCGCGCGGCGGCCCGCAAAAACAAGGATTTTGCCACCGCCGATGCCATCCGCAACAAACTCACCGAAATCGGCGTGGTGCTGCAGGACGGCCCCGACGGCACAACCTGGAAAGTGGCCCAATAACCGCTCATGCGAGAAGTTTTGTACGGACGCAACGCCGTGCGCGAATGTTTGCGGGCGCGGCGTCGTCATATTCACCGGCTGGTGCTGGCCCAAAATATCAAGCCCTCGGCCATCATCAGCGAAATCACCACACTGGCGCAGCAACAAAACGTGCCCGTGCAGGAGGCCTCGCGCAAGGAACTGGACCAACTGCCCGGCGTCCATCAAGGTGTGGCGCTGGAAGTGGGCGGGTATCCGGCGGTACATCTGCTGGATATTTTGCAGCACGCCGACAGACTGAACGAGCCGCCGTTTGTGGTGGTGCTCGACCACATTGAAGACCCCAATAATTTGGGTGCGATTCTACGCACCGCCGAAGTGGTGGGCGTACACGGCGCGATCATCCCCAAACAGCGGGCGGCCAGAATCACGCCGGCGGTGGTCAACGCTTCGGCGGGAGCCAGCGAGCACATGCTGGTAGCCGAGGTGGCCAACCTGGCCCAAACTCTCACCGAGTTGAAGCAGAAAAATGTGTGGGTGGCCGGGCTGGAACACACCCCCGGCGCGGCGGCGTTTCATCAGGCCAATTTGGCCGGGGCGCTGGCGCTGGTGGTGGGTAGCGAGGGGCAGGGCTTGAGCCGGCTGGTCAGGGAAACCTGTGATTTTGTGATAAAATTACCAATGCGCGGGCAGATCGAATCGCTCAATGCATCGGTGGCGGCGGCGTTGGCCCTGTACGAGATTTGGCGGTCGCGGGGCTATAAATAACGCAGAAATTATTGACCTGCCAATTTGACTCATCAAGCGTTATCAGTATACTTGACTGTTGCACGGCGCTTGAGCGTCGTGTTTTTAAGTCCAACTCAATACGGAGGGGTGCCCGAGCGGCTAAAGGGGACTGACTGTAAATCAGTTGGCTGGCGCCTACGGCGGTTCGAATCCGTCCCCCTCCACACCTCAAAACAGACAGTGAGCGACCCTCACTGTCTGTTTTCCGAATAATACTTTTAGAGTAAATAAAGAGGAACACAAATGGCAAAAGCGACATTCAAACGAGACAAGCCGCATATCAATGTGGG
>CAYOXS010000390.1:0-4651 GCA_964407935.1 uncultured Caldilineaceae bacterium
GGGCTAACCCTCATCGGCTCAACCCTGGTTTCCCGCTATTTTTGGGCCGATGACGGTGCCGAAGCTGCCACCGCCTGCGCCGGCGACTCCTGCCCGCAGCCGGTGCGTTACACCATCCAACAGCTACCTTCGCCCACGCCCACCGGCACCGCCACCCGCACTCCCACCGCCACGCTCATCCCAACCGGCACTCCGGCCCGGCTGGGTTCCGCCATCACCCCGACCCCGCGACTCAGCCCAACCGTCGAATCGCTGGCCGAAACGCTGGTGATCACCAGCCCGGCCGAGTTGGCCGCCACCGCTGCGCCGGCGAGCAAAGTTGTGGTTGCGGCGGATGTGGTGGCCGACGAGGTGTATACCTCAACCAACCAGGTTGCGCCGCCACCCGCCCCCACAACCCCGGAACCCACGCCCGCGCCCGCCTGCCCCACCGAATCCGGCGCGCAGTTTGAACTGATCCCTATCGAAGGGCCAGCCGCGCGTGACCACCCCGACGCGGTCCACGGCGATTTGAATCTGGCCCTGCGCGGCTTTATTCCCGCCGCCGCGTCGCCGGAACTGGTTACGTATAACGGCAGCACCGACGGCGACCCGCCCTGGTTGCCCGGCCTGTTTGAACCGAATCGCCCGGCGCGGATCACCGGTGTTTTTCGGGTAAACGATTGGCAGTGGGATCCGGCCAGGTGCGGCGGCCACCCGCGCGGCTGCCCCGCGCCGCCCTCGGAGCAGGATGCCTGGCCGGTAACGCTCATCGCGCTGGCCGCCACGCCCGGCGAACTGGTTTTCAGCCCAAAACGGGGCGCGCAAATTTACCCCGGCGGTTTTGTGGCGATGGTGCTCTACGCCGAAGAGCAGCGGCTTACGCTCGGTTACACCCGCCGCGATACAGTCAGCGCCGGCTACACGGTGCACCTGGAGCACGTGTGCGTTGACCCCAACCTGTTGGCCCTATACCGCGCCCAGCTTGATGCCGAGGGCTGGAATCACTCCGGGCAGTTGCCGGCGCTGCGTAACGGCCAGGCATTGGGTACGGCTCTGGATCACCAGCTCGGCGTGGCTGTGCGAGATGTCGGCACGTTTATGGACCCGCGCAGCCAAAAAGATTGGTGGCGATGAAACTGACTCCCCATTTGCTGCTCAATGCCTACGCTCAGGGCGTGTTCCCCATGGCCGACCCGGACGGGACCATCTACTGGTACGATCCCGACCCGCGGGCCATCATCCCGCTGGACAAGTTTCACGTGCCGCGCCGGCTGGCCCGCCACATGCGCCAGGGTGAGGTGCGCTTTGACACGGCTTTTCGGCGGGTGATGCTGGCCTGCGCCCAGCCCGCGCCCGGCCGCGAAAGCACCTGGATCAATGATGAGATCATCGACGTGTATTGTGACCTGCACGAATTGGGTTTTGCCCACAGTGTTGAAACCTGGGCCGACGACCGGCTGGTCGGCGGGCTGTACGGCGTGGGCCTGCGCGGTCTGTTTGCCGGTGAAAGCATGTTCAGCCGGCAGGCCAATGCCAGCAAAATCGCGCTGGTGGCGCTGGTTGAGCATCTCCGGCGGCAAAAATTTGTGCTGCTGGACACCCAATTTATGACCCCGCACCTGCGCCGTTTTGGCGCAATTGAGATTCCCCGCGCCGAATATCTCCGCCGGCTGGACGCCGCGCTCCGCACCGAGACCGATTTTTGGCCGGCTACTGGCCCAAAAGTAGTCATTTAATACCCTTGACAAAGAATTTTTTATTCCTTATACTGGACTTTGCCTGACAACCCCAACTCTTCGCTGCCCCATCTCATTGCAGGCACATTTATCATCACCAGCGTCCTGCCACCTCTCAACTCTATTGCAGTTAATACCCGGTAGCCAGCTTTTTCTGCCTGGTTATTGTATTACTCCTACAACTCACGGTTGTGTTATTTCAACATCCACCTCTGTTTTCAACAGGGGCGGTGTGTGTTGGTATTGAAATAGTAATTCAATAGAAAAGGAGATTAATTGGTTATGACTGATCAAGTACAGGCAGACTACGAGCAGCTCGATGACGTTGCCCGGCGGTTTGACCACCAATCCCAGGAAATCCAGCAAATGATGCAGCAGGTGCGCAACGGCATGCAGCGGCTCCAAAGTGACTGGATTGGTCGCGGCTCGGAGGCATTTTTCCGGGAGATGCAGGGTGAGGTTTTGCCGGCGGTGCAGCGTTTGCAGCAGGCGCTGGAAGAAGCCAGCCGCGTTACCAAAGACATCGCGCAAACCATGCAGCAGGCTGAAGAAGAGGCCAGTTCGCCTTTCCGCAGCCACACGTAAGCTAACCAGACCATAACAGGCCAAGGAGATTTGTTGATATGACCGACAAAATAAAACTTGTTTATGAAACGGCTGAAGATATGATCCATACCTTTCAGCAGGGGTCGGAGCAACTGGAAAAAACGCTCCAGACCATGCAAGGCGTGGCCGATTCCCTGGAAGGCGGGGCGCTGTTGGGGCGTGGCGGTGATGCCTTTGCCGACGCGATTCGCAGCAAGCTGGTACCGGCTATTGCCCGGCTCGACCACAAATTCAAGGAACTGGCCGGCGATGTCCACAAGGCCATTGACTACATGCAGCAGGCGGACAAAACTTCCGCCGGCAAGTTTTAGGCTGAGGAGGAATAGCTATGTTTGGTGCAATTAAACGCGCATTAATTCGTTTTGCCCGCAAGGTGGTGCAAGGGGTTATGTCTCAGCTAATGCAGCAGCTCAACATTGTGCAGGAACAGGCGATGGCCCCCATGCGCCAGATGATCCAGCAGGTGATGGGCGGTGTTTGGGTGGGTGACGGCGCCAATGCCTTTGTTGAAGAGGTGTCGAGCCTGATGATCCCCGGCGTGGGTAAAGTGGCGGAACACATCACCACCATGCACAAAAATATCCAGCACGCCTGTGACGTGATTGATCAGGCCGACGCCAATGTGCAGAGCAAAGTCAATGGCCTGGCCGATATTTTTGGCGCAATTTACTCAGGCTAAGCAACCACCTAACGAGCTGATAGTTAACTCAGGAGGAACCCCATGGCAGATGAAGTTTATATGGAAATTCCCGCTGTTCGCGGTATGGCCAAAAACTTTGGCAACATCAGTGAGATACTGAACGCAGTGGCCAAAGTGCTTGAAGGATTGTCGATGATTCTCAAGACCACCGCTTTTATCGGGCTGGTGGGCGGTTACGCGCTGGCGGCTTTTATTGATATGATCAGGCCTCACATTGAGCAGATGTCTCAAAAATGCCAGGAATTAATGGATGATTTAAACAAGTCTGTTGATGCCTACGAGCGCGGCGACGCGTTGGGGGCGACCCGGTTTTATTGATACGGGCTACAAAAAGAGGCGTTGGTTGCCAGTGCTGCTGGCGGCCAACGCCTCTGTCTTGTTGAGTAACGGAGAAATTTACACCACAAAATTGTACAGCGATACCGCCAGCGCCAGCACAAACGCCACCGACAGCAAACCGGCCACAACCAGCATAATGGTGCGGGTATTGGGCCAGCGGCTCGGTTTTTCAGTAGGAATCTGGCCAAAATAATCGAGCAGTTGTTTGGCCAGCACCGTGGCATCGGGCTGGCGGCGGGCCGGTTGCGGGTCAACCGCCTGCATGGCAATATCGGCCACCATTTTAACATCTTCAACCCGGGTCATGCGGGCCAGCCGGTTGCGCTGAATTTCGCGGTACACATCCACATCACTTTGTAATTTGTAATCAATCGCCGGCTCACCAACCAGCAGTTCGTACAGGGTCAGCCCCAGCCCGTACACGTCGGTGGCGTAATCTGGCCGGATTTTGGGAGAGTTGATCAGTTCCGGGGCCGTGTAAGCCGGCAGCGTGGTAAACGGATACCAGTTGGTATTGAGGCTGGCCGCGTTGCTGATAATGCCCAGATCAAACAGCAGCACTCGCGGCACGTTGGGTTCGTCATCAAAACGCACCAGCACGCCTTCGGGGCTGAGGCCAAAGTGATATACGCCTTTGCTGTGCAAAAAGGCCAGCGCGTAGGCCAACCCCAGTACAATCCAGCAGACGTGGTTAATCCACAACTGCGGGTTTTCCGTGATAATGTGGCGCAGCGGCTGCCCTTCGATGTGTTCAAACATGTAAAAATAAAGCAGGTGGCCTTGCAGCATGGTTTTGCCGTAGGCATCAATTTTTATCGACGTGCCAGTGTACGGGGGCAGCAGCGTGGGCAAATATTTGCTGGTTTTCTTGCTGAGCTGAACATCGCGTAGAAATTCAGCTTCACGTTTGAGCCGCTCTTTGTTTTCCGTGCCGGGATGGGCCACTTTGAGATAAACTTTCTTCTTTTGGTGCGTGGCCTCGTACAGCACCGACGAGCGCAGCACGATCACCGGCTTGATAATTTCGATGTCGCCAATCCACTCCCCGTACCCCAGAATACTGGGCGACATTTCGGCCGGGCAGTATGTTTCCTGACAGTAAAGGTTGTTGTCCGGCGAGGTTCGCTCGCACAGCAGGCACACTTGTTTCATTAGTTACCCCCAAAATAGCTGATTCGCTGGTTTCATTACACTACCGTTATTTTGGGGGCGTGTCAAGTTAAAAAATAGTACTGTGAGTTTGGCGACTCCGCCTTTGTCCCCATCCCCCTCCCCCCTTCCCTTGGGA
>CAYOXS010000391.1:0-4628 GCA_964407935.1 uncultured Caldilineaceae bacterium
GGTGGTTTTATTTGTGGCGCGCATAAACCCCTCTCAAAATTATGTTTTTGGTGTCCAAAACTGCTTTTTTGTACTCCGTCTGTCTCGGTGTTACTGCATCAACTTACCCGCCCAGTAAATACTCAAAAAAAACGCCCGGCATCGTTACCAATACCGGGCGTGGGCTGTATCGCGTAATTTACCAGCCTTGCAGCGCCGTCAAAAACGGCTGTTCCAGATACTGTACAATGTAGCGGGTAAAGCGCGCGCCATCCGCGCCATCGATGATCCGGTGATCGTAACTCAGGGCCAGCGGCAGCATTTGGCGCGGTTCAAACTGGCCGCTCTTTTTGTTGAATACCGGCTCCATGCCGCCGCGGGCCACGCCCAAAATCGCCACCTCTGGCGTGTTGACAATCGGCGTAAAGTTGGTGCCGCCGATGCCGCCCAGGTTGGTAATGGTGAACGTTCCGCCTTGCATGTCTTCCAGTTTGAGCTTGCGCTCGCGGGCTTTTTCGGCCACCGCGTTCAACTCAACCGCCAGCTCGATGATGTTTTTGCGGTCAACATCGCGGATCACCGGCACCAGCAGCCCGCGGTCGGTATCCACCGCCACCCCAATGTGGTAGTACTTTTTGTAAATGATTTCCTCTTTATCCATATCGAGGCTGGCGTTAAACTGCGGAAATTCTTTTAACGCGCTGGCCACCACTTTCAACAAAATGGCGGTCACGGTCAGTTTAGCGCCCGCCGACTCGACCTTTTGGCCAAATTTCTGGCGCAGCGCTTCCAGGTCGGTGATATCGGCTTTATCAAACTGGGTAACGTGCGGAATATTACTCCAGGCCACATCCATTTGCCGGGCCGTGGCTTTGCGGATATTCGACATCGGTTGGGGGTCAACCTGGCCCCATTTGCTGAAATCCGGCAGGGGCTGGCTGGGACGCGCTCCGCCGCCATCCAGCGGCAACCCGGCCCGCAGCGCGCGCAGCAGCCGGTAGGCGTGCCGCTTTACGTCATCCATCGATACCCGGCCGCCGGCGCTGGTGCCGCTGACTTCGGCAATATCGACGCCCAGCTCGCGGGCAATGCGGCGCACGTTGGGCGCGGCGGGAATCATGGTGCGGTCAGAGCGAACCGGCAACCCGATAGTTTGGTACGACAGCTTCGACAACACCTCGGTTGCTGTTTGGGACGAGACAGCGGGCGCGGCCGGCGCGGGCGCAGATACCGGCTCTGCGGCTTTTGGCGCGGCAGATTCCGGCGTGGGCGCAGAAATTTCCGGTTTGGGCGCAGGTTTGGGAGCGGCGACCGGTTTACCACTGGTTTCAATAACCAGCACCAGTTGCCCCACCGACACTGTGCCGCCCTCGGTGATGTGAACGGATTTGACGACGCCGCTCACCTCGGACGGCACTTCGATGGTGGCTTTGTCGGTTTCCAGCTCCAGCACGCCCTGGCCCTGGGCCACGGTATCGCCGGCCGAAACCAGCACCCCCACCACGCTGCCGGATTCAATGTTTTCGCCCAAATCCGGCAGATGAAATTCCACTACCTTCGGCTCGGCGGGGGCGGGTGGGGGCGTCTCGGCCGCGGCAGCCGGTTCCGGTTCGGCGGCGGGCGGCGGCTCCGGCGGCGCTTCGGGTTGGGGTTGGGCCGCCGGTTCCGCCGGCGACTCGTCCGTACCGGCGGCAGCATCGAGGGTGAGGATCACCTGCCCCACAGCAACTTTGTCGCCGGCGCTGATATGAATTTTGGTGATGGTGCCGCTCACGTTAGAGGGCACTTCGATGGTGGCTTTGTCGGTTTCCAGTTCCAGCACCGGGTCATTTTCTTTGATGGCGTCGCCCACAGACACCAGCACGCCCACCACATCGCCCGACTGGACGTTTTCTCCCAAATCAGGAATTTTGAATTCAATGGCCATTATGATTCTCCTACGAGATCATCGGGTTGAGTTTGTGGGGGTTGATCTCCAGCTCTTCCATCGCGGCGTCCAATTGGTCCTGGCCAATGTCACCGTCTTTGGCCAGCGACGACAGCGTGGCCAGCGTCACGTAGCGATAATCGACTTCAAAAAAGTCGCGCAGGGCCTGGCGGCTGTCGCTGCGGCCAAAACCATCGGTGCCCAGCGAGAAGATGGGTTTGGGCGACCAGCGGGCAATCGAATCGGGCAGCACTTTCATGTAATCCGACGAGGCCACAAACACCCCCGGCTCATCTTGCAGGCATTGGGTGATGTACGGCACTCGGGGCGGCTCGTTGGGATGGAGCAGGTTCCACTGCTCGCAATTGAGCGCGTCCCAGCGCAGTTCTTTGTAGCTGGTCACGCTCCACACATCCGCGGCGACGCCAAATTTTTCCAGGTATTCCTGAGCCTTGAGCACCTCGTTCATAATTGCGCCGCTGCCAAACAACTGCGCGCGCAATTTGGCCTTTTTGTTTTCCGAGGCGCGGAATTTGTACATCCCTTTGAGGATGCCCTGCTTTAACTCATCACTTTCAACCGGCATGGGCGGCATGGCGTAGTTTTCGTTGCCCACCGTCAGGTAATAGAGCACGCCTTCCTGCTCCTCGTACATGCGGCGGATGCCATCGCGGACAATAACGGCCAGCTCGTAAGCAAAGGCCGGGTCGTAGGTGAGCAGGTTGGGCACGGTTGAGGCCAGCACGTGGCTGTGGCCATCCTGATGCTGCAAGCCTTCACCGTTGAGCGTGGTGCGGCCAGAGGTGCCGCCCACCAAAAAGCCGCGGGTGCGCATTTCGGCGGCGGCCCAGATCAGGTCGCCAATGCGCTGAAAACCGAACATAGAGTAGTAAATGAAGAACGGAATAGTGGGAATATTGTGGGTGGAATAGGCCGTGCCGGCGGCCACAAACGAGGCCATCGAGCCGGCTTCGGTGATGCCCTCTTCCAAAATCTGGCCGTCTTTGGCTTCCTTGTAATAGAGCAGGCTATCGGAATCTACCGGTTCGTACAACTGGCCGGCATGCGAATAAATACCGCACTGCCGGAAGAGCGCTTCCATGCCAAAGGTGCGGGCTTCGTCCGGGACGATGGGCACAATCAGCTTGCCCAGGTCCTTATCGCGCAGCAGCTTGGTTAAAATGCGGACAAAAACCATTGTGGTTGACACTTCGCGGCCTTCGGTGCCTTTGTAAAACTCTTCAAACAGCTTTTCAGAGGGCGTGGTTAAAAACTGGCTTTTGGCCCGGCGCGCGGGCATGTAGCCGCCCAGTTTTTCGCGCCGGTCGGTCAGGTAGCGCAGCAGCGGGCTGTCGTCCTGCGGCCGGTAGAAGGGTGTTTCGGCAATCTCCTCATCGGAAATGGGGATGCCAAAGCGGGTGCGGAATTCACGCAGCTCTTCCTCGTTGAGTTTTTTCTGCTGGTGCGTAATGTTTTTGCCTTCGCCGGCTTCGCCGAGGCCGTAACCTTTGATAGTACGCGCCAGAATAACGGTCGGTGCGCCTTTGTGTTCGGTGGCGGCTTTGTAGGCGGCGTACACTTTTTGCGGGTCGTGGCCGCCCAGCCGCAGGCGGGCTAGCTGCTCATCAGACAAATGCTCAACCATTTTTTGCAGGCGCGGGTCTGTGCCCATAAAGTGGTTGCGCACGTACCCGCCGCCTTCGACGGTGTATTTCTGGTACTCGCCATCGACCACCTCGCCCATGCGTTTCACCAGCAGCCCTTCGTGATCCTGGGCCAGCAGCGGGTCCCAATCGCTGCCCCAAATTACTTTGATCACGTTCCAGCCCGCGCCGCGGAACACGGTTTCCAGCTCCTGAATGATTTTGCCGTTGCCGCGCACCGGCCCATCGAGCCGCTGCAGGTTGCAGTTGATCACAAAAATCAGGTTATCGAGCTTTTCACGGGAGGCCAGGGCAATAGCGCCCAGCGTTTCCGGTTCGTCGGTTTCGCCGTCACCCAAAAAGGCCCATACTTTTTGGCCGGCGGGTTTCATGCCGCGGTCTTCCAGATAGTGATTAAACCGGGCCTGATAAATGGCCATAATCGGCCCCAGGCCCATCGACACGGTGGGGTACTGCCAGAACTCCGGCATAAGCCAGGGGTGGGGGTACGAGGACAACCCGCCGCCGGGAGCCAGCTCGTGGCGGAAGTTTTGCAGCTTTTTGGCCGACAGCCGGCCTTCTAAAAAGGCGCGGGCGTAAATGCCGGGCGAGGCGTGGCCCTGAAAATAGACGATGTCGCCGCCAGTGGGGTGGTCCGGGCCGCGGAAAAAGTGGTTGAAGCCAACCTCGTACAGGGTTGCCGCCGAGGCGTAGGTAGAAATATGGCCGCCAATCGAGCTGTCGACGCGGTTGGCGCGGACAACCATGGCCATCGCGTTCCAGCGAATGATGCTTTTGATGCGGCGCTCAATTTCGCGGTTGCCGGGATAGGGGGCCTGTTTATCGACCGGAATGGTGTTAATGTACGGCGTGTTGGCCGAAAACGGCATGCGCACCCCGTTTTCAAAGGCGTGGGTTTGTAACATAGTCAGCAGGCGCTGAACGCGTTCCGGGCCGCTGTTTTTGAGCACATACTCCAGCGACTCTAACCACTCGCGAGTTTCAAGCGCTTCAATCTCTGACTGATCTACCTGTTGGATTGTGGTTTCGCTCATCCTTTTTTCCTTTTATTTTATTTT
>CAYOXS010000392.1:0-4623 GCA_964407935.1 uncultured Caldilineaceae bacterium
CCTGGCCGGTTAAACATCGTTAATCGATTTGCCTAACTTTATCGGTTTATGGTAAAATTTCGCTTCGTGGCGAGAGGCACACCCGTGTGCCTCTTTTCATTGCATTGAAATAAACAGCCATCCATTGAGCTTTAATCAGATGATAGAGGTGTAAGTAACATGGCCCACGCAGTAGATTTAATTCGATCCGTTGAACAATTAAAAGAAAATCTGCCGCACCTGCGCATTGGTGATATGGTCAAGGTTTCGGCCAAAATTGTTGAAGGCAACCGCGAGCGGATTCAGGTTTTCCAGGGGATTGTCATTGCCAAAAGTGGCAGCGGCATTAACGAGTCATTCACCGTCCGGCGCATTGCTTCGCACGGCATTGGTGTAGAGCGCAAGTTTCTGGCCAACTCGCCGCGCATCAGCGATATTGAAGTTGTCCGCCACGCCAAAATTCGGCGAGCCAAGCTGTACTACCTGCGCGGCCGCACCGGCAAATCGGCCCGCCTGAAAGAAAAACGCCTGGCGTAATGGCTGTTTACAGCGCCATGCCCCATTTGCAAAAAGAAATAGCCCTGCTCAGGCAGGGCTATCGTTTTGTAGCCGGGTTAGACGAGGCTGGCCGGGGCGCATGGGCCGGCCCGGTGGTGGCCGCCGCCGTAATCCTGCCGCTCGATCAGGCTGATCTGCCGGCCCGGCTGGCCCACCTGCGCGACTCCAAAGAGATGTCGCCGGCTCTGCGTGACCGTCTGTTTGACGTGATTATGGCCGCCGCCGCGGCGGTGGGCGTGGGGCAGGCTTCGGCGGAGCAGGTGGACTCGCTGAATGTGGTGGGCGCAACGCGGCTGGCCATGCAGCAGGCCATTGCCCAACTGGCCATCGCCCCCGAAGCGCTGCTGCTGGACCACATCAAACTCCCCGCGGTGCTGCTGCCGCAACAGTCCTTCCCCAAGGCTGAAAACATCTCGCTATCGGTGGCGGCGGCCAGTGTGGTGGCCAAAGTTACCCGCGACCGGCTGATGGTTGAGCTGCACGCCACCTATCCCCAGTACGGATTTGACCGCCACAAGGGCTACGGGACGCGGCAGCACCGCGCCGCACTGGCCCAATTTGGGCCGGCGCCCTGCCACCGGCTCAGTTTCCAACCCCTGCAAGCGTTAAACCCGTAACCCGCTATTCGGCTAAATCAGCCGGGGTGATGGGCCGCACGTATTCTACCAGCACAATAATCTGGGTACCCAAAAATTGACCGTGCGTACCTTTGAAGGTGAAACCGTGGCGCTCATAAAAGCGGCGCGCCGCGGCGTTGCTGGACTGCACCGAGACAAAACATTGCTCAATCCCGGCCTGGGCCAGCGCTCTGAACCCGTGCTTGAGAATTGTTTTACCGATAAACAGGTTTTGATAGTCCGGCAGCACGTACAGGCGCACCAACTCGGCGCGGGCGCGGGTGGGGTGGTAGCGCTTGAGAAAATGCCCAAACCCGACAACCCGGCCGGCCACCTCGGCCACGTAAAACCAGTGTCCCGGCGCGTCAATCGAATCCGCAAGGTTTTCTACTTTATACGCCCGTTCCAAAAATTCGTGCCGGTTCTCGGGCGCAATGGTATCGGTGTAGGTTTGATCCCAGGTAATCCGGGCAATCTGGGCTACTTGTGGTAAATCCTCACGGGTTACAAATCTAACGACTGCTTCTTGTTGCCCCACAGTTTGTTCCATTCCAAACATAAAAAGATGTTCCTCTAATTAGCCTGTTGTCTAAAAAAGCCATCACTGCTTTATTTAGAAACAGTTAGAGGAACTCAAAGTTACGGATTGAGTTGTTATTCCTGCGTAACGCCCATTACCCACGACGAAAAATCTGATGTGGTCGGCAACTCAATTTTATCGAGCTTGTAAATATTGGGCACCTGTGGACCGGAACTTTGGGCAAAACCGGTCACCACATAACCCCGCCGAAAATAGGTTTCAAAAATATCACGGGTCGACTCACGCCAGCCGCGGGCCACGCTCAAATCAACTTTTTTGATGGCGTTCAAATCCGGCGGAATCTGCACCAGCACGGTGTCGTCGTTCAGCTCCAAATCAGACGCCATTGGCCGGGGCAGGTCGCCTTCCCAGGCGGCAAAGTTGACCACATTATGTTTATCCAGCCAATCATTGGCGGTGGGCCGCGGCTTGGTGCTGCGGATTCGTTCCCGCACGCGGTCGCTCATCAACTCCCATTCCAGCAAGAAGCGGTCGGTAGACAGCCCCACCTGCAGCGGATTATTGACCGCGCCGTAAATATCGCGGGCGTAATGGCGCACAATGCCGCCCAGTTTTTCAATGTTCAGCGTGGCGTTTTTGCCCAGCAGCGGGTCATACGTCCACACAATCAGGTCGATGCCTTTGCGCAGCATCTGGTCGCGCTGAGCCAGTTTCAATTTCATGCCAATCCCCTGATTCTGGTAGCTGGGCAGCACGCCCATTCGCTGCGAAAACAGATACAGCTTGGCCCCGGACATCCCCAGATAGCCGTACACAAACCCTATCAAATCAGGGCCATCATATGCGCCCAGCAATACGCCCCCGTTATGCGCCGCCGAAATAAGCTGGGTGTACGGAAACACCATTAAATCGGTGTAGCCCCAGGTGGTCCGCTGGATTTCGTGACACTTTCTAAGGTCTGTTAATGTGTTGATAGGGCGGATTTTAATCTCCATCCCCCGGTCCTTATTGATATTCAGGTAAAATTATGGGATTTTGGCATTACTTGAGCCATTGTTTGTTAAGTATAACACCGTTAAATGCAGGTAGCAAGCGAAAAAATGAGCAATTAGGCCCATCAAATGTTTTGTGCGGGCCGGCGGGAGTGTGTTACAATGAGCCAGTTTTGGAGGGAGCGACTATGAATTTTACTGACAAGAATGTTCTCATTACCGGCGCGTCGCGGGGCATTGGTCAGGCGGCCGCCGAAGCCTTTGCCGCCGCCGGAGCGCTGGTGGCCATCCACTACAACCGCCAGAGCGCCGCCGCCGAAGCCGTGCGGCAATCGCTGCCGGGCCGCGGCCACGTGCTGGCCCAGGCCAACATCGCCAACCCGGAAGCCATCGCCGCGATGGTTGAGCAGGTAGTGGCCCAGATAGGGCGCATCGATATTTTGGTTAATAACGCCGGCATTTTTGAGGATCACCCGCTGGCCGAGGTCAGCTACGCCGAATGGCAGTCGGCCTGGCAAACAACCATTGGCGTTAACCTGATCGGCGCGGCCAACGTGGCCTACTGCGTGGCCCGGCATATGATTGAGCGGGGACACGGCGGGCGAATTGTGAATGTTACCTCGCGCGGGGCGTTTCGCGGCGAGCCGCTGGCCACGGCTTACGGGGCCAGCAAAGCCGGGCTGAATGCCTTTAGCCAGTCGCTGGCGCAGCACCTGGCCCCGTACAATATTTTTGTAACGGCGGTAGCGCCCGGTTTTGTTGAAACCGATATGGCCCGCGACCACCTGGATTCGCCAATTGGCGACGCTATCCGGCGGCAAAGCCCGCTCAACCGGGTGGCCCGCCCGGAAGAAGTGGCCCACACTATTTTGTTTTTGGCCTCTGAAGGCGCAGAATTTTTAACCGGCGCAATTGTGGATGTTAACGGCGCCAGCTATTTGCGCTCATAATGGCCGCCGCCCGGGTTTTTGGCCGCCGTTACGGGCTGCTGGCGGCGCTCAGCTTGCTGGTGATTGCCGGGTTTGCGCTGTCGCCGCCGGTTACGGTTTTCAGCAAAACCCACGCCATTGGCTACGCCATCTGCCATCAGATTCCCGCCCGCACCATTCATATCGATGGCGTGCCGCTGCCGCTGTGCGCGCGCTGCACCGGCATTTATTTGGGCTTTTTGGCCGGCCTGCTGGGCATGCTGGCGCTGCGCCGCCAATACGCCATCGACCTGCCGCCCACCTGGATTTTGGCAACGCTGGTGATGTTCATCGGGGTGATGGTGTTTGATGGCCTCAATTCGTTTCTGGAATTTGTGCCGGGTATCCCCCAACTGTATCCCTCGCAAAACTGGCTGCGGCTGGTAACCGGCACGCTGCACGGGTTGGCCATCAGCGTGATTTTTTACCCGGTGGTCAGCATTAGCGTGTGGCAGCCGGAGCTGACCCAACCGGCGGCCGTCATTGAATCCGGGCGCGAGTTTGCCGCTTTTCTGGCGGCGGGCGGGGTGGCGGTGCTGGCAGTACTGTGGCAAAATCCGCTGCTGCTCTATCCGCTAGCCATTTTGAGCACGCTGGGGGTGCTGCTCATCCTGACGATGATCAACACCATTATTGTGCTGGTGATTACCCGGCGTGAAGCGCTGGCTCGCACCTGGCGGGATGTGCTGATACCGGCGACGATGGCCCTGGCGATTTCGTTTTTGTTGATCGGCGGGATGGATTGGCTGCGTGCGGCGATAACCCGCGCGGCCAACCTGCCGTTTTGAGCGGGCCCGATTTTTGCAGGACTTATTTCGCATTGAGCTTTGGGAGTAATCGGTTACACTGGTTTACGTAATAGATATCCCAATTGAAAGAAGCACAATGCACCGCCAAGCCCTATCCCTGTTTATCAAAGCCCTGATTATTGGTGTCGCCCTCAATTTGGGCATCCACTATTCGGCCGG
>CAYOXS010000393.1:0-4622 GCA_964407935.1 uncultured Caldilineaceae bacterium
AAAAACCCCAAACGCAACCTGCCGCGCGCCACGTTTATTTCAATTGGCGTGGTCGTTTTAATTTATATTGTGGTGGCCTTTGTAGCCATTGGCGCCATTACCGCACCCGAAGGCATGCGCACCTATCAGTTTTTGGGAGAAAAGGGCGAAACAGCCATCATTGAGGCTGCTTCGCAGGTAATGCCCTACGGGGCGGTAATCCTGCTCATTAGCGCCCTGGCGTCAACTATGTCGGCGCTCATTGCTACCACTTACTCCTCCTCCCGCGTTTCCTTTGCAATGGGCCGCGATCACAACCTGCCCAAAATATTCTCGCACATTCACGAAGTGCGGCACACGCCTCACTGGGCGGTAATTATTTCCGGCATTCTCATTTTGACGATGGCCCTGGCCCTGCCGATTCACGATGTGGCCGCAGCGGCCGACCTGATGTTCCTGTTTCTATTTATTCAGGTGAACGTTTCGGCCATGCGCCTGCGGCTGCGCCGGCCCGATCTGGACCGGGGCTTCATCACTCCCTTTTTCCCGATTGTCCCGATTTTGGCCATTATCGCCATGACCGCGCTGGCCATTTTTCTGTTCACGTTCAGTCCCATTGGCTGGTATGTGGCCGCCGCCTGGATTGTGGTGGGCATGCTGCTTTATTGGGGTTACTTTTCCAGGGTTGAAAAGATGGTCAAACCCCGAGAAATTCTGCTGGAGGAGGTGCTGGTTAGTAAAGATTACTCGGTGCTGGTGCCGGTGGCAACCAAAGGCCAATCGCGCATTTTGGGGCAGATTGGCGCAATTTTGGCCAAAACCCACGATGGCGAAGTACTGGCGCTGAATATTGCCCGCGTGCCGCCGCAGCTCGATCTGGCCGAGGGCCGCGAATTTCTCAAAGAAGGCCGGCCCGCGCTGGAGGCGGTCATCGAAGAGGCCAAACAGTGGGATGTGCCCGTCCACACCATGATCCGGCTGGGGCGCGATGTGGGCAAGGCCATCCGCAAAACCGTTGAAGAAAACGCCAGCAATTTAATTGTGCTGGGCTGGCCCGGTTACACTAATACCTCCGGGCGGGCCTTTGGCAGCGTCATCGACAGCATTGTTGACAACCCGCCCACCGATATTGCCGTGGTGCGTTATCGCAAATACCGTGAGTTAACATCGATTTTGGTGCCGGTGGCCGGCGGCCCCAACAGCCGCCGGGCGGTGCAGATGGCCGTGGCCATGGCGCTGCAATCGAAAAACGGGCCGGTTAAAGTAACCGTCCTGCGCATCATCCGCCCCGGCTCCAGCGAAGCCGACCGGGTGCGCGCCCAGCAGGATTTGGCCCACTCGGTTGAAGGCGCGCTGCCCCACGAACTCAATTTAAAGTTGGTGGAAGGCGACGACGTGGTCGACACCATTGTCAAAACTTCTGCCGATTACGACCTGATTATTATTGGCGCAACCAACGAACCAACCTTCAGAACGCTGCTGATTGGCAACATTCCCGAGCAGGTGGCGCTCAAAGCCAAAGTGACCACCATTATGGTCAAACGCCGCCATGGGCCAATCAAATCTTTGCTGCGCGAAACCGTTTTGCAGCCGCCCACCAGCTAACCTGTTACGCAAAAAAACGGGACGAAAGGAAATATCTGTTTGGGGATTCGTAAGATCAACGTGTATTACGTGTTGCGTATTCCGGTTCAATGAAAACACGTAACACGCAACACGTTATCAACCTCTTGAAATTTTGGAGTCTCCGGCAAATTGCAAAGGAACAAAAAAATGACCGAACTTTTAGCGCACACCGACGCCTATCTCAAAGAATTTGAGGCCACAGTGGTGGCTGTCAACCCCGAAGAAAACGCCGTAGCGCTTGACCGCACCGCCTTTTATCCCGGCGGCGGCGGCCAACCCAACGATGTGGGCTGGCTCAACGGCGCGCCCGTGGCCAAAGTTAAACGGCAGGGCGAACACATCTGGCACTGGCTGGAGGGTGACCTGCCCGCCGCCGGCGCAACCGTCCGCGGCCAAATTGACTGGGAGCGCCGCCACAAATTGATGCGCACCCACACCGCCTTTCACATTTTGTGCGGCGTGGTTTGGCGCGATTACGGCGCGCAGGTAACCGGCGGCAATATGGACGTGCTCAAAGGCCGCATGGATTTTGAATTTGAAACCCTCCGCGCCGAGCTGGTGAGCGAAATTGAAGAAAAACTCAATGTTGAAGTGGCCGCCGCCCGGCCTGTCCGCGTCAAAATTTTACCACGCGAAGAAGCCTTCCAAATCCCGGATCTGATTCGCACCAAAATCAACCTGCTGCCGGAAGGCATTGCCGAAGTCCGCACGGTTGAAATTGAAGGGCTGGATTTGCAGGCCGATGGCGGCACGCACGTGGCCAACACCCGCGAAGTCGGAGTCATCAAAGTGGCCGGCTACAAAAGCAAAGGTAAAATCAACAAACGGATTGAATTGGAAATTTTGTAAAAACAGGGGTTAGGAATCAGGAGTTAGGAATTAGAAAAGGCTAACTCCTAATTCCCAACCCCTAATTCCTAATTTCAGGAGCAAACTATGCCTTTTAACGATGTCCCCTCAAACCCGGATTTTCCCGCGCAAGAGCGCGACACCCTGCAATGGTGGCAGGACAACCAATCGTTCCAAAAACTGCGGGCAATGATGCCCGGCCGCGACAAAAAATGGAGCTTCATCGATGGCCCCATCACCGCCAACAACCCGATGGGCGTGCACCATGCCTGGGGCCGCACTTACAAAGACCTCTACAACCGCTTTTGGGCCATGCGCGGCTACGAACTGCGCCACCAACAGGGCTTTGATTGCCAGGGCTTGTGGGTGGAAGTAGAAGTAGAAAAAGAGATGGGCTTTAAGACCAAAAAAGATATCGAAGAGTTTGGCGTGGCCAACTTTGTCAACAAGTGCAAAGAGCGCGTGCTGCGCTACTCCGGCGTGCAAACCAACCAGTCGATCCGGCTGGGCTACTGGATGGACTGGAACAACCAGCAGCAACTCAACCGGCTCGGCGATAAAATTGTGGCCAATCCGCAGGAAGAAATCACCGTGGACGGGCCGCTGGGGCCGGTCACCGGCACCGTTGAGAATGTTGTGGGCCGGCTGGGCATGCCGGAAATGGGCGGCAGCTACTACACCTTTTCCACCGAAAACAACTACATGATCTGGCGCGCCCTTAAAATTTGCCAGGACGAAGGCTGGCTCTATCGCGGGGCAGATGTGATGCCGTGGTGCCCCCGCTGCGCCACCGGCATTAGCCAGCACGAAATTGTGACCGACGGCTACGCCGAAATCACCCACCGCAGCGTCACTGTTAAATTCCCGCTGCGCGACCAGCCCGGCGCGGCGCTGCTGGTGTGGACCACCACCCCGTGGACGCTCACCAGCAACGTGGCCGCTGCCGTTGGCCCGGAACTGGATTACGCCAAAGTCAAAATGGTTGACAGCGGCGACGTGTATTACCTGAGCAACGGCACGCTCAAAATGCTGCGCGGCAAATACGAAGTGCTGGGAACGCTCAAAGGCAAAGAGATGCTCGGTTGGGCCTACGATGGGCCGTTTGATGACCTGTCCGCGGCCAACCGGCCCGGCGGGCTCACCGCCATCAAAGAGCTGATCGAAGGCATCACTGTCACCGCCAAAGAAGCGCACCGGATCATCGCCTGGGACGAAGTGGGCGAGGAAGAAGGCACCGGCATTGTCCACATTGCCCCCGGCGCCGGCGCAGAAGACTTTCAGTTGGGCAAAGAAAACGGCCTGCCCATCATCGCCCCGCTCAATGACGAGGGCTACTACATCGACGGCTTCGACTGGCTCACCGGCCAGCAAGTCAGCGAAGTAGCCACGCCCATCTTTGACAACCTCAAAGAAAAGGGGCTGCTCTACCACATTGAAAAATACACCCACCGCTACCCCACCTGCTGGCGCTGCAAAACCGAGCTGGTTTTCCGGTTGGTCGATGAGTGGTTCATCAGCATGGACGGCCTGCGCCCCATTTTAATGGACATCACCCGCCAGATTCGCTGGATTCCCAGCTTTGGCCTGGAGCGCGAGCTGGACTGGCTCAAAAATATGCACGACTGGATGATCTCCAAAAAGAACCGCTACTGGGGGCTGGCCCTGCCCATTTGGGAATGCGACAACCCCGAGTGCGATCACTGGACGGTGGTCGGCGACGACATCGAGCTGAAAGAGCGGGCCGTGCAGGGCTACGACGTGTTTGAAGGCCACACCCCGCACCGGCCCTACATCGATGCCGTCAAGCTAAAGTGCGACGAGTGCGGCAGCACCATGACCCGCGTGACCGACGTAGGCAACCCCTGGCTCGACGCCGGGATTGTCAGCTTTAGCACCCTGCGCTATCGCAGCGACCCGGCCTACTGGCAAAAATGGTATCCGGCGGACTGGATCAGCGAGAGCTTCCCCGGCCAGTTCCGTAACTGGTTTTACAGTATGTTGGTGATGGGCGGCATCATCGAGCGCAGCCCCAGTTTTATGAGCAATTTTGGCTACGCCACCCTTTGGGCCGAAGATGGTCGCCCTATGCACAAAAGCTGGGGCAACTCCATCGAGTTTAACGAGGCCGCCGACAAAATGGGCGTCGATGTGATGCGCTGGATGTACTG
>CAYOXS010000394.1:0-4602 GCA_964407935.1 uncultured Caldilineaceae bacterium
ATATTGTTTCATATGCCTCCCTGTTATAAAATCTTATGAAATGTAAGATTAAGCGAAAACATACAATGTGCAGATAAGAATTAGATGAAGGCTGTATGAAGATTTGGTAAAGATTTTAGAGAAGCCCGGCCCAAGACCCAAGTTCAAGGAGGCTGAAGAAAAGCTTGGAGACTTATTCTCACATTTGCCTGTTGTATCTGGCTGGCTACAGAACACGGGGTAGTTTGGCAGAGCGACGCACCGGCGGCGGAGCGGGACGCCATCGGCGAGTTGGCGCTGCGACTGACGGACATCGCCAAAAATCGCTACCAGCTTCAACGAAAAGCTGACCGCCTGGTAGGAACCGGTTAACCGGCAGGCCCAGCCCCAGCAGCACACAATGAAAATTTGACCGGGTCAAATAAAATTTTGCAGTAAGCAAGTAAAAAACGCTGCCCTTGCGTTTTAAATTCCAAGGGAAGAAAATTTTTTTTCTTCGGAAGAATTTTTATTTTCTACGGAAGAAATTTTTGCCTCACAGAAGCGGTGTGGGGGATGATTCAGCCGTCGTAGCTGAATCAAAAAAACCGGGGCCAATTGGCCCGGTTTTCTATTGGAGTAAATTTGGTCCATCTCACCAAGTGAGCCGTGTGGGACTCGAACCCACGACCCATTGCTTAAAAGGCAATTGCTCTACCGACTGAGCTAACGGCTCGCACGCAGGGGATAGTATCACACTCTGTTGATCTTGTCAATATCGCAATTTGGTATTTTCGGCCAATCGTTGACATTGCTTCTACGCAATGTTATAATTTTTTGCAGCGTTAAAATTGTAAAAGGTCGCATAAATTTCCTCATTGACCTTAATCTTATTGCCGATCTGCCAACTATGATCCTACCAGAGGCGGACGAATTTGCCGCTCTTTTCCCTGATGAAATCAGAACACTCCTGGCAATGCTCAGAATGGGTAATCTGGGCGGTCTGGCCGTGGCCGAATGCGATGATTTGGAACTACGCACCCGCCTGTTTGATTACTTTCGACAGCGACTCGAAGCCGAACGCATTTATCTGTTCAATTACGAGGTCAGCAGCAAAGACACCAACCTTGTCCGCAGCCTCACCGAGCTGACCGACCACCCCCGCTTCAAAAATCTGGAACTGACCGGCAAATACAAATCGATTGCCCTGTTTGTGTACGGCGTTGAAAAATTCACCCCCGACCAGCGCGAAAATTTTGTGAAGCTGCTCAATTTTTTGCGGGACCGGCTCAGGCTGATTGCCCAGCCGGTAGTGATTTGGGGCACGTCGGCGTTTGTAACCCAACTGGCCCGCAACGCCCCCGATTTTTGGAGCTGGAAGGGCCATTCCTTTAAATTTTCGTCGTTTGACATCCAGCCGCTGGCCAATGGCAGCCTGCCCACCGCCGATCAGGTCGACAGCCTGCCGCCCATCCGCCGCTACCTGCACCAAATTCTGGAAGACCCCGATTATCGCATTTGGAAAGAGCTGTACCTGCCGCTCAAGGCCACCCGGGTTGATGAAACCGTAACCCCGCTCCCGCCCCGGCACACGCTCACCTACCAGGAACTCCGCCAACTGGCCCCGCTCTTCCCCACCGCCGAGTCGTTCCCGGCCGACCACACTATTTTTGAGCGGGGCGAAAAAGGCTCCAACGCCTACATTATCGTCAGCGGCGAGGTTGAGGTGCTGGTGCCGGATGCCCTGGGCAACGATCTGGTTATTTCCCGGCTGGGCAAAGGTGACTTTTTTGGCGAAATCGCCCTGATCAAAAAACTGCCCCGCACGGCCACGGTGCGCACCACCCGACCCACCAAACTGCTCAAACTCACCCAGCGCAGCCTGAGCCTGCTCAACCACAAAGCGCCCAATGTACTCGACATTTTGACCAACATCGCCCAGCAGCGGCTCGAAATGCGCACCCGCGAACCCGGCGACACGGTCTCACCGCTGCGCCGCTTTGCGATAGAAGGCTCAAGCCTGTTCCGCGAAAACCCCGTCGATGTCCGCCAGCTCATTGCCGGCGACAACCGCACCGTTATTTTGGGCGAGGCCGGCGCCGGCAAAACCACGGTGCTGCGGCGGATTATGCTCGACACCAGCGAGGCGTCGCTGCACGCGCTTAACAGCGGCTCGGGTAAAATTGTGGTGCCGGTCTTCATCAAACTCAGCAATGTTACGCCGCAGCGCACTATTGAGTCGATCCTGCTTGATATTTTTGAGAGCTACGAGATTTCCGAGATTCAGACCGAGCAGGATGTAACTCGCCTGCTCGAGGGGCGCAACCCCGACGACGCTCGCCTGCGGCACATTCTCTTTTTAATGGATGGGCTCAACGAAATGCCGTCCCCGGAAAAAACCCGGCCCATTCTCAACCAGTTCATCCAAAAATTTGGGCAGCACCGCTTTATTCTGGCCTGCCGCACCCAGGATTATTCCACCCTCAAAGGCATCCGTACCGCTTTGTTGCAGCGGCTGTCCGGTGAAGACATCGAGACTTTTCTGGTCAATTACCTCAGCGCCGATCAGGGCCGCAAAGTGGCCCGCGAAATTTACAGCGACCCGCAGTTGGAAGACCTGGCCCAAACGCCGCTGGCGCTGTTTATGCTGGCCCAAATTGCCAAACGCAGCGAAGAGGAACTGCCCAAAAACCGGGGCGTGCTGTTTGAAGTGTTTACCGATAACCTGCTCCAGCGCACCGACAGCGAATGGCAAAAAGTGCTCGGGCCGGTTAAGGCGCAGGTGCCGCTGGGGCTGCGCAAAAACGCGCTGGCGGCGCTCGGAATGGCTATGCAGGAAGAAGAAGTGTGGACCTTTGCCCACGAACGCTGGCTGCAACTGCTGCAAACTCAGCTTGAGCAGTTTTTAACCGTGGCCACCCCCAGCCAGCGCCACGACATCAATTCGACTTCTGTGAAAGAAATCCACACCGAAATTCTGGATAGCGGCCTGGTGCGCTACTCGGACAACCGCGACTGGATTGAGTTTGCCCACCACACCTACCAGGAATTTTTTGCCGCGCTGGCCCAGCGGGACCGCCACTACGACCTTGAGCCGCGGGTGCGCACCAACGAGACCCGCCGCCGCTGGCAGGGCACAATTGTGCTGCTGTACGGCATCACCCGCGACAAGCCCGGCCTCTACTCAAAAATTTTGGGCGAGGCCAACGATTACGCCCGCATCTGGCTGGGCGCGCAGTGCCTGGCCAACTCCGGCGAAGAAATCGCCGCGTCGCTGCAACTGCTGGAGCGCACCCTGCCGATGAACCAGCATTTTGCGCTGCTCTTCAGCGCCGGGCTGGCCTGCCACCAGCTTGGCCGCTACCCGGAGGCGCTCAGCTACCTGCACATGGCCAGCGAAGAACTGCCCGGCAGCGCCGAAGTCTACTACGAGATTGGCTCGCTCTACCGCAAGGTTGAGCAGTACGAGCGCGCCATCGAGCATCTGGAAGAGGCCATCCATCTGAAATCTGATTTTGTGGATGCCTACAACCAGTTGGGCATCACCTACCACGACCAGGGTAAATTTGTTGAGGCGCTGACCGTGTTCCGCGCCACCACCCAGCTTGAACCGGCCAACGCCCATCACTTTTATAATTTGGGCACCACCCAAAAGATTCTGCGCGACTACGAAGGCGCGCGCCACTCCTTCCGCACCGCCATCCAGCTCAAACCGGATTACACCGAAGCCCAGCACCAGCTTAGCCTGCTGGAAAAGGCTATGTCCACCGGCGTGGTGCGCGTGCTGGAAAATATCCCCATCCTCAGCAAAATGACGCTGGAGCAGAGCATTGTGCTGGCTCAGCGGCTAAAAGTTGAGGAATACCGGCCCGGCCAGATTATTTTTCACATGGGTGAAATGGGCAAAACTTTTTACGTGATCGAGGCCGGGCAGGTGGAAGTGCTGGCCCCCGATATGGGCGGCCAGCCCAGCGGCGTCATCAACCGGCTTGGCCCCGGCGACTTTTTTGGCGAAATCGCTCTGCTGCGGGCTATTCCGCGCACAGCCACCATTCGCGCCACCAAAGCCACCCGGCTGCTGGCCATCAGCCGCGAGGATTTTGAGGCCGTGGTTCAGCGCTACCCCTCCATTGCCCACTCGCTGGCCGAAACCTCTGGCCTGCGGCTGCTGCGCGACCGCCAGCTTGGCCGGCGCGTCGATTTGAACCGCTACTACGACCCCGGTTACATCGCCGAGCTGACCCATCAAAGTGAAGTAACCGTGGTGATGGGCGACATTCACGGTTCAACATTTTTAACCAACGCCATCGGCCCGGAACTGATGGTGGCGTATTTGGACGAATACCTGCTGCGGATGTCGACCATTATTGTGCAGGCCGGCGGGGCCATGGACAAAAGCCTGGGCGACAGCGTGATGGGCGTGTTTGGCAACTTCCCCGGCCGCCATGAGGACGGCAAAATTACGGCGGTCAATTCGGCGTTGATGGCCGCGCTGAAAATGCGCGAGGCTTACAAAGTGTTGCGCGATGAGTGGAAACGCGAAAGCCCGGAATTTGCCAAAACGGGCATGGGCATTGGCATCAGCACCGGCAAAGTAAAAACCGGCACCGTTGGCCCGGAAGCCACAATGGTTGGCCCGGCGGT
>CAYOXS010000395.1:0-4588 GCA_964407935.1 uncultured Caldilineaceae bacterium
ACGGAAAGGTAAATTGTGATGACACCCATCACCCCGGAAACCCTGGTCAAACTGCGCCGGTTTGATACGCCGACAATCTGCAATATCATCGAGCTGTTTGAAGTGCGGCCCAACAACACCGGTTACATGGACGGCCGCATCCGGGCCTGCTTCCCGGAAATGCCGCCGCTGGTTGGGTTTGCCAGTACGGCCACCTTCCGGTCGAGCGGCCCGCCGCGCGGCAGCGACAGCTACAACCGGCTGCCGGCGCAGGTTGAGTCTTTTGCCGGGTTGTCTGGCCCGCCGGTGATTGTGTTTCAGGATTTGGATTCGCCGGCCATCGCCGCCACCTTTGGCGAGGTAATGTGTACCGTGTACCAATCGTTTGGGGCGGTGGGGTTGATTACCAGCGGCGCGGGCCGTGATCTCGACCAGGTGCGGGCGCTCAATTTTCCGGTTTTTACCGGCGGCACCATCTGCTCGCATGGCTATTCGCACATCCCCGATGTCGGCGTGCCGGTTCACGTGGGCGGGCTGGTGGTTTATCCCAATGATCTGCTGCACGGCGACTGCAACGGGGTCACCTCTATTCCGCATCACATCGCCGCGGAAGTAGCCGACATCGGCCCGGAGTTTGTAGCCGCCGAGACAGTCATCCTTAACGCCATGCGGCAGGGCACGCCATCGCTCAAACTGCTGCGTGAGGTAGAGGCCGAAGCTCACTACCAGATTGACGCGCTGCGCCAGCGGGTATCCCGCGCCCATTGAGCAGGTATCGCTTACTGCACCGAGGAATGAAAATTAACTTTTAACCAGTCGGGAGACCCTGAGCAAAGCGAAGCTTGACATGCTTGAGCATTCCCCCAATTCCTGACTCCTGGTTTCTGATTCCTATTTTCAAAGGAGTGATCTATGACAAAAAAAATAGTAACCTTTGGCGAAATTATGATGCGCCTGTCGCCGCCCGGCTTTCTGCGCTTTGGCCAGGCGCGCTCGCTTGATGTGATCTACGGCGGCGGCGAATCAAATGTGGCAGTGTCGCTGGCCAATTACGGCATCCCCGCCGATTTTGTTACCCGCCTGCCCAAAAACGACCTCGGCGAAGCCTGCCTTCAATTTTTGCGGCAGTACGGCGTCGGCGTGGACAAAATTGTTCGCGGCGGCGAGCGGCTGGGCCTCTATTTTTTGGAAATGGGCGCTATGCAGCGCGGCAGCAAAGTAGTGTACGACCGGGCCAACTCGGCCATTGCCACCATCGAGCGCGGCATGATCGACTGGCGGCAGGTGTTTGCCGACGCCGGCTGGTTCCACTGGACCGGCATCACCCCGGCCATTTCCGCCGGCACCGCCGATGTTTGCCTGGAAGCGCTGCAAGTGGCCAAAGAGATGGGCATTACCGTCTCGTGTGATCTGAACTACCGCAAAAATCTGTGGAAATGGGGCAAACACCCCAAAGACGTTATGCCGGAGCTGGTTAGCTACTGCGATGTGGCCATTGGCAACGAAGAGGACGCCGAAAAAGTGTTTGGCATCCACGCCCCGGATACCGATGTGACCAGCGGTAAAATTGAAGCCAACCGCTACCAATACGTGTGTCAGGAGCTGAACAAACGCTTCCCGGCCTTAAAAACCATCGCCATTACCCTGCGCGGCTCAATTTCGGCCAGCCACAACACGTGGTCGGGCGTGCTGTGGCAAAACGGAGAGTTTTTTGTGGCCCCCACTTACGATGTCACCCATATGGTTGACCGCGTTGGCGGCGGCGATTCGTTTATGGGCGGCCTGATTTATGGGCTGCTAACCTATGCCGACCAACCGCAAAAGGCGCTGGATTTTGCCGTGGCGGCATCGTGCCTGAAGCACTCTATCTTTGGCGATTTTAATCTGGTAACCGTGGCCGAAGTGGAAAAATTGATGACCGGTGACGCCTCTGGCCGGGTGTCCCGCTGAAACCAAGAACTGGAGCATAACAATGGATGTTCGATATTCCCGCGATCCGCGCAGTTTTGAGCGGATGAATACCAACGAAATCAAAGCCGAATTTGCCGTCACCGGCCTGTTTAAGCCGGGTGAAATCAACCTGGTCTACCTGCACACTGACCGGCTGATTGTGGGGGCGGCGGTGCCGCTCAACGAGCCGCTGGCGCTGGCAGCGGGCCAGGAATTGGCCGCCGACTATTTTGCCCAGCGTCGCGAGCTTGGTGTGTTCAATATTGGCGGCGCGGGCCGCATCACCGTTGATGGCCAAACCTTCACCGCCGAGTATCAGGATATGCTGTATATTGGCCGCGGCAGCCGGGACATCACTTTTGCCAGCGTTGCGGCCAACGAGCCGGCCCGCTTTTATTTGATCAGCCTTCCCGCCCACACAGAATACCCCACCAGCCGTATTACCCGGACGCAGGCCAACCGGGTAGACCTGGGCAGCCAGACCGCCGCCAACCAGCGCACCATTTACCAGTACATCCACGAGGGCGGCGCATCGAGCTGCCAACTGGTGATGGGCTTTACCGAACTGGCCGCCGGCAGCGTTTGGAACACCATGCCCGCCCACACCCACGAGCGCCGCTCGGAGGTGTACATGTATTTTAATCTGGCCGGCGACAATGTGGTGTTCCATTTTATGGGCCAGCCGCAAGAAACCCGCCATCTGGTGCTGCGCAACGGCGATGTCGCCATTTCACCGAGCTGGTCTATCCACGCCGGGGCCGGCACCAGCAACTACTGTTTTGTGTGGGCCATGGGCGGCGAAAACCAGGCCTTCAACGATATGGACCCGGCTCCGCTGGCAGAAATGGCCTGACCCATGAAAACGATCCGCTGGGGGATTATTGGCTGTGGCGATGTAACCGAGGTGAAAAGCGGTCCCGGTTTTCAAAAAGCAGCGCATTCCAGCCTGATAATGGTGATGCGGCGCAATGGTGATCTGGCCCGCGATTATGCCCTGCGCCACGGCGTGCCCAAGTGGGCCGATAACGCCGAGGCCCTGATTCACGACCCCGAAGTGGACGCGGTTTACATTGCCACGCCGCCCAACTCGCACAAGGAATACACGCTTAAATGCGCGCAAGCCGGCAAACCGGTTTTTGTTGAAAAGCCGATGGCGCTGAATTTTACCGAGTGCCAGGAGATGCTCGCCGCTTGCCGGACCGCTGGGGTGCCGTTATTTGTGGCCTACTATCGCCGCAGCCTGCCCCGGTTTGTAAAAATCAAAGAGCTGGTTGCTGCCGGAGCCATTGGCCAGGTGCGGGCGGTATCGATGCGGCTCTGTTTGCCGCCGCCTGCGCCGGAAGCGGGCAAGTTTCACTGGCATTACACCCCGGAGGTCGGCGGCGGCGGCAAGTTTGTTGATATGGGCTGTCACATGCTGGATTTTTTGGATGACGTGCTGGGGCCAATTGTGGCGGCGCGAGGTTTTGCCGCTAATCTGGGCGGTCTTTACCCCGCGGAAGATATGGTGACCGGCGCATTTGAGTTTGCATCCGGCGTGCAAGGCGTGGGGCTGTGGAATTTTGCCACCCGGCATCACACCGACCAAACCGAAATTGTGGGCACCACGGGCAAAATCAGCTTTTCATCGTTTGACACCCGGCCGGTGGTGCTCACCACCGCCGCGGGCGTTACCGAGTTTGCTGTTGACAACCCGCCCCACGTGCACCAGCCGCTCACCCAAACCATTGTCAATCAATTGAACGGTGTGGGCCACTGCCCCAGTACCGGCGAAAGCGGCGCTCGCACCAGTTGGGTAATGGATCAACTTTTGCAGGATTATCGAGCCAAAACCGGGTAAATCTCTAATTACGGGATGCAGCATATGGCTTCAGTCGCGCTTCAACAAGATACAAATCTGGCCCAAACGGTGCTTAAGGCGCTGGATATTTTGGAATGCATCGCCTTTGCCGATAGCCCGCTGTCGGCCGCGGACGCCGCCAAATTGTGCGGCGTGTCCCGCCCCACGGCCTACCGGCTAATCAGCACGCTGCTGGCTCGCGGCTATCTGGCCCATGTGGATGACACCCACTACCGGCTGGGCACTCAGGCGTTAAGCCTGAGCAAAAAAGTAATGGACACTCTCAATTTGCCGGAAGTGGCCCAACCCTACCTGCGGCGACTGAGCGAGATTACCAGCGAAACCGCCTACCTGTCCATTCTAGACGGTACCGAAATTTTGTACGTGGGCAAGGTTGAAAGTTCGCAATCGGTGCGGACGCACGGCAAAATTGGTGCGCGCAATCTGCTGCACTGCACCGCAATGGGCAAAGCTATTTTGGCCTTTTTGCCCCCCGCCGAACAGTCCCGGCTGCTGCAACAAATCACGCTGACCGCGCTTACCCAAACCACCATCACCGATATGGCGGCTCTGGTCAGAGAACTGGCGGTGGTTAAGGCGCAAAACTATGCGCTGGATGATGAGGAAAGCGAGGCTGACATCCGCTGTGTGGGCGCTCCGATTTTTGACCACACCGGGCGGGTGTTTGCCGCGCTGAGCGTGTCCGGGCCGGCCTACCGGCTGTCGGCGGCCCGCTTGCAGACGCTGGCCCCGCTGGTGCTCGATGCGGCCAACACCGTTTCTGGCCGGCTGGGATATTTACTTGATAAAAAATAATTC
>CAYOXS010000396.1:0-2777 GCA_964407935.1 uncultured Caldilineaceae bacterium
AGCCGCCGCGGCCAAAGCTGCCGCCGAAGCCAAAGCCAAAGCCGACAGCGCTCCGGCCGCGGGCAAGCGCTCGCCGGAGGAAATCAAAGCCCAGCGCGACGCGATGATGGCCCGTCGCGCCGCCAAAGCCGCCGGGGAAGAGCCTCCCCCCGAAGCGCCGGCTGAAAAGCCCAAACGCTCGCCGGAGGAAATCAAGGCTCAGCGTGACGCGATGATGGCCCGCCGGGCGGCCAAAGCCGCCGGTGAAGAGCCTCCCCCCGAAGCGCCGGCTGAAAAGCCGAAACGCTCGCCGGAGGAAATCAAAGCCCAGCGGGACGCGATGATGGCCCGCCGGGCGGCCAAAGCCGCCGGGCTGCCGGTGGAAGAAGAAGCCAAACCGACCGAAGCCGCGCCGGTCAAAGCAGATGACCTGACCAAAATTGAGGGGATTGGCCCCAAAATTTCCGGGCTGCTGCAAGAGGCCGGCATCAAAACTTTTGCCCAGTTGGCCGCGGCAGAAGTCAGCCGTTTGCAGGAAATTCTCGATGCGGCCAGTCTGCGGCTGGCCGACCCCGGCACCTGGCCGGAGCAGGCCCAACTCGCCGCCAACGGGGAGTGGGATGCCCTGGCCAAACTCCAGGATGAATTGCAGCACGGCAAGCGGACCTGATCGCTGTTCCGCAGATCAAACCAACACCATCGGGGTCACGCCACTGTGACCCCGATTTTTGTTTTTTTATAAAAAGTGTTTAAAATAATGGCCGGTATATACAATGATGGTTCTACAGTAAATCGTGGTTGCACTGTTTTGTCCCATCCTCCTGACCTCCTTCCCCAGAGAAGGGAGTTAGGGGGTGAGGGAAAAGCAACCCAAAATCTATAAATCACAATTTCAAACGGGGGGAAATATGATAACTTACCTTGCCCTGGGCTTAAGCCTGATTGCCCTGATCTGGGCCTGGCGGCTTGACCGCAAAAACAACGATTTGAAGGAACGGCTGGCGCAGGCCAACAGCCGCGTTTACAGCCTGCGCCGCGACATCGATGAAAAGTTGCAGCAGGCCGAGCAGGAACGGCTGACGTTGAAGTTTGAAATTCTCAAACTCAAGGGCGATCTCAAAGTTACGCCCGAGATGAAAATCGGCGAAGTGCTGGCCACGCATCCGCTGGCCGGGCAGGTGCTGGCCGGCTTTCACATTGGTGGCTGCTCCAGTTGTTCCGTAGACAACAACCAGTCGCTGGGCGAGGCGGTGGCGGTGAACGGCCGCGAACTGGAGCCGGTATTGGCCGCGCTTAATACGCTGGCCGCCGAAAACAGTAACGGGCAGGTTTCGCCGGAGCAGCTCAAAACACCGAATGTCCAGCTTCTGTTTTAGGTAAAATTTAAGGTTTGTCGGCTTGACAAACCTTTTTTTGTGCAGTAATATATCGACATATTTATGAATGTCTATGTGTTGAGGTTTATGTGATGGCTGAACTTGATATGGTCGCGTTTTGCCGGGCGTTGGGTGACGAAACCCGCCAGCGCATCCTGGAAATTTTGCAGGACGAAGGCGAGCAGTGTGTCAGTGACCTGGTTGATCGTTTTAACGTGTCCCAACCCACCATCTCCCATCACCTGAATTTCTTACGGCAGGCCAATCTGGTTGTCAGCCGGCGCGACGGCAAACAGATTTATTATCGGGCCAACCAGGACAACATCACCGAATGTTGCGGCATCCTGTTTACCAAATTCACCCCCACCGATCTCAACATGGATGCCTTTTTAGCGGCAGAAAAAGAGTTACCCTGACTCTTTTTTTTATAAAAACATATAGAAATATTTATATACGTATTGTTGAAAGGATTAAAAATGACTGACCAACTCAAACAAAAAGTTAAAGAACGCTACGGTTCCATTGCCAGTCAATTTACGGCTACCGGCGAACCCGCCGCTGCCGACCAGCGGGTGTCGAGCGCGAGCTGCTGCGGCCCGTCCAACTCGGTGCAGCTTTATGATGTGGCCGACGGGGTGAGCTGCTGCGGCGGCAGCGAGGCCGATTTATCTCTGGCTCAGGCGCTGTACGGCGCGGACAGCCTGACCGACCTGCCGGCCAGCGTTACCGGAATTTCGCTGGGCTGCGGCAATCCCACCGCCATTGCCGGCCTCAAACCCGGCGAAACCGTGCTCGATCTCGGCTCCGGCGGCGGCATCGATTGTTTTCTGGCGGCCAAACAGGTGGGGCCGGCCGGTCGCGTCATCGGCGTGGATATGACCGACAGCATGCTGGCGCTGGCCAACAAGAATAAAATTCAGCTCGGTGTTTCCAACGTGGAGTTCCGCAAGGGCGAAATTGAGGATTTGCCGGTGGACAGCAACTCCATCGATGTGATCATCTCCAACTGCGTTATCAATTTGTCAACCGACAAAGACGCCGTTTTCCGCGAGGCGTTTCGCGTGCTCAAACCGGGCGGCCGTTTCACCGTGTCGGATGTAGTGACCGAAGGTGAATTGCCGGAGCCGCTGCGCAGCAACATTGCCGCCTGGACCGGCTGCATCAGCGGCGCGCTCGATGTGAACGATTATCTGGCCAAGTTGCGGCGCGCCGGTTTTGCCGAAGTTCGGGTTGAGTCGAAGGTTTCTTACGGGCTGGAAAACATCAGCGAGCTTGACCAGTCCACGCGGGATATTGTTTTAAATGAGGTTGAGACCGGCGCCATCCCGCTGGATGCCCGCGTTTTCAGCGCCAACGTGGTGGCGTACCAACAGTAAGGGTAATTACTCAGCCCCCCTCACCCCCCGGCCCCCTCTCCCCCCG
>CAYOXS010000396.1:2787-4554 GCA_964407935.1 uncultured Caldilineaceae bacterium
AAATTTGGGGTGTGTAATCGCCACAACCCCCAAAAAAAACACCGAAAAACTCCCAAATTCCCCCATCCCCCGCCGGGGGAAGGGGGTTAGGGGGATGGGGGTGAGTAGTTACCAATAAGGAATAATAAAGAAACCGAATAGTTCCAACCGGAACGATGCCGGAGAATACCTGTATCATTGGGTAGGGGCGCTTCGCGAAGCGCCTCTACATTCGCAGATTCGCTTGTTTTCGGAGGAGCTACCATCATGCCAAACTTTGAATTTGGGCCGGCCAGCCAGGCCGATGCCGTCGCCATCAAACAACTGCTGGTCCAGGCCAACTTGCCCAGCGAAGATTTTGCCGCGCACCTGGCCCATTTTTGGGTAGCCAGAAACGGCGGCGAGTTGGCCGGCGTCATCGGCCTGGAACCGTACGGCGAGGTAGGCTTGCTGCGCTCGCTGGTGGCGGCGCCGGCCTATCGCGGGCAGGGGTTGGGCCGGGCGCTGGTTGAGCAGGTGATCGGCTATGCCCGGTCGCTGGGCATACGCGAGTTGGTTCTGCTCACCACCACGGCCGCCGACTTTTTCCCGCGGCTGGGCTTCAGTGTCATCGAGCGCACCAGTGTGCCGGCCGCCATCCAAACCACCGCCGAGTTCGCCTCGCTTTGCCCCTCAACGGCGGTGTGCATGAGCAAACGCATTGTTTAGTTGAAATGGCGAGGTTTTGAGCGACTTTGCCGCTCAAAACCTCGCTCGCTTGCATCAAGCGGTATCCCTGCGGTAAACTACGGCCGGAGGCTTGCCATGACCGAATCCAGCGCCAACCCGGCCTGGCTGGAAGAAGAAACCGCCCGGCGCTACCAACTCTTCACCCAAAAAACCGGCATGTACCAGGAATTGAGCGCAGAAATGGTCCGGCTGGCGCAGCTCCAGCCCGGCCAGCGGGTGCTCGATGTGGGCTGCGGCACCGGGGTGACCACCCAATTTGTGCTGCCCAAAATTGGCCCAACCGGCCACGTCATCGCGCTGGATGTTTCCGCGCCAATGCTGGCCGTAGCCCGGCAGCAAATTTCGGCGACCAACGTTACCTTTGTGGCCGCCGACGCCGCCGAGGCCGCCGGCCACGTGTCGCCGCCGGTGGACCGGATTGTCTGCAATTCGGTGTTTTGGCAGTTCCGCCACAAAGTTGAGGTGTTGGCGGCGTTGCGGCAGGTGCTCTCGCCGGACGGACTGCTGCTGTTCAACGCGCCGGAGCCGTACTTCATCTTTCAGGATATTCCCCGCAGCCCCAAAGTGAGCGTTCTTTTCAAACAACTGGCCGCCGAGCGTTACGGCGTCGGCCCGCAGGATTTGCGCACCATCGGCCTGTTTTTGCGCCGCTGCGGATTTGAGTTACTGAACACGCACGAATTTACCCGCACCCGCTCCACCGAAGAAAGTTACCTCTTTTTCCAACTGCCGGTGGCCACCGCCTGGATGGAACCGCCGCTGGATTACCCCACCCGCATGGCCCTGCTGGAAGAAGCCCGGCAACTGGCCGAGCCGGATCAGGCTATTCGGCAGCGCTGGATGTATTTTGTAGCCCGGCCTGTGGTATAATTGGGTTAGGTGAGTTATGTGAGTGGGATGAGTGTAGTGAGTTTACGATACCCACTCACTAAACCCACCAAACTCACTGCACCCACCCAACTTTTCTATGCTCACCATCGACGGCGCTTTTGGCGAAGGCGGCGGTCAGATTGTCCGCTCATCGCTCTGTCTGGCGGTTATCACCGGCCAGCCGGTCAC
>CAYOXS010000397.1:0-4501 GCA_964407935.1 uncultured Caldilineaceae bacterium
TGTGGAAATCATCACCGGATGATGCGCATTTGAGCGAAATGCGCATCTAAAATCCGACGGATGAGCAAAGTAGCCAACACAGGTTAATGGTGGCCCAAAATGCCAACAACGGTTGCGTGCGGTGCTACTCAACCACGATAGCTCTACAGTTTAAAATGCTCGCCGCGGGCGGGGACAAACACTTCCGGCACGCCCTGATGCAGCGCCGCGTGGGCCAGCGTTCGGGCGTTTTCTTCTTCGCCGTGGACCAGAAACAGCGTTTTTAAATCGCTCCGCAGTTGGGCCGCTTTGAGCCAGCGCAGCAGGCCGTTGTGGTCGGCGTGGGCCGAGTAACCATCAATTTTCATTACCCGCGCTTTAACCGGATACAGATCGCCAAAAATCGGCACTTCGGGTTGGCCGTCCAGAATTTTGCGGCCGAGCGTGTTTTCGGCCTGGAAACCGACAAACAGCACAATATTGCGCGGGTTGGTAATATTATTTTTCAAATGATGGAGAATGCGTCCGGCCTCGCACATGCCCGAAGCGCTAATAATGATCATCGGCCCGGTCATCTCGTTGAGCGCCTTGGAGTCGCGGACATCGCGGATGTAGCTGACCATTTCAAAGCCAAAGGGGTCGCGGCGATTGTTTTCGTCCAGAAATTGCAGGGTGTCGCGGTCGTACAGTTCCGGGTGCAGGCGGAAAATTTCGGTGGCGTTGGTGGCCAGCGGGCTGTCGACGTAAATATCGACTTTGGGGATTTCATTTTTACTGAACATTTCGTGTAGCACGTAGACGATTTCCTGGGTGCGGCCCACCGCGAACGAGGGAATGATCAGTTTGCTCTGCTTGCGGTGAATTTCCAGCACGGCCTGTTTGAGGGTGCTGCGGGCCTGGTCGGGCGATTCGTGGAAACGGTTGCCGTAGGTGCTTTCCATAATCATAAAATCGGCGCTTTCCACCAGATCGGGGTCGCGCAGAATGGGTAGGTTGAGCCGGCCCACATCACCGCTAAAAACCAGCCGCTTGAACTGGCCGTACTCGTCCACATCCACCGAAACCGACGCCGAGCCAAGCATATGCCCCGCCTCGCGGAAATGGGCGCGAACACCGGGCATCACCTGGAAATTGCGTTTGTAGCCCACAGTTTGAAACAGGTTGATGGTTTCGAGCGCGTCTTCGGCGGTGTAGAGCGGTTCAAACAGCACTTTGCCCTGTTTGGCCCGCTGCTTGTTGACGTATTTTACGTCCTGCTCCTGGATAAAAGCCGAATCGCGCAGCATGATGGTGCACAGATCACGGGTGGCGGGCGTGGCCCAGATGGGGCCGCGATAGCCCTGCCGCACCAGCGAGGGCAGGTTGCCGCTGTGGTCGATGTGGGCGTGCGACAGGATGACGGCATCGATTCTGGTGGGGTCAAATGGAAACTGGCGGTTGCGTTCAAAGGCTTCTTTACGGCGGCCCTGGAACAGGCCGCAGTCCAGCAAAATATTGAAGCTGTTGACCTTGAGCAGATGCATTGAGCCGGTAACGGTTTGGGCGGCTCCCCAAAATTCAAGTTCCATGGCGCGCTCCCGGTGGGTGATTGGGGTTAGCATAGATGCTTTGGCGGCGGCTGTCAAAAAAGAAAGGCCCGGCAATAGGCCGAGCCTTGGGGAGTTGCGCAGCGCGCCGGTGGTTAACCGCGTTCTTTGATCCAGTTGGCGATGGTGGGGGGGAGATCGCGCTGCACTTTACCGCTCACGTACATCCCAATGTGCCCCGTTGGGAAACCGGCGGCGGTGTAATCCTTACTGCCAATATATTTTTTCAGAGCGATGGTAGACTGGGGCGGCACCAGGTGGTCCTGTTCGGCGTAAATGTTGAGTACCGGCTGTTTGATGCTGCCCAGATCAACCCGTTTGCCACCGATTTCAACTTCACCTTTGATGAGCTTGTTGTCGCGGTAAAACAGTTTGATGAACTCCGACCAGGCCGCGCCGGCCTGATCCGGGCTGTCGAAGATCCACTTTTCCATGCGCAAAAAGTTGACCAGCGCATCCTGGCTGGAGGCCAGATTGGGCACAGCGGCATATTTTTGCAGGTTGAGTTGAAACGGCTTGAGCATCACAAAGCCAAAATTCATAAAATCGCCGGGGATGTTGCCCAGTGCCTCGGCCATCAGGTCGGTGTCCATTGTTTTGGAGCCGACGCCACACGTCCAGGTGTTGAGCAGGCTGCCCTCAACGTGAAAGTCGACGGGCGCGACCATCGTCACCAGATTTTTGACCTTGTCCGGGACCATGGCCGTGTAGCACAGGCTGAACACGCCGCCCTGGCAGATGCCCAGCAGGTTGATCTGTTTGAGGTTGTGCCGCTCGCAGACCACGTCGACACAGGTGTTGATGTAGCCGTTGAGGTAGTCATCGAGCGTCAGGTAGCGGTCTTCGCGGCCGGGGTAGCCCCAATCGATGAGATAAACGTCCAGCCCCAGTTTGAGCAGGTTGCGGATGAGCGAGCGGTTTTCCTGCAAATCGGCCATGTAGGGCCGGTTGACCAGCGCGTAAACCACCAGCACCGGGATGGGGTGCGGCTTGTCCACCAGCGATTTAAAGCGGTACAGCACCAGTTTGTCCTCGCTGTAGACCGGTTCTTTTTCGCTGCAGCCAACCACAATGTCTTCTTCTTTGAGCTGGCTCAACAGTTCGACGCCTTTGACCACTTTGGCGTTGTACTCCAGCAGTTCCTGCATAGCCTGCTGCGGCGTAATCTGAATGGGAAATTGCATGGTTAGCTTTCTCCTTCCGTTTTAGCCGCGGCCGGTTTGGCTTTGGTTGAGGTTTTCCGGGGGGCTGGTTTGGCGGCTGCCGTCGATTTTTTGAGCGCCGCGACCTCTTTTTTAAGCGTTTCCAGAGTGGCGGCAAGCTGCTGGTTGGTTCGGGTCACCCCGGCCAATTCGGATTTGAGTGCGGCGATGGTTGCCTGGGCGTCGGCCAAATCGGCGCGGCTTTGCTCCACGGCGGCCATTTCTTTTTTGAGCGCCTTGATGTCTTTGCGGAACTGGTAATTGGCCCGATGGGCTTCGTCAACTTCGGTGCGGGTGGGGATGTCGAGCTGTTTCAGTACCAGTTCGGTGATCTCCCGCTGGCTGAGACGCAGCCGCATGTTGGAGTTAAGGAGTTCGGCCTGGGCGTCAATATATGCCTGCGACTCAAAAACTTCGACAAAGGCGCTTTCGGCGGCATCGATCCACACCCCGCCCAGCTCTTCCAGCGTGTTGATGGTGGTGTTGGCTTGAGCCAATTCGACCAGTTTTTTCTGGAAGCGTTCAAAGGCCTTGGTCCACGCCCCAATCAGCAGCAGTTGGTAGTTAAAATCGGCCCGGCGATTGGCCAGCCACACATCAAACCCCTGGCGCAGTTTGTGTTCCATCTCTCGGCTCAGCCCCATAGTGGGGCTGTTGAGAAATTGGCCAAACGTTTGCTCGTAGATTTGCTGGTACACGCCGGCGAGCCCCGCCGCCGCCGGATTGACGCCGTTGGCCCGGGCAAACAACTCCGGGGCCTGCTGCCACCACGCAGCCCACGGCCCGGCCACTTTTTGCATTTCGGCCTGATACATGCGCCACATTTCGGTGGAGTCCTGGCTCATTTTGAGCGACGCCTCGGCCGATTTGATCAGTTGCTGCTGAAATTGCTGGGTGTAGCTGCTGAGTGTGGCCTGCCAATCCTGGCCGGCGGCCACTTTGGCAGCGATGTCCTGCCAGGCGCCCATCGCAAATTGAAATAGCTCCATTAGCACTTTCTGGCTGCCCAGCAGGCGCTCGGCGGTAGCGCGAGCCGTTGGCTCGGCCTGGTCGGTCCATTGTTTGGCCATGGCCTGCCACTGGCTAAATGCGCCCGCCGCCGATTCCGGTGAGTTTTGGGCTAGGTTGAGCCACTGTTCCCACATTTTTTTCTGGGCGTTGGCCCAGGCTTGGGTCATTTCTTCGGCCTGTTTCGTCCAGTTCATAAAATTTGCCTCACCGGCTCACTTCTTTTTGGCGTCGGCTTTGGTCGTGCCCGGAGTCCACATATTAACCCAATCCATCTGCGCGTCCATCACTTTTTGCATGGCGTCCTGCCAGTTTTTAAACGCCTTTTGACCCTCTTCTTCCCAACTGCTGGTCATTTTTGAAACATCGGCCTTTTTGATCAGATCGAACCAGTTTTGCCACAGGCTTTGCTGAGTGTCGTTCCACTGTTTGACCATCCCCTGCGTTTGTTTGAACCACTGAGCCATTTCTTCGGGGGTGTTGTCGGGATTAAAGCTGTCGCTCCAGGTTTCGGCCCATTTGGACTGCGCCGCCAGCACATTTTTAACGGTTTCTTCCCATGTTTCTACGGTTTTTTGCCACAACTGCGGGCCGGGCATTGCCGCCGAGCCTGATTGCACCGTTTCCAGCCAGCTATCCCACATTTTTTTCTGCGTGTCGCTCCAGCTTTTGAACATTTCTTCGCTTTGTTTTGCCCAATCCATTGGTTATCTCCTTTTTTGGTTG
>CAYOXS010000398.1:0-4446 GCA_964407935.1 uncultured Caldilineaceae bacterium
TCCAGCCAGGCGACAATGGAATTACTGCAGCGCTTTCAAGGCGGCTTCCGCTCCAATGTTTTGCAGGAAACCGGCCCTACCAAACTCTTTTTGGAAATGACCCGCTGGCTGGGCGCGGCCAAATGTTTTCAATTGACCACCGGCCCGCTACCCCACATGGCCGATGCCGTCTGCAAGCTGGTTGGTTTTGCCGGCTAACCGTTTTTCGCCGAGCGTCCTCATATTTTGCCCCACATCCTTTGAAGCTTCTTCATATTAATTAGATACTGTACACAAACTTTTATGACCAAATTCACCCCTCCCCCAATTCGCTTATTTTGAGAGGAGGTTGGATAAAATATGCTGCCACATTTTTTATCGACTCATAAAAAAATGATGTTCCCCACCCTAAAACGCCTGTTTACTGTTGCAAGCATGGCCGCAGCGAGCCTGCTGGCCATTGCTTTGGGGCTGCCCCAACCGGGCCTGGCCCAACCACCCGCTACCACCCAACTCAATATTTTGGCGATGGATGACCACGGGCTGACCATCGAGCTGGTCGCGCCGCCGCCGCAAATTGAGCCGGTCTCAATCGATGGGCAGCCATTCCAGCGAGTGAGCCTGCCCGGCGCGGGGATGATGGCCAGCCCCGGCGCGCCGCAACTGCCGGTCAAAGCCACGCTGCTGGCCGTGCCCTCCACCGCTGGCCTGTCGGTGACAATTTTGGAAGCCGAGTCCCAACTCGTCCCGAATGTCCGCCCCGCCCCCGCGCCAGTGCTGACCACAGCCGGCAGCGATCCGCTCACCGCCGACCTCATCGAAACAGTTACGCCCGACCCCGCCATTTACCGGGCCGATTCGTTTTTCCCGGCTGAACCGGTGCGTTTGGAAAAAGCAGTGTGGCTACGCGAACAGCTATTGGCCCCGCTGCAATTCTTCCCGGCCCAGATTAACCCCGTGTCCGGCCAACTGCGCGTTTACCGACGCATTGTAGCCCGGGTTGAATGGGATTTGCCGTTGAGCGCAGCCGCCGCGCCCCCGGAAAATCCAGCCATCGAGTCGCTGCTTGAGGCGGTGGCGCTCAACGCCGGGCAGATCAACCGGCCCGCCGCCGAGCCGGGCGACACAACTCTGCCGCCGGTCAGCGCCGCCGACGCCTCGCCCGCGCTCAAAATCGGCGTCAAAACCGATGGCCTCTACCGGCTGACCGGGGCGGAGCTGGCAGCCGCCGGCTTCAACCTGGCCGGCATCGACCCGCGCCAGTTACGGCTGCAAAATCAGGGGGCAAACATCCCCTGCCGTATTGAAGGCGAATCCGATGGCGTGTTTGACCCGGCCGATACGCTGCTGTTTTACGGCGTCGCCCTGACCAGCGTTTACAGCAGCGAAAACATCTACTGGCTTTCCGCCGGCAGCGTCCCCGGCCTGCCCATGGCCGAGCGCTCTGCCCCGCCCGCCGCCGCCCCCACCCCGGTCGATTTTCCGCAAACCCTGCACGCCGAACTCGACACCTTTTACTGGCAAACCATGCCCAACAGCGCCGGGCAGGATCACTGGTTTTGGGGCGACCGGCTGACTGCGCCGCAAAACCGTAATTACAATTTGGGCCTCACCTTTATTTCCACCAGCGCCAGCACGGCTACCCTGCGGCTGTCGCTCAAAGGCTACACCAACACACCCCACCAATCGCGGCTGTGGCTCAACGGCTCGCCGGTCAGCACCGCCACGTGGAGCGGCCAATCGATTTTTGAGCAGAGCGTTACGGTGCCGCACAGCCGGCTGATTGATGGCTCCAACATCATCGGCGTGGAGGCGCTATCCACCACCGCGCCGGTGGACCAGTGGCTGGTCAACTGGATAGAGATCGACTACCGTGATTCCTACACCGCCAGCAGCAATTTACTGCGTTTTGCCCCGCCCGCCGCCAACACATTTCGGTTCAAAGTGACCAACTTTACCACCTCCACCCTCACGCTGCTGGACGTGACCCAACCGGCCAGTCCGGTTTTAATCACCGGCGCGGCAATCCAGGCCGATGGCGCGACGTTTGGCGCGGAGTTCACCGACACCGCCGGCCCCGAAACCCGCTACCTGGCTATATCACCGGACCGCTTCAAAACACCGGCCAGTCTCAACCTCGATCAGCCCTCGGCGTGGCGCTCAGCGGCCATTGGCGCGGACACTATCCTCATTACCCACCACGATTTTTTAACTGCCGCCAGCCGGCTGGCCGATCATCGTGCGGCGCAGGGGCTGCGGGTGATCACCGTGGATATTACCGATATTTTTGATGAATTTGCCCACGGGCTGGCCGAACCGCAGGCCATCCGCGATTTTTTGAGCTACGCCTACCATAACTGGACGCCGCCCGCGCCCGCGTATGTGCTGCTGCTGGGCGATGGCCACCAGGATTACCGCGACAACCTGCGCACCGGCGCCGTCAATTTTATCCCGCCCCCAATTGTGCTGACCGATCTGCTGGGCGAAACGCCTTCGGACAACTGGTTTGTGCAGCTTAGCGGTGATGACGTGCTGCCGGACATGTTCATTGGCCGGCTCAGCGTGCAAACCGCCGCCCAGGCCGAAACCGTGGTCAGCAAACTGATTGAGTACGATAATTTACCGCTCGAGCCGGGCTGGCAGCAGGCCGCGCTGCTGGTGGCCGATGACGATTTATCGGATTTTGTCAGCATTTCCGAGCAGGTGGCCGGGCAACTGCCAACCAATTTTTCAACCGGGCGTGTTTACGTTGCCAACTACCCGCCCGGCAATCCCACCCAGGCCATCATCGATCAGATTAACGCCGGCGCGCTGCTGGTTAATTACAGCGGCCACGGCAGCGTCAACCGCTGGGGCGTTTGGGATGGCGGCGATATTTTTCAGCAAAGCGATGCGGCCAGTCTGGCCAACGGTCAGCGGCTGCCGTTTGTAACCATTGCCAACTGCCTCAACGGTTTTTTCACCCAACCCGGCTCCGACGAATCGCTGGCCGAAACGCTCCAGCGGCCGGCGAGCGGCGGCGCGGTGGGCGTGTGGGCCGCCACCGGGCTGGGATATCCCTCCGGCCACCGGGAGTTGATTGGCCAGTTTTACAGCGCGGTCTTCAGCGCCGGCATCCGCGAGCTGGGTGCAGCCACAACAGCAGCCAAGCTGAACACTCTGGCCCAGAACGAGTCGTTTGCTGAGTTGGTCCAAACCTTTGCCCTCTTCGGCGACCCGGCCACCGCGCTAAAAATACCAACGCAGCCAAATACTTCTCCGGCGAGCATTTACCTGCCGGTTGTCATCCGCGGCCAATAGCGGCCTGCCTGAAAATTGAGCTGTAACGGTATATTCTTGAGCAGCAAAACCGCTCAAGAATATACCAAATAACAAATCATTGGGGTCTAATTTTATTTCAAAAATTAGCACACGTGTGCATGAAATTCTTTAAGCTACTGCCTTTCTCAAATATTGACTAGCCTCATAAACTGTAGTATCCTACGTGAAACGTTTTAGTGTACCGTTTCACTAATTTAGGAGAGACAATGGCGTCCCAGTCTCGACTTCGCGACACCAGGCGAGCTACAATCAAAGATGTTGCTCACGCGGCCGGTGTGTCGGTTACAACCGTTTCTAACGCGCTCAACGGCCGCACCGAAGCGATGACTGAAGAAACGTTGCAGCGCATTCAACAGACCATCCGCGCGCTCAACTACCGGCCCAGCCGGGTTGCCCGCAGTTTGGTAACGCAACACACCGCCACAATCGGGGTGATCATTTCCGAGATTGTAACCCCCCTATTTCTCCAGGCATTAAACGACATAGAAAGCATTGCGCGTGATGCCGAGCATAATATTTTGCTGGCCACCACCGCCGATAAACTCGAAGACGAAGCGCAAATTTTTGACCTGCTTCTGGAAAAACAGGTCGATGGTATCATCTTTTTATCGACATCCGTTTACACCGATAACAGTTTTCTGGAAGACCTGCCATCGTCTGTGCCGCCAATTGTTCTGGTAAATCGAAATGGCCAATTCCACAGCCACTTTGATCAGATCAATTTTGATAATTTCAGTGGGATCAGGCAGGCAATTGATTATCTGGTGCAACTGGGGCACCACTACATTGGCCATTTGGTTGGGCCAGCTAACCGGGCCAGTTCTGCCGAACGACTCGGCGGCTATCTGGCTGCATTGGAGAAACACCAACTGCCCTATGGCCAGGATTATGTTCGGCCCGGCGATTTTGAGAAAGAACCGCTGGAGTGGGAAGCCTCAACCCGGGAACTGATGGCGCTCTCGCCGCGGCCAACAGCCATTATCGCCGCCAACGACCGCGTCGCGGCCATCGTTATGCGCACAGTGCAGCGGACCGGGTTGCGCGTACCGGAAGATATCAGTATTATCGGGATTGACAATCAGCCTTTTTGCACCTATCTCAACCCGATGTTAACGACCATTCAGTTACCCATCAGCGAAGCTGGCC
>CAYOXS010000399.1:0-4266 GCA_964407935.1 uncultured Caldilineaceae bacterium
GTGCCGGCCGCGGCCCAGATAACCTCAAATTGCAGAAAATCGGCATCAATATAGATGGACAGCGGCGTGGCGTGGCCAAAGGGCGGCACGCCGCCAATGGCAAAGCCGGTGGCCTGCCGGGCCGTGTCGGCGTCGGCGCGTTTTACCTGTTTGCGGCCCACACCGCACAGCGCGGCCAGTTTCTTTTCATCGAGCTGGTTGCTGCCGCTAACCAGCGCCATTATCGGCTGGCCGGCTACCACAAACAACAGCGATTTAACAATCTGGGCCACGGTGCAGCCGATGGCGTCGGCGGCGTCCTGGGCGGTGCGGGTGCTGGCTTCAAATTCCTTAATTTCGATGGTCAGGCCGAGCGCCTGCGCGGCGTCGGCCACTTTTTGGGCGGTTGGATGCATAGTCAATTATGAAGTATGAAGTATGAAGTATGAAGTAGGGAGTAGGGGTGATTCCTGCTTCCATGCCCCTACTCCTTACTTCTGCTTCTTACTCGTGATTGCCGTTGCCGTTGAGCAGGGCGTATTCCATACTGTCGATGATGGCGTTCCAACTGGCTTCGATGATGTTGGGGTGCGCGCCAACAGTCGTCCAGATTTTGCCGGGTCGGGCTTCATCGTAAAAGTCGATCATCACCCGGGTGGTGGCCGCGGTGCCCTGGTCGCCGTCTAAAATGCGTACTTTGTAGTCGCTCAGGTGGATGGAGCGAAGCTGCGGAAAATCCTGGTACAGCGCCTTGCGCAGGGCCGCGTTGAGCGCGTTGACCGGGCCGTTGCCTTCGGCGACGGTGTGGCGGATTTCTTTGCCAACCTGAACTTTAACGGTGGCTTCGGTGAACAGGCCGCGGCCTTCGCGGTTTTCAGTGACCACCATAAAATCGACGACTTTGAAGGGCGGTTCGTAGCCGCCGGTGACGCGGCGAAGCATCATATCCACCGATGCCTCGGCTCCTTCAAACGTGTAGCCCTGGTTTTCCAGCTCTTTGATTTGCTGGAGTACAATTTTGGCTTCTTCGCGGCTGGTGTTCAGCCCCAGTTCCTGCGCTTTGTACAGAATGTTGCCCCGGCCGGAAAGTTCGGACACGAGCGCCCGCTTTTTGTTGCCAACGAGTGTCGGGTCCATGTGCTGGTAGCTTTCTTCTACTTTGAGGATGGCCGCCACGTGGATGCCGCCTTTGTGGGCAAAGGCGCTCTGGCCGACAAACGGCTGGTGGTCGTTGGGAATCTGGTTGGCCAGGGCATCGACGTAGCGCGACAGTTTGGTGAGGCTGGCGAGCTGTGCTTTGCTCACGCAGTGGTAGCCCAGTTTGAGCTGCAAATCGGGGATGACGCTCATCAGGTTGGCGTTGCCCACGCGCTCGCCGTAGCCGTTAACCGTGCCCTGCACGTGGCGTGCTCCGCCGCGCACCCCGGCCAGCGCGTTGGCCACGCCCAGTTCGCAGTCGTTGTGGGGGTGAATGCCCAACTGCACCCCTTCAAAGGTGCTGGCCACCCGCCGGGTGATCTCTTCCACTTCCCACGGCGTCGAGCCGCCGTTGGTATCGCACAGCACCAGGCAGTCGGCGCCGCCTTTCACGGCGGCGTGCAGCGTGAGCATGGCGTAGTCCGGGTTGGCTTTGTAGCCATCAAAAAAATGCTCGGCATCGTACATTACTTCTTTTTGCCGGGCTTTAAAATAGGTCACGCTCTCGTTGATCATATCCAGATTTTCTTCGGGATCGGTTTCAAGCACGTGCTTTACGTGCAAATCCCAGCTTTTGCCCACCAGAGTGACCACCGGCGTATTGGCCGCCACCAGCGCCTGAATATTGGCGTCGGACTCGCAGGTTTGGCCTTTGTAGCGGGTGCTGCCAAACGCGGCGATTTTGGCGCTTTTCAGGCTGAGTTCATTTTGGCGGGCAAAAAATTCAACGTCTTTGGGGTTAGAGCCGGGCCAGCCGCCCTCAATGTAGTGCACGCCAAACTCATCGAGCTTGCGGGCAATTTTTAGCTTGTCGTCACAAGACAGGGAGATGCCTTCGCCCTGTGTGCCGTCGCGCAAAGTGGTGTCGTATAAAAAAACCTGGTCAGTCATGATTGGGAATCTCCGATTCGGCTAAATTTATGGTTTTGGATGAGGTTTGTCGCATTAGCGACGCCTTATTTCATAATTCCCCTCATCCCCCAACCCCTTCTACCCTTCAGGCACTTTGTCCCCAACGGGGAGAAGGGGGGATTTCAAAGGGTGGTGGAGGGGGGGGGGGGGGGCCCGCCCCCCCCCCCCCTACCGAAGCAGATACCCAATGCGGCGGGCGACGGCCATTAGGGTGGCTATCGCCCGGGTCACACCTCTACTGTCTTGATGCTGCGTTTCCATTGGTCAGATTTAACCTTCGTTTGAAAAATATAACAAAAGGGCCGGGCAGCCCAAAATTAGCTCCCCGGCCCTGTGCTGACGTGGCTTCGGGGAGATTACGCGATGGTAATCTCCTCTTCCAGATAAACATCTTGAATCAGATTGAGCAGTTTGGCGCCGTCGGCCATGGGGCGCTGGAAGGCCTTGCGGCCTGAAATCAGCCCCATCCCGCCGCCGCGTTTGTTCACCACGGCGGTGTAAACGGCATCGGCAAAGTCGTTGGCCCCGGACGCGCCGCCGGAGTTGATCAGCCCGACGCGGCCCATGTAGTCGTTGGCCACCTGCCAGCGCACCAAATCGATGGGGTGGTCGCTGCACAGTTCGCCGTACATTTTGGAGTGAGATTTACCAAAGCCGATGGCTTTAAAGCCGCCGTTCTGCTCCGGGAGTTTTTGCTTCACAATATCGGCCTGAATCGTGACACCGAGGTGATTGGCCTGGCCGGTAGTATCGGCGGAGACGTGGTGGTCAACGCCATCCTTTTTAAACGCCGAGTTGCGCAGGTAGCACCACAACACGGTGGCCATGCCCAGTTCGTGAGCCAGATCAAACGCCTCGCTTACCTCGACAATCTGGCGGCCCGATTCATCGGAGCCAAAGTAGATGGTCGCTCCAACCGCTACCGCGCCCATGTCCCAGGCTTGCTGTACGCTGGCAAACATAATTTGATCGTACTTGGCCGGATAGGTCATCAGCTCGTTGTGGTTGATTTTAACAATGAACGGGATTTTGTGGGCGTATTTGCGGCTGACCGCGCCCAGCACGCCCAGCGTTGAGGCCACGGCGTTGCAGCCGCCCTCGATGGCCAGCTTGACGATATTTTCCGGGTCAAAGTAGGCCGGGTTGGGCGCAAACGACGCGCCGCCGGTGTGTTCGATGCCCTGATCCACCGGCAAAATCGAAACGTACCCGGTGCCGGCCAGTCGCCCGTGATCGTACAGGGCTTGCAGGCTGCGCAGCACCTGCGGGTTGCGGTCGCTGCCGGCCCAAACGCGGTCAATAAAATCGGGGCCGGGGGCGTGGATGGTTGCTTTGGGAATCCCCTGGCAGGCAAAGTTTAACAAACTATCGGCTTTGTCGCCGAGCAGGTCATAAATCTGTTGGTTCGACATCATTGTGATCCTTTCAAATAAGTGTATCGGGCGGCTGATTCCAGCCTGATACTAACATCGTTTTTGGTGATTGCAATAGCGACAGATACCGCTTTTTTGCCGTAGCTGTACAGAATTAACAAGAGCGTATGAAAATAGGAGTCCAAAACTGCAGTTTTGGACTCCTTTGGCTTCTTTATGGCTAAGCCAGCGTGTTCACCCGGTCCGGGTAGCCGGCCTCAAAAGCAACAACGGCGTCGGCGTGGCTTTGCAGGTAGCCCAACTGGTCAACCCCTTTGAGAATGCAGGTTTTGCTGAAGTTGTCGATGGGGAAGCTGACCTTGCGGCCATCGGGCAGTTGCAGGGTTTGGGCTTCCAGATCGATGGTGACCGTTGTGCCGGGTTCTTCTTCTACCAGGCTCAGCAGTTGATAGTGGGTGTCTTTGTCAACCACTACCGGCACCAACCCCAACTTGAGCGAATTGTTGCGGAAAATATCGGCGAAGCTGGTAGAAACAACCGCCCGAAAGCCGTAGCCCATAATGGCCCACGGCGCGTGCTCGCGGCTGGAGCCGCAGCCAAAGTTGTCGCCAGCTACCAGAATTTGGGCCTGCTTGCCCTGCTCGGTGTTGAGAATAAAGTCGGGTTTGGGGCTGCCGTCTTCGTTGTAGCGCCAGTCAGAAAACAGATTGTCGCCCAGGCCGTTTTTGTCGGTTACTTTCAAAAAGCGGGCCGGGATAATCTGGTCGGTATCAATATTTTCGGTGGGGATAACCACCATTTTGGC
>CAYOXS010000400.1:0-4259 GCA_964407935.1 uncultured Caldilineaceae bacterium
GCCGCCGCCGTAGCCGGTGAGCGTGCCGTTGCTGCCAATCACCCGGTGACAGGGAATAATAATGCTGATGGGATTGCTGCCGTTGGCCGCGCCAACGGCTCGCACGGCCTGGGGGTTGCCAATCGCCTGCGCAATTTCCAGGTACGAAGCCGTTTTACCGTAGGGAATCGAGCGCAGTTGCTGCCACACCCGCCGCTGAAAAACCGTGCCGCCGGTATCTAACGGCAGGTCAAACTCGCGGCGGCTGCCGGCAAAATATTCACCCAGTTGCGCCACACACGCCAAAACCACCGCCGGAACATTCGCCGGCGGGCCGGTGGGAGCGTCATCCACAAAATAAACGCCGGTGATGGCCGCATCGGTGCCGGTCACTTTCAGCCAGCCAATCGGACTTTGTAAATACGCGGTGTAAATCGTGTCGTTCATAAGCGACTCTGCGAATGCAAAAGTAGGTCGGGCTTGATGAAGATTAAATCGTGAAAGTTCATCTGGCCCGAATGCCACGCTCGTTAATTTACCGATAGGTAGCAATTATACCCGCAATGAAATCGGCGGCCAAAAGTTATTTGTGAGGAAGCGTTATGCAGAATTACCAAACCCAAATTCTGGAACAGTTAACCTTTGTTTACGGGGCGGACACCGCCGCCGCCGTGCTGCCGCAGATAATGGCCCGGCTCGATGCCTTTGAGCGGCAACAGCCGCCGCCTGCGCCGCTGCCGTCCGGCCAGCGCGTTACCGAACGCGACGCCATGCTCATCACCTACGGCGATCAGGTGGTAACGCCGGATGAAACACCGCTGCGCACGTTGGGCCGTTTTTGCACCACCTATTTGTCGGAGATGGTCAGCAGCGTTCACATTTTGCCCTTTTATCCCTACTCCTCCGACGACGGCTTTTCGGTGATTGATTACAAAGCGGTCAACCCCGGCTGGGGCGACTGGCCCGATTTGCAGCCGTTGCGCCAGAATTTCCGGCTGATGTTTGATGCGGTCATCAATCACATTTCGGTGCAGAGCGACTGGTTCACCGGCTTTTTGGCCGGCGAGCCGCGCTTCGTCAATTATTTTATCACCCTTGACCCCGCCACCGACCTGCGCCGCGTGACCCGGCCGCGCACCCTGCCGCTGCTTACCCCGTTTGAAACCGCCGCCGGCCAAAAATACGTCTGGACCACCTTCAGCGCCGATCAGGTGGATTTGAATTACGCCGAGCCGGCCGTGCTGCTGGAAATCATCGATGTACTGCTGTTTTATGTGGCTCAGGGCGCGGAGTTTATCCGGCTGGACGCCATCGGTTTTATGTGGAAAGAGATTGGCACCACCTGTATCCACCTGCCGCAAACGCACCGTCTCATTCAGCTTTTCCGCACCCTGCTGGATGCCGTCGCCCCCAACGTGCTGCTCATCACCGAAACCAACGTGCCGCACCGCGAAAACATTTCCTATTTTGGCGATGGTCGCAACGAGGCCCAAATGGTGTACAATTTTTCGCTGGCCCCGCTGATGCTGCACACCTTTTACACTGGCAGCGCGGCGGCGCTGCAGCAGTGGGCCGCCGGCTTGGAACAACTGCCGGAAACTGTCACTTTTTTCAATTTTATTGCTTCGCACGATGGGATTGGCCTGCGCCCGGTTGAAGGCATTTTGAGCGCGGCGGAAATTCAGCGGCTGGTGGACAAAACGCTGGCGCACGGCGGGCAGGTGAGCTACAAAACCAACCCGGATGGCAGCCAAAGCCCCTACGAGCTGAACATTACCCTGTTTGACGCCCTGTCCAACCCCACCGGCGATGAACCGATTGACCGGCAAATTGACCGGTTCATTGCCTCGCAGGCCATGATGTTGGCGTTGGTTGGCGTGCCGGGCATTTACGTGCACAGCCTGTTTGGTTCGCACAACGATGAGGTGGGGCTGGCCGAAACGGGCCGGGCGCGCAGCATCAACCGCCAAAAATGGCTGCTGGCCGAGGTAGAGGCCGTGCTGGCGAACCCGGCTTCGCATTCAAACCGGGTTTTTCAGCGATACGGGGCGCTGCTGCGGGCGCGCCGGGCGCAGCCGGCGTTTCATCCCAACGGCGCGCAGCGGGTGCTGGCCGATAACCCGGCGGTGTTCGGCTTGCTGCGTACCTCGCCGGACGGGCATGAGCGCGTTTTGTGCCTGCACAATGTTGCCGCCCAACCGCAGCCGGTGAGTTTGCCGCCCGAGGCGGCCAATCAGAATTTAGTGGATATTATTTCGGGAGAAACAGGTCCGGCGCAAAACGGGCAACTGGTGCTGTCGCCGTATGGGGTGCGCTGGCTGAAATTTTAGAAATGAGTAGGTCACACTTTTAGTGTGACAGGCGGGCTATAAACCCGACCTGCGATTTCGTGGATTCGCTGGTTAGAGGGTTTTTAAGCCATTGTATCATCAATGACCTGGCGCAGCGTGGCTGTGTCCAGGTCTTTTTTGTCTAAAAAAGCCAGCGCGCCGGCTTCCAGCCCCAGCCGGTGAAACTCGCGGTCGGGGTAGGCGCTGATCAAAATGATGCGGGATTGCGGCGCTACGGCTCTGAGCCTGCGGGTGCAATGGATGCCGTCCTCATCGCCCAGCACCACATCCACCAGGGCCAGGTTGGGCGGGGTAGCCTGGGCTGTGCGGGTCGCCATGTCGATGTTTTCGGCTTCGTAGATCATGGCCTGCGGGCAAACTTTGCCCACCATGCGGCGCAATTGGCGGCGATAGCGCATGTTGTCATCAACCAGCAAGATCGAAATGTGCTCCTGCGACATGGTTGACTCGTCGTCGGTGGATTGTTGAGCGGCAAATTGGCCCGGTGTCCCCAGCACTTCCGGGTGCTGCATAGCGTAGTTCACCGCTTCGAGCCGGCTTTGAACGTTGAGCTGGCGGTACAACCGCGTCAAATGATTTTCTACGGTTTTTACACTGAGGCCCATTTTGCGGGCAATCGTTTGGTTATCAGACCCCTGTTGCAGCATCAGCAAAATATCGCGCTGCCGCATGGTGAGCAGCGACGACGCCGCGCCGGGCGATTCGGACAGGCTGAGCAATTTGCTGACCAGCCGGCTGGAAACCCACTTTTCGCCGGCCAGCACTCGCTGCACAGCCAGTTTCAGGTCGCTCAGAGGCTGGTCCTTTAAATGGTAACCGTCCACGCCGGCCCCCAACAACCCCTGAACGTACACATCGTCGTCGTGGGCGCTGATCACCAAAATTTTCATGGCGGGGTACTGGGCTTTTATCTGGCGAATGGCTGAAATCGGCTCAAAATTGGGCATAGCCACATCAATTAACAGGCAATCGGGGTGCAGCGTATCAAGCGCAGCCAACACGCCGGGGCCGTCGCCCACCTCGCCCACCACGTTAATGTGACTCAATTCGTTGAGGGCGTTGCGAATACCGGCCCGCACCACAGCGTGATCATCGGCCAAAAGCAGTCTCATATTACTCATAGGCAGATTATATCATCAATAAAGTAGGCTGCCTATGGTCTGCTACCTGGCCGAATAGGGGAAATCCCCCTATTTAAATTGAGGGAAACCCTACTGAAAAGCAAGGGTGTCTGTTATTTCAAAATGTTGGGTTTGGTGCTAATCTGTGGCGTAGCAGATTGCCACAGCCATTTCACTGCAACTCTGCCCCAATCCAGTCCATTCCATTATTTGGTTAACCTATATCTACTCAAAGAGGAGGTATAAAAGAATCACTCAGCTACAAAGAGGCACTTTGCTCTGTTGTGATTTTTTGTATTTCTGAGTCAGTAAACTTCAATCTGGATAACTCCCTTTGGCTGATATCCACCACTCCATTGCTGCGCCCTGTAAATCAGCCAAGTTGTTGAGTCAAACTGTCGATTTGGCCGCCTTTTTGGTGGCTGGGAACAATGAAAGGAGGTTTGCAGGTTAAGGATTTTTATTAGGCTCAAAGTTGTTTTAGGTGTTCAGTTTCTTATCTATTTTACAAACTTCTAGGAGGAAGAAATGAGACCGACGATGCGGTCACTTTGGATGTCTGTAGTACTGATGATGCTTGTTGCGGCTATGGTGGCGTGTGGCGCCCAGGCCCCGGCTCCTGCCGAACAAGCCCCCGCTCAAGAAGAAGCTGCTCCTGCTCAAGAAGAAGCGGCCCCCGCTCAAGAAGAAGCTGCTCCTGCTCAAGAAGAAGCGGCCCCCGCTCAGGAAGAAGCAGCAGCTCCCGCCGGCGCAATGAAAGTTGGGTTGTCGTTCAGCGACTTTGCGACGGAACGCTGGAAGAACGAAG
>CAYOXS010000401.1:0-4240 GCA_964407935.1 uncultured Caldilineaceae bacterium
CCCCGCAAGCGGGGGAGGGGTCGGGGGAGGGGGTAAAAGCGAGAATTTTTTGGTTTCACGGTTTAATGCAGAGCTACCGGTAGGGTATTCAACCTAAAATCAGAAAAAGGTACACCGTCTTATGGATCAACTAGAGATCATTGGCCCCAACGGAGAAGTTGAGTTTTACGTGCTCAACCCGGCCAGAGGTTTTACCAACATTGGCCAGCACCCGGAAAACGATATTGTTATTGCCGGCCCTGGCGTTGCGCCGTTTCAGGCCATTTTGTACCACCGCGAAAAACCGTATCAACTGATGCTGGTTACCGGCTCGCCGGAAGCCACCCGGTTGGGCGACCGCCCGCTGCCGCTGCAACAGGCGGTGCCCATCCCGCATATGGGCCACATCGAGCTTGGTTCGTACACGCTGATCCTGCTTGAAACCGGCCCCACCCCGCAGCGAACGGCGGCCAGACCGGTTCCAACGGTAACCATTCCCGCCGTACCGCCAACCCCGCCGGCTCCGGCCAAACCCGCGCCGGCTCCGGTTCAACCGACTCCGCCCCCGGCCAAACCGACCCCAACCCCGCAGCCGGCTCGCCCGGCGACGATGCCGGTTGCTGCTCCCCCTGCGCGGCCCGCACCCCGGCCTCTGCCAGCGGCCGCCCCGGCGAATCTGCCGGTGATTGCGCCGGCCAGCGCCATTACTATGCCAGATGCCGCCCGGAGCGGTTTGAGACAGCCGGAAGGCCGCTATCCGACTCCGGTGGCGGATCAGGAAGATGACATCATTGTCACCGAACGTTTAACCGCCGAGGCCGCGGTAGAAGTTGAGCAGACCGCCACCTACCAGCTAACCATTATCAACGGCGGCGATCTGGTAGCCACCTTCGCCACCCGCGTGGAAGGGCTGGATGAAGAATGGGTTACTATTTCACCGGCGCACGTTAACCTGTACGAAGGCAACCGGGCCACCGTTACCATTACCGTTACGCCGCCGCGGCTGCCCAGCAGTTTGGCCGGGCCGCATCATTTTGCGCTCGCCGTAACCTCGTACAATTATCCGGGGCGCATCAGCCGGCGCGGCGCAACGCTCAACATCGGCCCCTATTACGAGTTTTCTGTGGGCGAAATAACCCCGCGCCAGCAATCAATTTCGTGGTTCAAACGCTCCGGCGAAGCCTCAATTGCCATTACCAACAAAGGCAACAGCAACGCGCTGTTTCAGGTTGATGGCCGCGACGACGAACGGGGCTGCAATTTTGAGTTTCAGGTGCCGGGCGAGAACGTCAACCTGGCTAACCTGGCCGAATTCAGAATCCCCCCGAGTCAAACCCTGTCTTTGCCACTGCTAATCTCGCCGCACTCGCGCAAGCTGGTGTCGCTGCGCAAACACGCCTATCCGTTTACCATTACCACCGCCATGCCCGAAAGCACGCAATCGCCGCGCTCAATGTTGGGCCGGTTAAAAACCGCGCCGCTGATTGGCCCGCTGCTGCTGCTGCTTTTTGGCTTGATATTGATGGTCTTGATCGTAATTATCTTTAAACCGCGCATCAATATGTTCAATGTCGATGGCTCCACCAAAAAAGTGCTGGTGGCCGGCCAATCGGCCACATTAAACTGGAAGGGATCGCCGTTTGCCCGGTTGACCATCCCCGAACTGGGGGCGGAAGCGCTCGACAGCCCGCAAGGCAGCGTGACCGTGATACCTACCGCCAACGCCAGCTATCAACTCAAAGCCGATAACTGGCTCTCGCGGCTGAACCCCACCTGGTTTGGCGCAGAACCGCGCACGGTATCCATTATTCTCACGCCCGTGCCGCCGATAATTAATGCCTTTGGCGGCGACAAAGAAGCCATTGTCACCGGCCAAAATGTGCTGCTCTCGTGGCAGGTTGAGGGCGCGGACTCGGTTGCGCTGATCAACCAGGCCGATGGCAACCCCAAACCGCTGCCGGGTAACAGCGGCTCGCTGGATACCGGCCCGCTGGACCGCGAAACCACCTACTATCTGGAAGCCAGCAACCCGTATATTGCCACGCCTATCCGGTCTGACCCCTTTATCATCAAAGTGGCCTCGCCAACACCCACGCCGCTGCCAACGCCGGCCATTGTCAGCTTTTTTGCCAACCCGCCCGCCATTGTCGCCGGTGAAAGCACCACCATCGAATGGGCCGTAGATGGCACAGACAAGGTGAGCGTACTGGGCATTGGCGACGGCCTGCCGGCCTCGCAAACCATCAGCCAGGCGCCGCTGGAAACCACCAACTATGTGCTCAATGCCTCTAACGGGCCATCGGCGGCCAGGCCGCAAAGCATCACCGTATGGGTGACGCCGGCCCCCACGGCCACCCCGGAACCGGACGCGCCGCAGATCAAGTTTTTTACCGGCGACCCAACCAGTTTAATTCTGCTCAAGGGCGCAACCGATCAAGTGAAGCTCAGTTGGGCTGTTTCCGGTGAAGTGACCAATGTTGAGGTGAGCGGGCCAACGCTAAACAGCCCCATCAGCGGCCAGCCCAGCGAAGGCTCGCTGACGATGACCGTATCTGACTCAACCCTGTTTGTTTTAACCGCCTACAATCAGGATAAAAAGACCAGCTCTACTTTGGACATCACCGTAAACGAACCGACGCCCACCACTACGCCGGCCCCCACCAGTACGCCTCTGCCGGCCACGGCCACCCCCATTCCGCCGGCCACCATCAACCGGTTTGTAATTTCCGCCCCCGGTTCGCCCAAAGTGGTTGATCAGGGCGGCAGCAACCCGCGCCGGTATGCAGTGCAGGAAAACACCACCGTCACCTTTGAGTGGGAAGTGAACCAGGCGGCCAAAATTACCTTTGTGCCCGATGACGGCGCATCGGCTGAAGTTGATCCGTCCGGCCAATCGGTTTTGCTGGTGACGGTACCCAATGTGGGGCAGAACAGAAGTTACCGGCTGATTGCCGAAAACAGCGAAAGCAAACGCACCACCGCCTCGATTGAAGTTACCGTGGTCGATCCACCAGCGCCGGACCCGCCGCACACCGTTACCGGGGTAGAAGATACGGCCGCCGGCCAAAACACCATTTTGTGGCAGTGGAACAGCGACCCCAACAAGGATACCATCCAGGGTTTCCGGGTTTACCGGGCTTCGGTGCCGGGCGGCAGTTACAGCGTGATTGCCAATGAAAGCACGCTAACCGCAGACGGCCCCAAACAATATGTCGACTCGGTAACCCCTACCTGCGGGCGAGGTTATTACGTAGTGGCCGTTTATAAAAATGTATCCGGCAGCAGCCTTGAATCGCCGGCCAGTTTAAATAGCTGGTACAGCACAGCCTGCCCGTAGTCAAAGGTCAAGGGCGCGAAGGATGATCTCACACAACTATGCCGTCAAATTATTGATTGTAACTTTTGCCGCGCTGTTACTGTCGCTGCCGATGTGGGGCGCGCTCACCGCGTTGACACCTGCGCCGGCTCAGGCCGACATCGGGGTAAGCTCCGCCGGGGCAGATTGGCCAACTGAGCCGTCGGCCCGGCCGCTGTATGCCGGTTTGTCTATTACGCAGGCTGGGGCCACCACCGTGTACAATGGCGATTGGATCACCTACACCCTGACCATTGCCAATGGCGGCGCCAGCGTTAAAGAAATTTACGTTGAAGACCTGCTTCCGGCCGGTATTTTGGCCAATGCCGAATGTCTGACCGAAGTTGGCAATTGCAGCATCGAAGTGACCACCACCACCGTTACCATTCGCGACGGTAACACGGTGGTCATCTCTCAACCAACCAAAGTGAAATGGACGTTTGTTTCCAGTTCGGCCTTACCCCAAACGTTTCCCTTGAGCCTGCAATTTAGAGCGCAAGTGCTGTGCCAGCCGGTGGGCAGCCAGTTTAGCAACCAGGCCTCGCTCATTTACAGGCTCACCGACAACACGCCGGGTTCTGATTTTAGTACCCCTCTGGAATTAGTCACCACTGTTGCCCAGCGCCCCATCGAGCAACTGGGCCATTTTTCCCTGTCTGCCGCCCCGGAATTGTGCACCAAAAGCGGGCCGGTGGGCGGCACATCGGATATGGATTGGGGTGATTTTGATAACGATGGCGATCTGGATGTGGCCCTGGTTTCCTGGGATGGCGGCGTATTTGTTTACCGCAACAAAGGGCAGGGACAGTTTGAGATGTTCTGGAATGGCAGCGCTCACCCGGCAGAGAGCGTGCAGTGGGCTGATTTTGATGGCAACAGCAACGGCTATCTGGAGTTGCTGGTGGG
>CAYOXS010000402.1:0-2622 GCA_964407935.1 uncultured Caldilineaceae bacterium
GTGGGCAGTAGCACTACCACCAGCGATGTCACCGTTGGCGCGGATGAAACCTGGGGTTTGCTGCTGGATGCGCAGGGGGCGTTTGCCACGCAAATTTATTGATGGGGCTGTACGGCAGTTGGGTAGGGGAGCGGCCCCGACAATAAAAATGCCACCCTGAGTGACCGCAGGAAACGAAGAGTCTCTGAGACCCTTCGCTATGCTCAGGGTGACGTGAGAGCAACAGAACCTGCGGCCCGGCCTCAAAAGTAAAAACAGGAGTCCAAAACTTAAGTTTTGGACTCCGATAACTTCATTTTCAACACTACGTTTGCACTTTTGAAACTTCACTCAAAATAGGACACAGATTTACACAGAAAACACAGAACTTCCAACACAGATGAAGCAAAAAATTTTTAAGAAAATCTGTGTAAATCTGCGAAATCTGTGTCCTGATTAAGAAATGCAAAGGTAGTATTTCAATCAAAAGGAGCGTGTGTACTATGAACACAAAAATTTCATTTCGATTTGTAGCTTTGCTTGGCCTGTTAATATTACCGCTGCTGGCCTGCAACACGGTGATGGGGTTGTTCGGCGGCGGCGCGGTGGCCATCGGCGATTTGCCGGTGTATCCCGGCGCAACCGAGCTGAAAGAGGGCGAGTCCAACATTGGCGACACGCTGGCCCAAAATATGGAGCAGGATGCGGCCATGCGCCAGGCGATGGGGGCGCTCGGCAGCGGCAAAGTTGAGCAGAAAGGCTTCCAACTGCCGGCTGATGCCACCTGGGATCAGGTGAAAAGTTTTTACAGCAAAGAGCTGGAAGGCGCGGGGTGGAGCAGCGGCCTGGGCGGCATCGCCGGCAGCATGGTTGATGTCAACGCCATGATGGAAGCGGCCAACCAGGGCAACGAGTTGTTTCAAACGGCCATTTGGTCCAAAAGCAAGCAAAACCTGACCGTGGTCATGGTTACCGACCCCACCGACCAAACCCAAAAGCAGTTGATCTTCTCGCTATCGAGCCAGTAAGCTACAGGGTTGCTCCGCTGGGGGGGCGGGCAGCCCGGCGTCGGGGCGCTTCACCAGGCGCTCCGGCGATTCAACAAGACAGGAGTCCAAAACTACAGTTTTGGACTCCTGTCACAATTCTTAAGAACTGGGTCAGGACTCTGCTGCCCCCTGATTCCTGACCCCTGACCCCTGAATCCTATTTTCAGAGGAGGCTACAATGACCAACCCGCCGGAGTCCCGGCCCACCCAACCGGCCTTTTCGCCGTCAACTGGTAAAGAGATTTTGGGATTCGTGGGGATGGGGCTGTTGTGTTTGGTGGGCGCAGCCATCGGCCTGTTCCAGTGGTCGGATCCGGCCTTGCTCAGCGCGAGTCCAACCTACAACACCACGTGGCTGGAGATTTTTCTGCCATTCGTCTTCCCGATTTTTGTGCCGATGGCGTTTTATGTGTGGTGGCTGGCCTGGCGCGACTGGCGTCGGACCCGCGCTTTTGAACGGGGTAAAGTGACCAGCGTTGCGGCCATCACCCATCTGTGGGTTGACCCGCCGCGCCCGCCCGGCAAAAAATATTACGTGGGCTATCAGGTCGGGGCGGGACACTCAGCGTACCAAACCGTGCCGGCGCGCACTCACAAACGGCTGGCCGTCGGCGAGCAGGTGGCCGTGGAGTACGTGCCTGGCCGGCCGGAACTCTCGCGCATCGATCTGCAAAAAAAAGCGCCCCGCCGTTAAGTGGCGGTATACCGGCGCAGCCGGGGATATTTCCACGCAATCCAGCCGGTGAGCAGCAGCGTGGCCAGCCCGCCGCTAACAATGGCCAGCCCCACGCCCCCTACCGAGGCCACCAGCCCGGCCTCCAGTTCGCCGAGCTGCGGGCCGCCCATAAAAAACATCATATTGACCCCCATCATTCGCCCGCGCAGGTGGTCCGGCGTGAGCACCTGCCGCAGCGTGCCGCGGATCACCGTCGATACGGTATCGGCCGCGCCGGTCACGGCAAACAGCAGGTAACTCAGCCAGAACCAGACCGACAGCCCAAACAGCGCCGTGGCCAGCCCGTACAGCGCCACGCAGGCCAGCAGCACTTTGCCCTGCCGCACAATCTCTTTGCGCAGCGAGAGCACAATCCCGGCCAGCATCGCCCCCAGCGGCTGGGCCGTAACCAGCAGCGCGTAACCCTGCACACCCACGCCCAAAATATCGCTGGCGACAATCGGCAGCATTGTTCGCGCCGATGAAAAGAATGTGGCCAGAAAATCAAGCAGCATCGTGCCCCAAATGATGCGGTTGTTGTACGTAAAGTGGAACCCTTCGAGCAGCGCGCCCCAGCCCAGCCCGGTGTTGGTGGCGGCGGCTTTGCCCCGGTAGCGCATCAGCAACAGCGCGCCGGCAATCACCAAAAACGACACGGCATTGATGCTATAAACAATACTGGCATCAAAACGGCTGAGCAGCACCCCGGCGACCATTGGCCCAAAAATTGTGGCCAGTTGCCAGCTCAGCGTGTTGAGGCTGACCGCGTTGCTCAAATCCTCGCGTGGCACCAGGTTGGGCACCAGCGATTGCCGGGCCGGGTTTTCAAAGGCGGTAGTGGCCGCGCCGGCGGCGGTGAGCAGGTAAATAGCCAGAATG
>CAYOXS010000402.1:2632-4202 GCA_964407935.1 uncultured Caldilineaceae bacterium
TTATCGTAGCCGGTAAAGGTGATGGCAGCCAGCCCCAGCGCAAAAATGGCCGCGGCCACCTCGGCCAGCATCAACAGCCGGCGGCGGTCGCGCAGGTCGGCCATAATCCCGCCCAGCAGGGCAAAGGCGATGATCGGCAGGATGCGGGCCAGCCCCAGCCCGCCCAGTCCCAGCGCTTCAGCGCCCAGATTGATGTGCCAGCCGCCCAGCGCCAGCGTGAAATCCTGGCCGCGCAAAAGCTGGTACACGTGCCAGTCAACCGCCACCAACTGCATCTGCGAGCCGATGACCGACACGGTTTGGCCGGCCCAAAACAAGCGAAAATCACGGTGTTGCAGCGCCGTTAAGCGCGAGGTTTTTACCATTGCCGAGTCCCGTAACGATGGGTGATGAACAACCGGCTGATTCTACTCCAATTTGAGCGAATGTCCAGCGGAATTTGCCCCATCCCCCCTGCCCCCCTCTCCCGGCGGGAGAGGGGGAAAAGATTTTTTACGTGTAAATTGCGGCGGCAAAGCCGCCGCAATTTACACGCTTTATTTCTCCCCTCCCCGCTTGCGGGAGGGGGCAGGGGGAGGGGCTGAGGCTGACCAATTGGCTCCGTTAAAGCGCGGAAGCGCGGGTTTAAATAACCGCCAACATGGTGTAAGATGAACGTATCAACTCCGCCTCAACTGAGCCGCCGCCCGCGATAAAAACCGCGTAGGGGCGCTTCGCGAAGCGCCCCTACATTTGTGGACTCGCAGATTCGTTTACTTGCACCGGAGTCCAAAACTACCGTTTTGGACTCCGGCCGCAAACTTTTAGAAACCGAGGCAGGAACCTCCCTAACTCCTGATTCCTGACTCCCGATTCCTAATTTTCAAAGGAGAAAAGCTGATGGCATCACGCATCATCCGCGCGCCGCGCGGCACGCAACTCACCTGCAAAAACTGGCTCATCGAAGCGCCGTACCGCATGCTGCAAAATAACCTCGATCCGCAGGTAGCCTTTGACCCGGACAACCTGATTGTTTACGGTGGTCGGGGGAAAGCCGCTCGCAACTGGGCCAGCTTCGACGCGATTCTGGAGTCGCTGCGGCGGCTGGAACCGGACGAAACGCTGCTGGTGCAATCGGGCAAGCCGGTGGCCGTCTTTCGCACCCACGAAGACGCGCCGCGCGTGCTGATTGCCAACTCTAACATTGTGCCGGCCTGGGCCACCCAGCAGAATTTTGAAAAATGGGAGCAGGACGGGCTGATAATGTACGGCCAGATGACCGCCGGCAGTTGGATTTACATCGGCACGCAGGGTATTTTGCAGGGCACCTACGAAACGCTCGGCTCACTGGCCCGGCAGCACGGCTGGGGCACACTCAAAGGCAAATTTGTGCTGACCGCCGGGCTGGGCGAAATGGGCGGGGCGCAGCCGCTGGCGGTCACAATGAACGAGGGCGTCGGCCTGTTTGTGGAGGTGGACCGCTGGCGCGCCGAGCGCCGCCTGTCGCTGCGGCAGTTGGATGTGATGACCGACAGCCTGGAAGAGGCGATGACCTGGGTGGAGGAGGCCCGCGCCAGCCAGCAGCCCAAAT
>CAYOXS010000403.1:0-4175 GCA_964407935.1 uncultured Caldilineaceae bacterium
GCGGGTTGTTCGGCGGCCGGTGCGGCAGGGGTGGCCTGCGAGGCACAACCGGTGGCTATGACAGCTAACATAACCACCACCAAAAATAGACTGAAAACCCTTTTATTCATATCTCTATTCTCCTTTGAATTTTAAACGGAATGTCTAAAACAAGTCGGCGCCTGCACAATTGGTGCAAGGCAACTCTCCCTTTTTGTCCTACGTTACATATGTTTTATCCGACGGCGTTCACCTCCTCTTTTCCGTTCTCCGAACTCAGTACTTGCGGTGTCCGGTCGCCCTAAGCATTTTAGAGACAGCCTGCGCCGAAGCGTCGGAACGTTCTATGCAGATGCCCACATAGAGCGCTTCCGTCAGCGCCAGCATGGCCAGGCTGGAGGCCGGATGTTCCTCGTGAAAGTGACTGACCCGCGTCGATGTGAACAAACGGAAATCGCTGTGGCGGGTAAGGGGCGAGTCAGAGTGATTTGTAATGCAGATCGTCCGTGCTTCGCGTTGTTTGGCCAGCTCCAGGGCATACACCGTGTCTTTAGAGCTTCCCGTGTGCGAAATACCCACCGCTACGTCTTCAGAAGAGGTCAGGCTGGCATACATTTCCTGCATTGTCGGGTCAACCGAAAAGCGGCTATTCAGCCCAATCTTCGTCAATCGGAAATTGAGATCCATTGCTATCGGGATTGAGTTACCCGAGGCAAACAGTTCAATTTTGCGGGCATTACAAAGTGCGCCGATGGCAGCTTCCAGCACCGGCATCTCCAGGATACGCATTGTATCCTCCAGCGAGCGCAGGCCCACCGTCATCGCTTTCTGCACGGCGGTGGCTGGCTTGTCGTCCGGCATCAGGTCTTCATGGACAATCAACATCGGCGAGACAATATCTTCGGCCAGGCGAATCTTGAGCGCGTGAAAGCCGGAGTAACCCAATGACTGGGCAAACCGGGAGATGCTGGCCTCACTCACGCCCGCGCGCACGCCCAACTCAGTGATGGTTAGGTCAATTGTCTCTTGCGGCGAGTTGAGAATGAACTGGGCCACCTTCTGAGCCGATCCTTTTAGTTTTGGCAGCGCATCTGAAATAACCGATAACGAGCCACGATCATGGTTAGTTTGATTTTTCATTTTTTTGAGCGCAAAGTGTTAAATCGTGAAAATGATTTTCATAATCTTATCATATGTGAAAATTATTGTCAATCCCCATTTTTCTCTGACACCGGTTGATTTGGGCGTTCGATGGAGTGAAACTGCGGAGAAAAAAGCCGACCCGAATTACTAAACAGTGGGGCGTTTACTGAAAAAAGGGCCACATTCATCTCATCAGAATTAACTGAGTACCCAACCGTTGGGGAGTGAGGCGACGTGACAGTGGGCGTGGGCATCCTCACCGCGGTCGGGCCGCTGCTACCGAGCGCCAGTCAGGCGGCCACATGCGCTGTACTGGGGGCAGGTGGGCCAGCACCCCAATAACGGTGATCACCGCCAGTGACACCGAGCAGTTTTTTGCTGATGATGTTCAATGAGTAACGACGGAGGGAACTACTACGAGGGAAGCTGCGCCTGGCAGAAAGTCAGGCTATGGCCCGCTCAAAACCGGGCTGATCTATCAGCGTCAATATGCCACCCGCGCCGAGGCCCGGACCGATATCTTTGAATATATCGAGGTGTTCCAGAGCCTGCCCCTCTTTTTGGGCATCATCGGATCCGACGCCATTCAGCGCTGGGGTACAAAAGTCCAGCCGGGTACGAGGCCTTGTCTTGAGTCGCTTAACCTCTTGTCCATCAAAACAGGGGGACTTAAAATCAACGCACAGGCGATCACCTGTGCGCTAAATAATGGCAAACAGGGCGGGACAAGTCAAAAGCCATCACGCCCTGTTTTATGATGTACCGGCCAAAGTGAAAGCCAGCGTTAATCAGATTGCGGCGAATAATAGGGAATTGTTTGCGGGCCTTCGGGCAGAACGCAAATGGCCGCCTGCGGGCCGTATTGAGCCAGCAGCGATTGCACCGTTTCCGGGATGCAGCGGCAGGGCCGGAGCAGCGCGGTGGTTATCTGTTCGTCGGTCAAATTATCAGAATAGACAAACACGTCAGCCTTGAGCTGGATTTGCGCCTGAATTTGGGCTTGCCACTGATCCTGCTTTAAAAAACCGGGCGACTGAATGGTGTCAAGCATTGCCTGCGGCGAACTGGCCTCGCGCAACAGTTGGCCGTACAAACCGTGGTCGGGGATGCCGTCCCAGCAGTCGGCGGCAATGATGATGGCTCCGCCCGGTTTCACAATCTGGGCGGCGGCGCTCATGCCTTTGACCGCCTGGTACAAATTCAGATCGAGCGGGTAGCCGGAGTTGGTGGTGATGACAACATCAAACAGGCGCGGCGCCGGCACCATCGCGGTTTTTTTAACAAAGGCGCAGCCGGCGGCGTGAGCTGCTTCCAGATCGCCGGCAAAAACGGCGGTAATCTGCTTGTCTTTGTTGAGCGTAACATTAACCAGAAATATCCGCTCCAGTTTTTTGGCCACTTCCAAAATTTCTTCCCAGATGGGGTTGCCCGCAGTAACGCCCCACGTGGCCCGGGGATGGCCGATCATCCCGGCATCGTGGTTGCCGAGCACCGTCTGCTGGCCGGCCATGCCCGGCATAACCGCCTTGCCGCCGCCCGAAAATCCGGCAAAAAAGTGCGGCTCAATAAAACCGGTCAGAATGTGCAGGTCGCATTCAACCAGCTCGCGGTTCACCCAAACATCGTGGCCCCGGCTGGTTTGCCCCAAACCAATTTGGGTGGCCGGGTCAAAAGCGTTGTTTTGCACAATCGGGTAGCGGTCAACCAGTTCCGGACCGAGCATCTGCCGCAATTCGGCGTCGGTGTTGGGCCGATGGGTGCCCAGGGCGTTGAACAGGGTGATGTTTTCCGGCGGCAGGTGATCCAGCTCGCGCAGCACCGCCGGCAGCAGTAAATGGTTGGGCGTGGGGCGGGTAATATCGCTAAAAACAACGCCGACGCGGTCCGTTGGCCGGGCCAGCTCGCGCAGCGGTCCGGCACCCAGCGGCGATTGCAACGCCTGCCGCAGCGCGGCGGCCGGGTCGGCTGCGCCGGCAACAAACTGCGGCTCGATCACAGTCACGTTCCAGTCGTCCGGCAGGTCAACAGTCAATCCGTTTTGGCCGTATGCCAGCTTAATCTCCATTGCTCACCGTCCTTTTTTGCGGGGATGGCCCCGACCGCAACAATTTCTACCAAGTTCACGTTGGGGGATGCTGACGCATATTTTACCACCGAACGGCTGTCGGCAAAAGCGGCCGGCATTGTTGCTGCCGGCTGCGGAATGGACAAAACCGCCCGCTGTGGGCTAGAATGTGGCCACTTCTTTCACCACATCACCCGGAGGTTGACCATGCTGACATTCATTGAAAAAATCCTGTTTCTCATCGCCGTGGGCGGGTCGCTGGCGCTGGCGGCCGGCACGTTTGGCAAAATGTGGGCCGTGGTCCGGCGCGGCCACACGCCGCTCAATCTGACCAACCTGGCCGGCAAACTCGGCGCGGGCTTGAGCGCGCTGGTAACGCAGGGGCGCATCATTCGCCACCGCAAAGCCACGTCGATCTTTCACTATTTCATCGCCTGGGGTTTTATTTACTACGCGCTGGTCAACGCTATCGATGTGCTGGAAGGGCTGTTTTTTGGTTTCCGCCTCACTGGGCCGGTGGGCAATGTTTACCGCCTGCTGGCCGATGGGCTGACCGTGGCCGTGTTGCTGGGGATGACCTATTTTTTGGCGCGCCGCTTCATCGCTCACGCGCCGGCGCTGGCTATCCGAAGGAACGTGACGCTGCACCCCAAAGCCGCCGCTGGCATGCGCCGCGACTCGTTGCTGGTAGGCGGTTTCATCTGGGGCCACGTCGGTTTCCGTTTTTTGGGCGCGGCCTTTTTGGTGGCGCTGCACGGCCGTAGCGACCCGTGGCAACCGTTTGCCAGCCTGCTGGCCATCCCCCTCGGCGGGCTGCCGCCGCTGGCCCATCTGCTCGGCTGGCACGCAAGCTGGTGGCTGGCCATCGGCCTGATTCTGGCGTTTGTGCCCTACTTTCCCTACACCAAACACGCCCACCTGTTTGCCGGCCCCTTCAATTTGATGACTCGCCCGCCGCGCCGGGCTTTGGGCGCGCTGCCGGCCATCA
>CAYOXS010000404.1:0-4158 GCA_964407935.1 uncultured Caldilineaceae bacterium
GGCCGCCCCCCCCCCCCACCCCACAACTTAAACCTACGCATAGGCCAGGCTTTCTCTCACGCTGATGCGGGTGGCGTTGCGGGCTGGCATCACCGAAGCCAGCATGGCAATGGCCACCACCATTGCCAGCCAAACGGCCATGGCCTGGGTGCTGTACTGGTAATCCAGGGCAATATCAAACATGGCCCGGCCCATGAGCGCGGCCAGCGGCTGGCCCAGCGCCCAGCTCAGCGGCACGGCTACCAGCCAGCTCAGCACCCCTTGCAGCACGCCCTCTAAAACGAGCATGCCCATAATCACCGGCGTTTTGGCCCCGATGGCCCGCAGCACGCCAATCTCTTTGGTGCGCTCGGTCACGCTGATCGACAGGCTGCCCATCAGGCCAATCCCGCCGACAATGGCCATAATCACCGCCAGCGCCATCAGCATGGGGATGTATTGGGCAAAAAAGTTGTCAAAAAAGCTCTTTTCCTCGTAAATGGTCTGGGTGTCGGCCACATCCCAGCCGCGCTGTTCAAACAGCTCTTTTAGTTCTTTGGTTACGGCAGCGGCAGAAGCGGCATTGCGGCGGTTCACCTGCACCAGCAGATCGCGGCCCACGTTGTGCTTGGGTGTGGCCTGAAAAATGGCCTGCTCGGCGGCATAAATGTTATCGGGCACCGGCACCACGCTCACCTGCCGATAAAAGCCGATGACCTGCCACTGCGGCTTGCCCAGGTCGCCCAGATTAAGGGTAACGGTCTCGCCCAACCGGATGTTGTTGTCGATGGCGGTTTCTTCGTTCATGACGATGACCCGGCCATCGCCCGGCTGCAGCCAGCGGCCGGCCACAATTTTGGGCACGTATATCCGGCTGTTTTCCGGCACACCGATGAGCCGCGCCCCCACGCCGGCTTCTTTGGTGCGCTGCCCGGCTTTTAGCAGCGAGGCCGGCTCGCTGAAGCGCAGCTCGGTGCTGACTACGCCATCAACCCGCCCGGCCATCGGTTCCACCCGGCTGCGGCGCTGGATGTCTTCAAAGCTGATGAGCGTCTGGTAGCCGCGCCGGGCCAGCTCGTTATCTACGGTCAGCGTGATCGACGCGGAGAGAGTCATCACCATTAAAAAGAGCGTCCCGGCGGTAATCAGCACCAGTTGGGTAAGGCCCAGCCGGCCCTTGCGCCGAAACATATTGCTCAGAGCCATAGCCTGCGGCGGGGCCAGAAAACGCGCGCCAAAGCGCTCAATCAGCCGGTCGAGCGGGTTGCCGCCAAAATTGCCACCGATGCCGTAGCTGGCAATGGCCTCGCGCACGGTGATGAGCGCGCCGCGCAGCACCGGAATGAGCGCCGCCACCAGCGGCACGCCCACGGCGGCGGCGGCCTGCATCAGCAGCGCCGGGCGGGAAACTTCAAAGGCGCTGTGGTCGATGTTGAAAATATTGAGAAAGTAAGTGGCGGCGCTGTAAGCTACCCATGCCCCCAACGGCAGTGATACCAGCAGGGCCAACAGGCCGTACGCCAGCACGCCGGTGAGATAAATTTTAACGATGGTGGGCGTGCCGCCGCCGAGCGCCTTCATCACCCCAATCTGGTTGGTTTGCTCGGTGATGAGCGCCGACAGGGTGTTATACACCAGCACCACGCTCATAAACAGCGAGACCACCGCCAGCAGTTGCAGCACCAGGTTGAGGCCATCGAAAAACCTTTTAGCCCAGTGTTCGTCGGGTTTGTTGTAGTAGGTTATGCCCACGCCCACGCCCTCTTTGCCCAGCCGGTCTTTGATTTCGCTGGCCACGCGGCGGGCCAACTCATCGCTGTAAGGCGAAACCTGCACCAGCAGTTGGTTGTATTCGCCGGCGGGGATACCAAAGCGCTCCAATCCTTCAGCGCTGACAAAAAAGCGGGCGTTGTCGCCAAAATCGGGCGAGGTCATAAAATGGTGGCGAATGCGGCCGGTCACAGGCAGGGCGCGGTCGGTACCGTCCAGCTCAAAAATCACCTCGTCGCCCAGGTGCAGGCCCAGGTAATCAAAGGCGCGGATATCGATGCCGATGTTGTTGCGGTGCGGCCATTCGCCGCCCTTGAGCAGCAGCAGGTTGAATTTTTGGGCGTCGTAGTCGGCCCGCATTTCCAGCTCGGCCGGCTGCCAATCGTCGGCGGGGTGGAGTTTGTAACGCACCGGCACGCCGTTTTGCACTTCAACATCCACCACGCCCTCGATTTTTTTGAGCCGGTTGGCGGTGTCTTCGGTGATGCGATCTTGCAGCATCATTGTTAAATTGGCCGGTTGAATGGATTGGTGGACGCGGTTGAGGTTGGGAATGAGCTGGTCGATCATCCCCAAAATAGCGCCAAGGGCAAACACCCCGGCGGCGATGCTCAGCACCGCCAGTAGGGTGCGGATTTTGTGATGCCACAGATCGGCCCAAACTTTGTTCCAGATAACGCTCATTGGTTTACCCCCGTTTGTACTGGTTACTGTCAGTCACAACAGTTTTATTTAACCAGTCAACCGGGTAGAGCGTCATCTACCAAATGGTAGATTGTTGAATGAAACAGTAAATATATTAAGCGTTTCTTCCATCGCATCGGTCAGTTCGTAACTTACCAGTACCCCGCGCCAGTTGCGACTGCCCGGCAGTCGTTCCGTATGGACTCGCAAACTGTTTGGTTTGAAAACGAGGGATAATAACCGCCTGAAGGAAGCTGGATGATTTTTGGCCAAATCATTGAGGGCCATCTCTAAATCCATACTTCTCAATTGGTCAATGGCGATTAGCCATTCTACTTTGATGTTAGTCTTTTCCGAAATGCTGGTCAGTTCGGCCAATAACCGCCGTTCTTGTTCTCGTAAATCCTCCAACCTGGTGGATGCCTCAACCGTAGAAAGTACTCCCAGGCTTATCGCCTCGACAATTCTTTCCTTACCGGCCTTCACACTGGCTAATTCTCCGTGAATAGCCGCCTCCAACGCTTCTTCACTGACCGTTTTGCCGTACTGAGCAGCAGCGTCATTCAGCATACTGGTAAATTTTATTTGATCCTGAATGAGTCCGGTCAGGAATTTAATTATGGCGGGTAAGATCAAATGCTGCGAATAAGATTTACCCGTACTACAAACCGAGTTCCCAAAGGTGGAGCAATTTACGCAGTGATAGATAATGCGGGAGTCCCGTCCGCCGGCAATCACTCCTCCCAGGCAATTTCCACAAACCACGAAGCCTGTCAGTAAATGTCTTCCTATACCGGCTGTCACCTTGCCTGTTCGGCGGCTATTGATAAGTTCCTGTACTCGCTCAAACTGATTTACACTGATAATCTGTAAGTCAGGTCGGTGGCTGATTTTGTCAGTGATTTTTGGGACTTCAAAAACGCCAATATACATTCTGTTCTGGGAGATTATTTGGATGGAATTGCGCCGGAAACGACCCCCATCCTTGCCGAGATACCCTAATCGATTGATTTCTTTTGTGGTTGCGGTCAGGTTGCCTCCGGTCTCTTCGATGATGTTAAAGATAAGTTTAACTAACTCTGCTCCAGTCTCATCAATTGTCAGGGCAGCTTTGGGTTTCCCACTCCCATCGTCTTGATAAACAAGCTTGTATCCGAGTCCCACCTGCCCGCCAACATATTTACCTAATGCCGCTTTAGCTACCATTCCTCGACGCATCCTTTTGCGTATCCGCAATGTTTCCTTTTTAGCCACAGCCATATTAATGTCGGCTACAAAATCACTGTCGTCATCGGCCAGATTGAATACTCCGGTATGGGTGTGGATTAGAACACGATTCTGAAGACAAATGTTGCGAATTGTCTCATACACGGCTCGTTCGGTCGGTCGAGCCAGCCGGTCCAGGTCTTGAACAATAATGACCTGTACTTCGCCTGCGGCGATTCTATCTAATACAGCCAGCATTTTGGGGCGACCAGTTAAGGTGGTGCCGCTGCCGATTTCCTGGATATACTCCCACTCGTAGCCGTGTTGTTCGGCAATTCGAATGCCAACTTTTTCGGCGTCTACCCTGCTCCAGTTATCTTTTTGTAGAATCGTACTGGCTCTATCGTAAATAATTGCACGCTTCATTTGTACTACCTGTATTTCTTAAAAGTGATTGTCCAGAGGGGGTAACTCCAAAACTTCGCCATCGAGGGCATCCGCATAACTCAGCAGGTCATC
>CAYOXS010000405.1:0-4149 GCA_964407935.1 uncultured Caldilineaceae bacterium
CAGGCGCTACCGTCACGCAGCCCAGCGGGTCATCGCATGTCGCCGCTTCACCCATTGCTTCTTCAGCCTGTTCCACGGCTTCCTGAGCTTGTTCCTGCACTTCGCCGGCCGCTTCCTGGGCTTGCTCGGCGGCCTGTTCAACTTGCTCTTTGGCCTGGTCAACCTGTTCTTTGGCCTGGTCGGCGGCCTGTTCCACCGCGGGAGCCGCGCCGCCACAGGCAGCGACAATGAGCGCCAACAGGGCCAAAATGGCTACTATACTAAAAAAACGTTTTTTCATGAGAATTATCTCCTCCTGCTATCTCAATTTGAAGTTTAGAATTCACAATTGTACAGAGTGTTTCTTTCGGTCTTACTTGAATTTGGACTTTACCTCCTTAGTTCAACAAATTGAATCATCGATATTATGAAACGGAATCCGCTGCCGGGTGAAACTGGGCATAGCCAACGGGATTCCGGTTTCAGCTAGTTCTCGCCCCGCTCAAAGGGTTTGGTCAGCGCCGCCGGCGAAAGCGCCCGTTTAAATGGAAACGCCAGCGCCAGAATGGTGAGCAAATAAGGCAGCATCACCGCCACGTCCGAGGGCACATTCAGCCCCAAAACCTGCACCCACAATTGCAGGGCGTTGACCGCGCTAAACAACAGCGCGCCAATCAGCACGCCGGTTGGCGTCCAGCTACCAAAATAGACCAGCGCCACGGCAATAAAACCGATGCCGTTGGTCATGCCTTCCTGAAAAATATTGAGCAGTGAAATTGACAGCGACGCGCCGGCAATCCCGGCCATCAACCCGCCAAAGGTGACGGTCATGTAGCGCACCCGGGCCACACTCACGCCCAGCGTGTCGGCGGCCTGCGGATTTTGGCCCACCGCGCGAATGTTCAAACCCCAGGTGGTGCGGTTGAGCACGTACCAGGCAATGGGCACCATCAGGTATGCGCCGTAAACCAGCAGGCTGTGGCCCAAAAAAATCTCGCCAAAAATGGGGATGTCGCTTAAACAAAAACCACTCGGCAAACACAGGTGCAATTCCTGAAAACCCTGCACCCCTTCCACCGAACCGATCATCACTTTGAACAGCAGGCTCGACGCGCCGAGGCCAAACAAATAAACACCAATCCCGCTGATGCCCTGTTCGGCTTGCAGGGTAACGCTGACAAAAGCCATCGCCAGCCCCATGATCGCGCCAACCAGCGCCGCGCCCAGCAACCCCAGCCAGGGGTTGCCGGTTTGAAAGACCACATAAAAGCCGCTGAACGCCCCCACCAGCATCATGCCTTCAACGCCCAAATTGAGCACGCCCGACCGCTGGCCAAACGTTTCGCCGATGGCCGCGTACAGGTACGGGGTCGCCAGCCGGATGCCGGAGTGGGCAATGCCTACCAAAATTGCCAGAAAGCCCAGTTCGTTCATGCCCCTGCCTCCGAGTCAGAGTCGATGGACACCCGCCGGCGGGCACGCCGCCGGGACCAGATGTCGCTGCTGACCACAAAAATGACAATCAGCCCCAGCAGCATGGTCACAAACACCTGCGGCACCTGCACGGCCCGCTGCATTTTGTCGCCGCCAACCAGCAGCCCGCCAAACAACACCGACGACGGGATCAGACCCAGCGGGTGCAGTTTGCCAAACAGGGCAGCCACAATCCCGGAAAAGCCGTACCCCGCCGACACAGCCGTGGGTTCAAACATGCGGTGGTGCAGGCCGACAATCTCGATCGCGCCGGCCAGCCCGGCAAACGCGCCGCTCAACGCCAGCGAAAAAATCACGTAGTTAGATACGTTCACCCCGGCGTAACGTGAGGCGTGCGGATTTAACCCCACCGCCCGGATGCGGTAGCCAATGGTGGTGCGCCACAGAAAAATGTAAACCAAAACCGCCATAATGATGGCAAAAATCAACCCCAAATGCAGCCGGGTCGGTTCGGTGAGCAGGCCGTAAATTTCGGCCCCAAACCCATCCAGCCCCAGATTTTTGGCGGTTTCGGTAAACCCCAATGATTTGGCGATGTCGGTGAAACGGGGCAGGTCAACGGCGCGGGCCAGCCGGGCCGAGTGGGGAATGTTGGTGCCGGCCTCCAGCTCTTTGGGGTCCATCATCGGCCCGCGCAGCAGGTAGTAGCCCAACTGAATGGCAATCTGGTTCATCATAATCGTGCTGAGGATTTCGTTAACGCCCAGCCGCGCTTTGAGATAACCCGGCACCGCGCCCCAAAAAGCGCCCATCAGCGTGCCGCCCACCACACAAATAGGGATAACCAGCCAGCCGGGCATGGCGTCGCCCAGTTGCAACCCCAAAAACGTGGTCAGCATCGCCCCGACAATAAGCTGGCCCTCCGCGCCGATATTGATAACGTTAGCCCGAAAGGCGATCACAATTCCCAGCCCCACCAGCATTAGCGGTATACCTTTAACCAGGGTATCGGCCAGGCCGTTTTTGTTGGTAAATGCGCCGGTGAACATGGCGGTGTAGGCTTCAACCGGGTTCACCTCAAGAAAAATCAGAACCACCGCACCGATGAGCAGCGCGCCCACCACTGCAATCAGAGGCAGCAACAAATCGATGAGCCGATCAAGTTGCAGGTTTGTCCGGGCAATCAGTGGTCGTCCCGATGGTTTTGCTGTTGATGATTCCAATGTTTGCTCCTCGGAAAATAGGGATCAGGAGTCAGGGGTGAGATACGGGATTGACCACGCCTTTAAACAAAAAGGCCCCAAACCAAACATACGGATGTGATGGTTCAGGGCTTCAAGGCCAAAGTGTTTATAAAACTGGTCAGAACAGTTGCATCTTTGCAGCATTTTATACACTTTTCTGTGAATGTCAACCCGCATTTTTCCTCGTTCAATTTATCACAAACAACAATTGAAAGAGATAATCGATGTGGGACACCCTGCGTGTGAGTCTCCCGGCCAGGAGACTCACACATCGGATGCTAAACTAACACAACCCGAATGGATTGTCAAAATAGTCACAAGCTGGCGCGGTTTATTCGCTGTAGCCGTCGCTGAAGACCTCAATCATCAGGTAGGGGTCGCCCAACGGGTACAAAATGGGACAGGTGCAGCCATTGGCCACGTACTCGCGCACTTTGGCTTTAACTTCTTCCGGGGTGCCGCTGGCGGTGACGCGCTGCACCAGTTCGTCCGGCACCAGTTTCATAGCCTCGCGGATTTGCTCTTTGGTGGCCGGCCAGCCCAAAATCGACTGAATTTTGGCAACGGTTTCCGGGGGCGTGTTGCTGGCTTTGGTAATGTGCGGCTGCTGGGCAATGTATTGGGTCAGCATCCAGCGCGCGCCATCCAGCGCTTGGGCTTTATCGGTGTGAACGGAGCAGATCATCAACTGCGGCCGGTCGATGTCATCAAGGGTGCGGCCGGCCCGCGCCGCGCCGGCTGCCAGTTGCTGCAGGGCGTGAATGTTGTATTCCGGCGGCACGCAGTAGTTGAGCACCGCGCCGTCGGCAATTTCGCCGGTCAGCTCCATCATTTTTTCGCCGGTTGCGCCGATCATTACCGGCACGTTGCGCGGCTCGCGGCGGCCATGCACCACGTCCAACTCAATGCCCTGTACCTGATGGAATTCGCCTTCAAAGGTAACATTTTCCATCGCCAGCAGGCGGCGCATCACTTCGATGGTTTCGCGCATGGCCAGCAGTGGTTTGCGCCGTTCGATGCCCACGTTTTTGGCCAGCGGATCCCACCACGCGCCAATACCGCAAATAATCCGGTCCGGGGCCAAATCGTCCAGCGTGAGGAAGGTGGCGGCCAGCAAACCAATGTTGCGGGTCCAGTTGTTGATCACGCCGGAGCCAACTTTAATGTGTTTGGTGACGGCGGCAAACGCGGCCATCGGCACAATGGCATCGCGCACCAGCCGGCTTTCGGCCTGCCACACGGCTTCAAAGCCGTGCTTTTCGGCGTACTGCGCCAGCTTCATGCCTTCGCGCAGTTCGTGCGCGTCTTGCAAATACAGAGCTACTCGATCTTGTGGCATTTGAATCTCCTTTGACTGAATTTATTGGCCCTCACCCCCTGCCCCCTCTCCCGCTGGGAGAGGGGGATTAATTTTTGTGGGTGGCGGGGGGGGGGGGGCGCCCGCCCCCCCCCCCCCCACCGAGTGACAAAACCCCCCCCCACCCGGGGGGGG
>CAYOXS010000406.1:0-4143 GCA_964407935.1 uncultured Caldilineaceae bacterium
CCTCCATGATCGATGCCTGTTCGCGCGCCACCATTCTGGATGAGCTGATGAAACTGCGCGACGACATCGGCATGACGGTCATCTTCATTACCCATGATATTGGCCTGGCCTACTACGTTTCTGACAAGGTCTATATTATGGAGCGTGGCAGGTTTGTTGAAAGCGGCACTCCCGATGAAGTGATTTTGCACCCCAAAGAGCCGTACACCCAACGCCTGATTAATGACGTGCCAAAAATCTATGAAGAATGGGATCTCTCCACAGTCTAATCAATTGCTGGGCTACCCGGCCAATGCGCGCCTGCTCATTATCAACGCCGATGATTTTGGTATGTGCCATGCGGTCAACGCAGCCATCATGGCCGCGTTAACCGGCGGCATTGTCTGCTCTACCACCTTAATGACGCCCTGCCCGTGGGCATTGCACGCCATGCGCTTTTTCAAAGAGCATCCTCAAATTCCCTTTGGCGTGCACCTCACCGTTATTGCGGACTGGGCCGATTACCGCTGGGGGCCGGTGACTCCCGAAGCAAGAGTGCCCTCTTTGGTTGACCGGCGGGATATTTTTACAACTTTGAGCAGATGCCCAAATTTCTGGCTCAGGTCAATTTAGATGAACTTGAAACGGAATTCAGAGCGCAAATTGAAGCCGTGCTGGCCGCCGGGCTGCAACCAACGCACCTGGATTGGCACTGCCTGCGCCTGGGCGGCAGAGAAGACATCCCGGATTTGATGACCGCGCTGGCCAAAGAGTACGGGCTGGCGCTGCGGGTTATGGGGCGAGTCTGGAGAGAAAAAGTGCAGAACCGGGGCTTACCCGCCATCGATTACGACTTTTTGGACAGCTACAGCATCGACCCGGCCACCAAAGCCACGCGCTACGCTCAATTGCTACGCGAATTACCCGTCGGCCTCAGTGAGTGGGCGGTGCATCCCGGCCTGGCCAACGCCGAATTACACGCCATTGACCCCGCCGGCAAGTACATTCGCCAAACCGATTTTGATTTTTTGATCTCGCCGCAGGCCAAAGACACCATCGCAGAAGAAGGCATCATCCTGCTGAATTATCGAGCCTTGCAGGAAGTTTGGCAGGCAGTGTAACGGGTTTCGTCCTTCGTCTGGCCCTTGAACCGTCTCTATCAATACCATAAATCTAAAAATGAGGTAAAACAAAATGGAGCTTAATAATCTGATTAAACAAATGACGCTTGAAGAAAAAGCCGCGCTCTGTACCGGCGCCAGCCCGTGGACAACAACCCCGGTGGAGCGGCTGGATATACCGGAACTGATTATGTCCGATGGGCCGCACGGTATTCGCCGCCTGCCCGATGTGAACGAGATGGCCATTAAAAGTTTGCCGGCCACCTGCTTCCCCACCGCCTCCTGCCTGGCTTCAACCTGGGATGTGAATCTGATCGGCGAAATGGGGCAGGCGCTGGCCGAAGAAGCCATCGCCCTGAATGTGGGCGTGGTGCTTGGTCCCGGCGCAAACATGAAACGCTCGCCGCTGGGGGGGCGCAATTTTGAATATTTCTCGGAAGACCCCTACCTGGCCGGGGAACTGGCCGCCAATTTCATTAACGGCGTGCAAAGCAAAGGCGTGGGCACCTCGCTTAAACATTACGCCGCCAACAACCAGGAATTTCAGCGCTTCAGCATTAATGCCGAAGTAGACGAGCGCGCCCTGCGCGAAATCTACCTGCCGGCCTTTGAAAAGGCCGTTAAACAGGCCCAACCGTGGACGGTGATGTGCTCGTACAACAAAGTCAACGGCGCTTTTGCCTCTGAACACCACTATCTGCTCACCGAGATTCTCAAAGAGGAATGGGGCTTTGAAGGGCTGATTGTTTCAGACTGGGGCGCGGTGCGCGATAGGGTAGCCGGGCTGAAAGGCGGCCTTGATCTGGAAATGCCCGGCCCGCAGGATCGCCGCGTGCAGGCGGTGGTAGATGCCGTCCGCTCCGGCGAACTGGACGAAGCTGTTTTGGACGAGTCGGTGCGCCGGGTTTTGCAGATTGTCTTTAAAGCCAACAAAACACTCAAAGGCGGCGAGTTTGATGTCGAGGCGCACCATCAACTGGCCGGCAAAATTGCCGCCGAGGGCATGGTGCTGCTCAAAAACAACGGCCTGCTCCCGCTGCAAGGCCAAAAACAGATTGCCGTCATCGGCCGCTCGGCGGAAAAGGCCCACTTCCAGGGCGGCGGCAGTTCGCACATTAACCCCACCAAAGTGGCCGTGCCGTTTAAAGAGCTGCAAACCCGGGCCGGCGACGCCGAATTAACCTACGCCGAAGGCTATCCCACCGATGACTCTTTCCGCCAGGATTTAATTGACCAGGCGGTGGGCCTGGCCCGAGCCGCGGATGTGGCCGTGCTGTACATCGCCTTGCCCATCTTCAAGGAATCAGAAGGCTACGACCGCCGCGACATCGACCTGACCGGCCAGCAGATTGCGCTGATTAAGGCCGTGGCTGCGGTTCAGCCGCATACTGTGGTGGTGCTCAACAACGGCGCGCCGGTAGCCATGAGTGACTGGATTGATGACGTGGACGCTGTGCTTGAAAGCTGGATGATGGGCCAGGCCGGCGGCGAAGCCATTGCCGATGTGTTGTTTGGCCGGGTAAATCCCTGCGGCAAGCTGGCCGAAACCTTCCCGCTTAAACTGGCCGATACGCCATCTCACCTGAACTGGCCGGGTGAAATGGGCCGGGTGCGCTACGGCGAGGGGCTGTTCATTGGCTACCGCTACTACGACGCCAAAGAAATGCCGGTGCTGTTCCCCTTTGGCTTCGGCCTGAGCTACACCAGCTTTGCCTACAGCAACGCCGCCGTGTCGGCAAATACCTTTAAAGACGTGGACGGGGTGATGGTGTCGGTTGACGTTACCAACACCGGGTCTGTTGCGGGCAAGGAAATTGTGCAGGTTTACGTTCACGACAGGCAAGCCGGGCTGGTGCGGCCCTACAAGGAATTAAAGGGCTTTGCCAAAGTTGAACTCCAGCCGGGCGAAACCAAAACCGTCGCCATTCCGCTGGATTTCCGCGCCTTTGCCTTTTATCACCCGGAATACAAACAGTGGATCACCGAAGACGGCGAGTTTGATATTTTGATCGCCGCCTCCGCCGCTGATATCCGCCAAACTCTGACGGTGATGCTTGAATCAACGGTGGAACGGCCCTGTATCCTCGATAAAGAATCGACCATGCGCGAGTGGCTGGCCGACCCGCGCGGCAAAGCCGTTTTTGGCCCCTTCCACGCCCAATTGGAAGCCGCGGCCCGCAAACGGTTCAGCGGCGGCGATGAACGCTACGGCGACAACCAGAGCGCCATCGGCATGGACATTATGGACATGTTTAACGATATGCCCCTGGTCAGCGTGCTGATGTTCCTGAAGAATGGCCTGCCCGCCTACCCCGACGAAATGGTGGCGGATTTACTGGCTCAAGTCCATAACGGAGGATAAATATCCACACCTCATCACATAACGGCAAAAACCGGCGTTGCGACGCCAACCAAACATAAGCTTTAAAGCCCGGCATCGCAGACCGGGCTTTTTTTATGCCAAAATATCGCCGCCGTTTCAATCATTTCCCCAATATCCCCCACAAAAATACTTTCTGTAAAGATTTTTGCCTTATTTTCCCACTTTTTCACAAAAACCACTTGACTTGGAGTCGACTCCAGGTGGTATACTAACTGTGGAGGTGAACTTATGCGGATTGCAGAAGTAAGTGAACAAACGGGTATTTCTTTGGATACGCTGCGCTACTATGAACGGATTGGCCTGATTCCGCCTGTAAACAGAAATGGAAGTGGCATCAGAGATTACAGCGAAATTGATCTGAAGCGGGTTGAGTTTGTTAAGTGCATGCGGAGCGCGGGGCTGCCCATTGAAGTGCTGATTGAATATTACGGGCTGGTTCAGCAGGGCGACGAAACCATTGAAGCCAGAAAAGAAATTTTGAAAGAGCAGCGAAAACAACTTCTGGCCAGAATGGCAGAAATGCAAAAAACCCTGGACCTGTTAGACTACAAAATCAACGTATATGAAAACACTGTATTGAAAACAGAGAAACAAATAATTCAGATAGAAAACTAAAAATACAATGCAGGTAATGGTATAAATTGTACTCTGTTATTTGAT
>CAYOXS010000407.1:0-4115 GCA_964407935.1 uncultured Caldilineaceae bacterium
TTAGCTCCTCGGGTAGGACTTGAACCTACAACCTAGCGGTTAACAGCCGCCCGCTCTGCCGATTGAGCTACCGAGGATTATTGCTGCAACAATCCGCAAGTATATGAGTTTTTATGGGATTGTCAAATTACCCCAAATAATCTCTTAATTTGCGGCTGCGAATGGGATGGCGCAGTTTGCGCAGCGCTTTGGCCTCAATTTGCCGGATGCGCTCGCGGGTAACGCCAAATTCACTGCCAACTTCTTCTAACGTGCGCCCCTGGCCATCGGTTAACCCAAAGCGCATTTCCAGCACCCGCCGCTCGCGCTCGCTGAGCGAGGTTAAAATCTCGTGAAGCTGCTCTTTGAGCAACTGCTTTGAGGCGGCGTCTACCGGGCCGGGCACGGTATCGTCCTGAATAAAATCGCCAAGATAGCTGTTTTCTTCTGAGCCGATGGGCGTTTCCAGAGACATTGGTTCCTGGGCTATCCGCATTATCCGCCGAACTTTGGTCGCCGCTCGCCGCCAGCGGCGGTCCATCGCCAGGTCTAACGGGGTTTTGTTTTCCGTAGAGTCTTTGATGGCTTCCACGTCGGTGTCTGACAAAATGCCCATTTCCAGGGCGATTTCCTTAGCGTTGGGTTCGCGGCCGTATTCCTGCAGCAGGCGGCGCTGCACGCGGGCCAGCTTGTTGATGGTTTCCACCATATGCACCGGGATGCGAATTGTCCGGGCCTGGTCGGCGATGGCCCGGCTGATGGCCTGGCGAATCCACCAGGTGGCGTATGTAGAAAATTTGTAACCGCGGGCGTGGTCAAATTTTTCTACAGCGCGGAGCAAGCCAATGTTACCTTCCTGGATCAGGTCTAAAAAGTTCATCCCCCGGCCAATGTAACGCTTGGCCACGCTCACTACCAGCCGCAGGTTGGCTTCGGCCAGCAGCCGCTTGGCGATAATACCATCGATCTCCTGTTTTCTGAGTTCGGCGTTATCATCAGGCGTCAGCTCCGGCGACGCTTCCAGCTTTTCACGGGCATTGATGCCGCGCTGAATTCTGCGGGCCAGCGAGACTTCGTCTTCCGCAGACAGCAGGTTAACCTGCCCAATTTCTCGCAGGTACATCCGAACCGGGTCGTTGGTAAGTTCCGGCGCGCCCACCCCCAGCGGGCTGCTGACAATGTCTTCCTCGCTGAGTTCTTCTTCTACCTCTTTGAGCTGCGCGTCATCGGGTTCATCAACGTCCGCCAGCACTTCAGTGTCGCCTTCCGGCTCATCTTCTATCACCTCAATGCCGTGTTCCACCAACTGCGATATAAGTTCATCGGCGGCGTCAATATCCAAACCACCGTCGGGCAGAGCTTCGTGAATATCCTGTTGCGTCAGCTTTTTTTGGGTTTTTGCTTTTTCCAGCAGGATTTCCAGCGGATCGCCCTGTTGAACTGTGGCTTTACCGTTTGGTTTCTTATCTTCTGCTTTTGAGGCTCGCTTCTTAACCATTAAGAGTCTCCAATGTTTACCGCTAGATCACTGTTAATAATGTAGGAGAAGTTGAAAAGTTGTCAAGTTTTGTAAATAAGTAAAATTGCATTTACATGGTTACTTCGGTCCGGCGCTGGCCGGTAATGGATAGGGCGTCTCGGGTTTGCTCCAGCTTTCTGCGCTGCTGGCGGTAGTCCTCAACCATAGCCGTGTACTGCCGCGCACTTTGATAATCGTGGTTGTCCAGCGCATCCTGCTGCAAAAAGCTCAGTTCTCTGATCTGCTCAATGACCGTTTGCAGCCGCAGCCGCAAAATGGCCATGCTCAAATCCCGGTTGACATTTTCAATAGGAGCCGGCGGCCGCTGGTGCCACAAGGCGATCAACGTAGCCAGGTGGCCGGCCAGCGCCTCACCAACCGTTTCAACCAGATAATCTATTTTAGGCATTTCCGAAGCGGTCCACAACTGCACCGCCCGGAAAATATCTTTGTTGTCGCCGCGTTTAAAGTCGGTGGCAGCCAGGCCGGCGATGCTTTGCTGCTCCAGCGTGTCGTTGGCGTTGGCCAGCGCGTGCGGGTGAGCCAGCACCAGGCTCAGGCAGTAGTCTTCCAGCCCCACGTTAACCGCCGGCAGGTGCGCCGGCGGGTTAATGACGGGCGGCGCTGCTTCTGCAGCTTGCAGCCGGCGGCGAGCGCTTTGCTGCGGTTTGGGTTGATGCTGCAACTCGGCCAGCAGGGTGCGCTCATCGATATGCACCAGCCGGGCCAGTTTTTGCACATAATGCTCCTGCTCCACCTTGTCGCCAATATCTTTGAGCACCGGGATCAGCTCGCGGACGGCTTCGCTTTTGCCTTTGGCCGTATCCAGATCAAGCCCGGCGGTAACGGTGTCAAAATAAAAATCGATCACCGGCTGGGCATTTTTGATGATGGCCTGCCAAACATCCAGCCCCTCTTTCAAAATGTCGTCGGGGTCTTTGCCGGCGGGCAGGGTGGCTATCCGAATATCGGCGTTGAGCCGGCTTTCGTAGCGGATCAGGCCGCGGGCGGTGGGCACCGGCACCGTTTCCCGGTTGAGCGACTCGCGAGCCACGTTGATGCCGCGCAGCGTGGCGGCATTGCCAGCGGTATCGGCATCGAGCGCCAGCACAAAATGGTCGGTCATCCGTTTTAATATTTTAAGCTGCTGCTCCGTGAGCGCCGTGCCCATCTGAGCAACCACGTTTCTGGCGCCGTGCTGGTGGGCCTGGATCACGTCCATATAGCCCTCAACAATTACCACCTGCTCGTGCTGGCGGATGTGCTGCTTGGCCAAATCCAGCCCGTACAGCGTGGCGCTTTTATCAAACAACAGGTTTTGCGGCGAGTTGAGATATTTGGGCACCTGGTCATCGGTCAACGCGCGTGCGCCAAACCCAATCACCTGCCCCCGCGCGTCACGGATGGGAATAATAAGCCGGTGCCGAAAGCGGTCGTACCCCGGCGAACCGTCATCACGCTCTACTACCAGCCCGGCAGCCAGCAACTCCGCGGCGGTGTAGCCTCGCCCCAGAAAGTGATTTTTGAGCGCGTCCCACTCGTTGAGTGCGTAGCCCAGTTGGAAGGTGGCAATTGTTTCGGCGGTCAACTCGCGCCGGGCCAGGTAGGCGCGCACCGGCTGGGCTGTGGCAGAGCCGGTAAGCAACTGGTGAAAATAGGTGGCCGCCGCCGCGGTTAGCTCCAGTAACTTCTGTCGGTCTTTGTCCTGGGCCTGGCTCTCCGGCGAAGGCTCGGCCAGTTGAATGCCGGCTTTTTGGGCCAGCACTTCCAGCGCCTGCCGAAAGTCCAGGCCATCGCGCCGCATCACGTAACTAAAAATATCACCGCCATCGGCGCAAGCGCCAAAGCATCGCCAGGTTTGCGTTTCGGGAAAAACCACAAAGGAGGGGGTTTTTGTGTTGGTGTGAAAGGGGCAGAAGCCGGAGTAATTTTTGCCAGATTTTCTTAACGATACGGTATCTGAGACAACGTCAACTATGTCCAGTCGCGATTTTATTTCGTCAATCTCACTCATACCGTTAAAGTCTTCCCTCCCGCAGTTTGTTAAAGTAGACGACTTTAACAGATAGACAGACATTATACCCACGAAGACACGGTTTGCCAAACCCCTATTTTGTGGCAACATTGGCCCGCTGCTTGCTTAATCCAGACCGGCATGATATACTCTTCGCTTGGATTTTTTCATTTCACACGCTCTCAGACTAACGGGCCGTGCCTTAGCCAATTAAGGTTCCCGAAAGGACGACGAGAGCGAAGGTTAGTATTAATAAAACGGAGGAAAATATGGCTGCTAACCAATCAACTGTTGTATCCATGAAAGCCCTGCTTGAGGCAGGCGTCCACTTTGGGCACCGCACCCGCCGCTGGAATCCCAAGATGAAGCCCTACATCTTCACCGAACGCAACGGGATTCACATCATCGACTTGCAGCAAACCATTGCCCACATCAACACCGCCTACGATACTATCCGCGACACGGTTGCCTCGGGCGGGATTGTGCTGTTTGTCGGCACCAAAAAACAATCGCAGGAAAGCCTGGTGTCAGAGGCGGCTCGCTGCGGAATGCCCTTTGTTGACCAGCGCTGGCTGGGCGGCACCCTGACCAACTGGCGCACCA
>CAYOXS010000408.1:0-4102 GCA_964407935.1 uncultured Caldilineaceae bacterium
TCAACCAATATTCACCTGCTGGGCGTAGAAGACCCGGACAGCGGGAACAAGTTTCACATTCTGGGCACCGACCGCCTGGGCCGTGACCAGTGGTCGCGGTTGATGGCCGGCACTCAGGTATCGCTGTCTATCGGGTTAGTATCGGTCATCGTCAGCATTTTTTTGGGTGTGCTGCTGGGCGGAATTTCCGGTTACTTTGGCGGCTGGGTTGATATGTTCATTCAGCGCGTCATCGAGCTGCTGCAATCGCTGCCGCCCATCCCCATCTGGATGGCGCTCACCGCCGCCCTGCCCCGTGACTGGAGTGTGGAGCAGGTGTACTTTGCCATTACCATCATTCTGGCGCTGCTCGGCTGGACATCGCTGGGCCGAGAGGTACGCGGCCGCTTCCTGTCGCTGCGCGAAGAAGACTTTGTGGTGGCCGCCGAAATCATCGGCTGCACCAAGCCGCGGGTCATTTTCCGGCATATGGTGCCCACCTTCACCAGCCACATCATCGCCGCCAGCACCCTGGCCATCCCGGTCATGATCATCAACGAAACGTTCCTGAGCTTTTTGGGGTTGGGGCTGCGCCCGCCAGCCATTAGCTGGGGCGTGCTGCTGCAAGAAGCGCAAAACCTGCAATCCATCGCCCTGGCGCCGTGGCTGCTGTTGCCCGGTCTGGCGGTAATGATCACTGTACTATCGTTGAATATTTTGGGCGACGGCCTGCGCGACGCCGCCGACCCCTATAGTTGATTTCGAATTGCCGATTTTGGATTTTAGATTGGCGCAATCCTCCAAAATCTAAAATCCAAAATCCAAAATTGGTGCAAACAAACAATGGACAACCAACAACCACTCCTATCAGTCCGAAACCTGAAAACGTATTACCACCTCGATGAAGGCGACGTAAAAGCCGTTGACGGCGTGAGTTTTGACGTGTACCCCGGCCAGGTGGTCGGAATTGTTGGCGAAAGCGGCTGCGGCAAAAGCGTCACCATCAAATCTGTGCTGAATATCATTGAGAAACCGGGCAAAATCGTCGCTGGTGAAATTCTATTTCACCAGCGAGACAGCGCCGCCGGCGAGAGGATCGATCTGACCAAACTGGAGCCAAACGGTAAACAGATGCGCGACATCCGCGGCGGCGACATTGCCCTGATTCCCCAGGAGCCGATGGCGGCCTTTAGCCCGGTGCACACCATTGGCAACCAAATTACAGAAGTGATCAGGCTGCACCAGACGCCGGATAAAAAAGAAGCCCGCCAAATTGCCATAGACCGGCTGCGCGAGGTGGGCGTGCCCAACCCGGAGCAGCGCATTGATGCCTATAGTTGGGAGTTGAGCGGCGGGCTGCGCCAACGGGCCATGATCGCCATGTCGCTGTCATGCAACCCCAAATTGCTCATCGCCGACGAGCCGACCACGGCCATTGATGTGACCACCCAGGCGCAGGTATTGCGCCTGCTGCGCCAGTTGCAGGAGCAGCACGATACGGCCATCATTTTTATCACCCACGATCTGGGCGTAATTGCCCAGGTTGCCGATTATGTGGTAGTGATGTACCTGGGCCGGGTGATGGAATCTGGCCCGGTGGATGAGATTTTCCACAACCCGCAGCACCCCTACACCAAGGCGCTGCTCAAATCCATCCCAACCGTGCATTCGCAGTCGCTCACCCGGCTGCCCACCATCGAGGGCGCCATTCCGCACCCGTTTAACCGGCCGGCCGGCTGTCCGTTTTACCCCCGCTGCGCCGAATTTATGCCTGGCAAGTGCAATGTGCGCACGCCGGCAGTTCAGCCGGTTAGCGCCGTGCAATCGGTGGCCTGTTTTCTGTACAGCGATGCGGTTGAGCAGGAGTAAACCGCCGGGCAGTAGTTTGCAACTTCAGTTTTGTGAGGACCATTTGTGACACTAACACTTAGAAACGATCAAACCCTGCTTCAGGTTAACCATCTCAAAAAGTATTTCCCCATTAGAAAAGGTTTCTTCCGCAAAGTGGTTGGCCATGTGCGCGCTGTTGACGATGTTAATTTTTACATCGATGAGGGCGAAACCCTGGGGCTGGTTGGCGAAAGCGGCTGCGGCAAAACTACCACCTCGCGCTCAATTTTGCGGGCGGTCAACCCCACCTCCGGGCAAATTCTGTTCAAAACCAGCCAGAACCGGGTGGTGGACATCGCCAAACTGTCAGACAAAGAGATGCGCGCTCTCCGGCCCGATATGCAGATGATCTTTCAGGACCCGTTTGCCTCGCTCAACCCGCGGATGAACCTGTTTGATATTGTCAGCGAGCCGATGTATGTGAACGGCATCAGAAGCCGCTCGGAACGGACCGACCGCGTCACGGAGTTGTTGCGGCTGGTGGGGCTGCGCCCGGAATACATGCAGCGTTATCCCCACGCCTTTAGCGGCGGGCAGCGCCAACGGATTGTGATTGCCCGCGCGCTGGCCCTCAACCCGCGGCTGGTTGTGGCCGATGAACCGGTTTCGGCGCTGGATGTGAGCGTGCAGGCGCAGGTACTCAACCTGCTGCTGGAACTGCAGGAAAAGCTGCGGCTCACCTACCTGTTTGTGGCCCACGATCTGAGCGTGGTCAAACACATTTCTACCCGTGTGGCGGTGATGTATGTGGGCAAAATTGCCGAAACCGCGCCCACCACGGCGCTGTTCAACACCCCCAAACACCCGTACACCGCGGCACTGCTGTCGGCGGTGCCGGTGGCCGATCCCCGGGTGCGTTCAAAAATGATCCCGTTGCAGGGCGATGTCCCCAGCCCGGCCAACCCGCCTTCGGGCTGCTATTTTCATCCGCGCTGCCAGTACGCCATCGATGTTTGCAAAACCGAGCCGCCCCGGCTTGAGGAAATTGAGCCGAAACATTTTGTCAGTTGTCACCGGGCCAAAGAGCTGGATTTGGTGGGCATTGGCGACGCCTGACCCTGATTCTGTTTAACACACCGGGGGCACAGATTTTCGGGCAAATAGCTAAAAATCTGTGCCCTTTGATTTTACGGTGACACCGTACCTAAACTTATCCATCGAGGTTAATTATGACAACACCCTGGGACCGTTTTAAGCAAGCCGCCCGGCTGCAAGAATCCGATCAGGTGCCGGTCGCGTTCATCGTCGATAGCCCCTGGCTGCCGGGTTACGCCGGGCTGGACACGCTGGATTTCTACCTGCTGCCCGAGGCCTGGTTTAAGGTGCATCGCGGCCTGATCGACCGCTTTCCCGATGCGGTGTGGGTGCCGGGTTTTTGGGTGGAATACGGCATGGCCGCCGAACCATCGGCGTTTGGCGCGCAAATTCAATTTCACCACAACCGCCCGCCCTCCATCGAGGCCGTCATTACCGATGTTAACCACTGGGCGGCGGTCAAACCGGCCGATCCCCGCCGCGATGGGTTTATGCCGCTGACGCTGCAACTTTACCGCCACGCCGAAGAAAAATTGCAGGCCGAGGGGCTTAACATTAAAATGGTGGCGGCGCGCGGGCCAATGGTCACCGCCGGCTACCTGATGGGTATCAACGATTTGATGATGTCGCTGATTTTGCAGCCGGCCGAGATCAGCCGCTTTTTGGAAACACTGACCACCACCATTATCGATTGGCTGCACGCCCAGCTTGAAACGCTGCGCGCTCCCGAAGGCATCCTGCTGCTGGACGATATTGTGGGCATGGTTTCGCTGGAGCATTACAACCAGTTTGTCGCGCCCCACCTGCGCCGCATTTTTGACGCGTTCGATGGCCTGGTTCGCGTTTACCACAACGACACCCCCTGCCGGCACCTGTACGCCGCCTTCACCGAAGCCAATTTTGACGTGTTCAACTTTACTCACAAAGTCGATATTGCCGAAGTGAAGCAAACAATGGGCCACCGCGTGGCGCTGATGGGCAACGTGCCGCCCCTCGATGTGGCCGTGCGCGAGTCGCCGGCGGTGGTGGCCGAGTACGCCCGGGCCTGCCTGGACAAAGCTGCGCCGGGCGGGGGCTTCATTTTATCGGTGGGCGGCGGAGTTTCCGGCGAAACTCCGGCCGAGAGTCTGGACGCCATGCTGGCCGCGGCTCGTGGCTGGTCGCCGGTGAAAATGTCATTCTGAGTGACTGCAGGGAG
>CAYOXS010000409.1:0-4001 GCA_964407935.1 uncultured Caldilineaceae bacterium
TAAGGGGGATGAGGGGCAAAGAAAGTCGGTATGATTGGCCAAAAGTGGCTGACCGCCATAAAATCAGCAAATTCAAAGGCGGCGGGAATCTCGCAGCCTGATGTTACCTGTCAACAGGAGTCAAACAATCCCGCCGGGACAACGCCAAAAGTTTTGGACTCCACCCACAATTTTTAAGAGCTTGGTCAGGAATCTTCTGCCCCAACCCCTAATTCCTAACCCCTGATTCCTGACTCCTGGCTCCTGATCCCTATTTTCACAGGAGAAAGATGATGAGCTTCAACCTTCGCCACCGCAGTTTTGTAAAACTGCTCGATTTCACCCCCGCCGAAATCGGCTTTTTGCTGGAGCTGGCCAAACAGCTCAAAGCGGCCAAATACGGCGGCTACGAACAGCAGCGGCTGCGCGGCAAAAACATCGCCCTCATTTTTGAAAAAACCTCAACCCGCACCCGCTGCGCGTTTGAGGTGGCCGCCTTTGACCAGGGCGCGCACGTTACCTACCTGGGGCCAAGCGGCAGCCAGATTGGCCACAAAGAATCGATGAAAGACACCGCCCGGGTGCTGGGCCGCATGTACGATGGTATTGAATATCGCGGCTTTGGGCAGGACACGGTGGAAATTCTGGCCAAATACGCCGGCGTGCCGGTTTGGAACGGGCTGACCGATGAATTTCACCCCACCCAAATTCTGGCTGACCTGCTGACTATGGCCGAGCACAGCAAAAAGCATCTGTCTGATATTGCCTTCTGCTACGTGGGCGATGCCCGCTTTAATATGGGCAATTCGCTGATGGTGGGCGGGGTAAAAATGGGCATGGATGTGCGGCTGGTAGCGCCCAAAGAGTTGTGGCCCAAAGCGGAACTGGTTGACACCTGCCGCCAGATTGCCGCCCAAACCGGGGCGCGGCTCACGCTCACCGACGACGTGACCGCCGGCGTGCAGGGCGTCGATTTTGTGCACACCGATATTTGGGTGTCGATGGGTGAGCCGGAGCACGTGTGGAATGAGCGCATCGAACTGCTGCGCGATTATCAGGTGAATACCCGGCTGATGGAACGGACCGGCAACCCGGCCGCCAAATTTATGCACTGCCTGCCCAGCTATCACAACCGCGAAACCAAAATTGGTGAAGAGATTTTCCAGCGCTTTGGCATGGATGGCCTGGAAGTGACCGAAGAGGTGTTTGAATCGGAGCGCTCGGTAGTGTTTGACCAGGCCGAAAACCGGATGCACACCATTAAAGCGGTCATGGTCGCCACCCTGGGGGATTGAGCATGCGAATAGTGATTGCCCTGGGCGGCAACGCCCTGCTCAAACGCGGTGAACCGATGACCGCCGCCGCGCAGCGGGACAACGTAAAAATCGCGGCGCGGGCGTTGGCTCCGGTGGCTCTGGCTCACCAGCTTGTGCTGTCGCACGGCAACGGGCCGCAGGTGGGGCTGCTGGCGCTGCAAGCCGCCGCCTACCAGGACGTGGAGCCGTACCCGCTCGACGTGCTCGGCGCGCAGACCGAGGGCATGATCGGCTATGTGATTGAGCAGGAACTGGGCAATCTGCTGCCGGTAGAGGTGCCGTTTGCTACCATTCTGACGATGATCGAAGTGGACCCGGCCGACCCCGCATTTCAAAATCCCACCAAATTTGTGGGGCCGGTCTACAGCCAGCTTGAAGCGCAGCAGATTACCACAGCCAAAGGCTGGGTTTTTAAGCAGGATGGCGACAAGTGGCGGCGGGTAGTGCCTTCGCCGCGGCCCAAAACCATCTTCGAAATCCGGCCCATTAAATGGCTGCTCGATAAAGGGACAATTGTGATTTGCGCCGGCGGCGGCGGCATCCCAACCATGTTCAACCCCGATGCCAGCCTGTCCGGCGTTGAAGCGGTCATCGACAAAGATTTGGCCGGTTCGCTGCTGGCGCAGGAATTACAGGCCGACATGTTTGTGATGGCCACCGACGTGGCCGGGGTGTACGTGGATTGGGGCAAACCCACCGCCCGGCTGCTGCGCCGCGTTACCCCCGCTGAGCTGCGGGCCGGCAACTTTCCCGCCGGGTCGATGGGGCCAAAAGTGGAAGCCGCCTGTGAATTTGTCGAAAAAACCGGCCGGCGGGCCGCCATTGGCGCGCTGGCCGATATTGAAGCTATTGTCGCCGGGCAGGCCGGCACACTTGTGGAGCCAGACTAAAATCAGGCCGTGCCAAACTGGCGGTCGCCGGCATCACCCAGGCCGGGCACAATGTAGCCAATCTCGTTGAGCTTTTCATCGATGGCCGCCACGTGAATATCTACATCCGGGTGAGCTGATTGCAGGGCGTTCACCCCCTCCGGCGCGGCGATGATGCCCATAAATTTAACCCGCTTGGCCCCCCACCGTTTGAGAATATCCACCGTGGCCACCGCCGAGCCGCCGGTGGCCAGCATGGGATCAAGCACAATACAAAGCTGCACCGTGGGCGATACCGGCAGTTTGTTATAATATTCTACCGGCTTGAGCGTGCGCTCATCCCGAAACAGGCCGATGTGCCACACCTCACTGCTGGGCATCATTTCCCAAACCCCTTCAACCATCCCCAGGCCGGCCCGCAAAATGGGAATGAGGCCAATCTGCTCCTGAAGCAGCGCGCCCCGGGTTGAACCCATCGGCGTTTCAACGGGCGTGGGTTCCAACGCCAGATCGAGGGTGGTTTCGTAGGCCAGCAGCATTGAGATTTCTCTGATGAGTTCTCTGAATTTTTTAGGTTTGGTGGTTTTGTTGCGCAGGATTGTCAGTTTATGTTTCACCAGGGGGTGATTTGACTCGTGGACCGCCATAATTCTCTGTTGCCTCCGTTGGTTAAAAATAAAACTGCACCATTATAATTCCACAGCCGGCAAATGACAAAGCCCTCAGTTTAGTCACACCCAATTAAGTTAGGTGTGACCAAACTGAGTTGGAGGAGGAGGGAATTGGGGGGAACTACCCCCCAAGCCCCTCGGCCTGCGGCGCTTTCCTACTCATTTTGGTCACACCCAATTTAATTTTGCACCACGGCTGGGCAGGTGATATAATACCGTCACTACTTGACGGGTTTTGGCAGGAAGGAGCAAACAATGCCTAGTATCGGTGGCTGGGAATGGCTGATTATTCTGGTGATTGTGGTTATTATTTTTGGGGTTGGTAAGTTACCGGAAATCGGCGGCGCGCTGGGCAAATCGATCCGGGAGTTTCGGGAATCATCGTCAACCGGCTCGGATAAAAACGAAAACGCAGAAGATACATCGACCAAGGAAAGCAAAGCCTGACCAGGCTCTCTTTCTAAATAAATTGACCACAAAAGGTGCGCCAATAATCCGGTTGCACCTTTTTCACTTTTAAAGCGATTTGAACACTTTGGCCAGCGAATCGCCGTAAACGGCCAAATCCCACTCGCAGAAGTAGCCAAACGGTGTTTGCCATACCCGGTAACCGGTGTTAGTCAATCGCTCATCAAGCCGGCTGAGCAGGCTTTGGGCAAACTCCGGCGAAGCGGTTGACTCGGACAGGTGGGTAAACGAGTGGAATACCACGTTTTTCAGCCCACGCTTGTTGGCCAACCATTTGATATTTTTGACAACCTTGGTTTCCAGCCCCGGATTCGATTCGTCTTCGGCCTCGGCGTGAAAGAAAACCACCAGCGCCTCCGTCACCGTTTCCGAAACTTCCTGCTCCGGCACATCGGCCAGCGTTTTTGAGAATGACGCCCAGTAAAAGCGTTTGGCTTGAAAAAGGAGTAGTTTCATGCGGGAGTTATCTGTAGCGTGTTGCGTGTTCCGTAAAACAACCACGGAACACGCAACACGTTCTGTCTAAATTTACAGTTTGGATTACGGATACACCCGGCCCAGCGTGCGTGGGAACGAAATCGCCTCGCGGACGTGGTGGGTGCCGGCAATCCAGGCCACGGTCCGTTCCACGCCCAGGCCAAAGCCGCTGTGCGGCACGCTGCCGTAGCGGCGCAAATCCATGTACCAGGTAAAGGCCT
>CAYOXS010000410.1:0-1179 GCA_964407935.1 uncultured Caldilineaceae bacterium
TACCGCGAGTCCTCATCACTTACAACTTTACCACTATCTAAATGCGTAGGGGCGCTTCGCGAAGCGCTCCGGCCAGGTACGAGTGAAAAAGGAGTCCAAAACTACAGTTTTGGACTCCTGGTACAATTTTTCAGAGCTGGATTGGGAGTTTCCTAATTCCTGACTCCTGAATCCTATTTTCAACGGAGGATAATTTATGAAGGGGTTGATCTTGAGCGGCGGCAAAGGGACGCGCCTGTACCCGCTCACCTTTACCAGCGCCAAACAGTTAATTCCCGTAGCCAACAAACCCGTCCTGTTCCGCGTTATCGAGGCCATCCGCGATGCCGGCATCACCGAAATTGGCATTGTGGTTGGTGACACCGCCGAAGAGATCAAACGCGCCGTGGGGCGCGGCGGGCAGTGGGGCGTGGAAATCACCTACATCCCGCAAGATGCGCCGCTGGGGCTGGCCCACGCGGTTAAAATTTCGCACGATTTTCTGGGCGATGATCGCTTTGTGATGTTTTTGGGCGATAACGTGATTCAAGGCGGCATCAGCCCGCTGATTGCCCAGTTTGCCAGCAGCCAGTACAACTCGCAGATTGTGCTCACCCGGGTTGACCAGCCGCAGCAGTACGGCGTGGCCGAACTGGGCGAAAATAACCGCATTATCCGCCTGATTGAAAAACCCAAAGAGCCGCCCAGCGATCTGGCGCTGGTGGGCATTTACATGTTTGATGCCAACATTTTTGAGGCGGTCAACGCCATCAACCCCAGTTGGCGCGGCGAGCTGGAAATTACCGACGCCATTCAATGGCTGGTCGACAACAAGTACAACGTCTTCCCGTACATTCACCGCGGCTGGTGGATTGACACCGGTCGCCCCGGCGAAATGCTCGAGGCCAACAGCCTGGTGCTGGAAGAACTCACGCCCAAAATTGAGGGCTACGTGGACCGCGACAGCGAAGTAGACAGCCGCGTCACCATCGAAAAAGGGGCCGAAATCATCAACAGCGTGGTGCGCGGTCCGGCCATTATTGGCCAGGACACCCGGCTGGTCAATGCCTACGTTGGCCCGTTCACCAGCATTTATCATCACTGTGTAATTGAAAACGCCGAAATCTCGCGCTCCATCGTGCTGGAAAACAGCCAGATTCGCAACATCAACCGCCGCATCGAAGACAGCCTGATTGGCCG
>CAYOXS010000410.1:1279-3978 GCA_964407935.1 uncultured Caldilineaceae bacterium
CCGGCGGAACTCCAGCCGATCATCGACAAATTGCAGACCCGGTTGCAGCGCCGCCGGCAAAAATCGGAGCTGGACGACGCCGCGCTGCAACGCCGGGCGCAGGAGCTGAACCGGCAATATTTTGGCGGCAACCTCAAGTGGGAGTCGGTGCGCTGGGTGACCAACCAGAACAGAAGCCGCTACGGCAGTTGCACCCCCGCGGACGGCACCATTCGGTTGTCGCACCGGGTGGCGGCGATGCCGGCGTTTGTGCGGGATTATGTGCTTGTCCACGAGTTGGCGCATTTGCTGGAAGCCAATCACGGCCCCAAATTCTGGAAGCTGGTTAACCGTTACCCCAAAACTGAACGGGCGCGCGGTTATTTGATGGCCGTGGGACTGGAAGAGATGGAGGATTAGTGAAACTGCGGATCGAGCGATTTTAACCGCGCCAGCCCTTCGGCCAGCGCAATTTTAGCCTCAAAGCCCAGCAGTTCGCGGGCTTTTTTGGTGTCGGCCACCAGCGCCGAAACGCCCGCTGCTCCGCCCGGGTTAACAATGGTCTGCGCTTCGCGGCCGGCAACGTGCTCCAAAATGCTGATAAGCTGGCGAATGCTGGTGCCGGTGCCGGTGCCAATGTTGATCACCTGCCGGTTGACGCCCTCGGCGGTGGCGGCGGCAGCCAGCGCCTGCACCACGTCATCCACATAAATAAAATCACGGGTCTGGTGGCCTTCGCCGTAGATGATCACCGAACCTTTTTGCAGAATCTGGCGCAAAAATTGGGGGATGACCGGCGGATAAGTGGGCGGAATGGGCTGGCCCGGCCCGTAGGCGTTAAAAATACGCAGTGCCACCGTTTCAATGTTCCAGATTTCGCCGATGGTGCGCACGTAGCTTTCGGCGGCCAGTTTGCTGGCCGCGTACGGCGAGTCCGGGTGGGGCAGGAGCGCCTCGTGCACCAGCGGCACACCCTGTTCGCCGTACACCGCCCCCGACGAAGCCAGCACCACCCGTTTGATACCGGCATCGCGCATGGCTTCCATAATGGCCACTGTGCCGCTGACGTTGGTGCGGTTGTATTCTTTGGGATACAGCACCGATTCCGGCACCGTAACGCGCGCCGCCAGGTGATACACACAGTCAATTTTGTTGAGCAGCCGCCAGACTTTGGGCTTGTCTTCCACGTCGCCGCGGGTAAAATTGACCGCCGGATCGAGCCGCGCCGCGTCGCCGGCGCTCAAATCATCGAGCACGCGGACGCTGTGCCCCTGCTTTACCAGATAATTTGAGAGGGGCGCGCCCAAAAAACCGGCCCCGCCGGTTACCAGAAATCGCATGGATTATGTTCCAACCGCGCCGCGCTCAACTTCCCAGGGATAGATGATCCAGTCGGTGGTTTCAACGGCAAAAAAATCGGGCGACTGGTCCGGAAAACGTGAGCGCTGGGATTTGTAATGAATCACCACCGAATAGGGCCGGCCGCCGGCCTGTTTAACGCGCTCGGTCACGTTCACCACCTGCTTGCCGCGATCCCAGATATCATCGACAATCAGCACCGTTTTGCCCCGCAGCGAGCTGTCGGCCGGGAACTGCATAAATACCGGCCAATCCAGGTCGTGCTCCTCGTCCTCGTAAAAATCCACCGAAGCCACCAGTACCTGAGCAATGCCCAGCCGCTCGGCGATGATGGCCGCCGGCACAATGCCGCCGCGGGTAATGGCCAGCACCAAATCATAGTTGTAGGCCATCAACCGCGGAATGAGTTCACCGATCAGCCGGTCAACATCTTGCCAGGTGAGATAAATTTTGTCTACGTTTTCCATAGTTAACGCACCATCAACACTGTTTGTGAAGCCGCATTGTAACATAAATGATGACGCGGGGCTAACTTACTCAACGGTGATGAGCGGCCTGATTTTGGCCAGCGTGGCCTCGCCAATGCCGCTCACCTGCGTAATTTCCTCGATAGACGTGAACCTGCCCGCGGTGTCGCGGTACTCGATGATCCGTTTGGCAATGGCCGGGCCAATGCCCGGCAGCGTGTCCAGTTCGTCGATGGTGGCCGTGTTGAGGTTGATAACCCCGCCGGCCGCGGCTGGCTCGATGGCGTTGGCCCGGGCTTTTACCGGCGCCGGGCCACCCTGAATTGGCGGCGGCGGGTTGGCCTCATCGCGGCGCGGCACGTGGATTTGCTGCTGGTCCTGCACCTCCAGCGCCAGGTTGACGCGGGTGTGGTCGGCCTCGGCGGTAAAGCCGCCGGCAGCCTCAACTACATCTTTGATTATGCTGCCCGGCGGCATAAAATAGACATCCTCGCTGGCCACCGCGCCGGTAATGTACACCCGTACCGGCCCCGGTGTGGCCGTGGGCATGGGTTGAGTTGTGGCCGTGGCCGTGGGTTGAGGCTCAACGGTGGCAATATCGATGGGCGGCGGGGCCGGCTGCCTCAAATAGAAAACGCCCGCGCCGGTAATTGTTACCGCCGACAGCAGCCCAAATACAAGTCCCCGGTGTTGGTCGAGCCAGGTTGGCATAACGGTTCTCCTTTGAAAGTAGGATACAGGGGTCAGGAATCGGGAATCAGGAATTGCGAATTGCGAATGACGAATGACGAATGGCGAATTACGGATTACATTTTACGCAACACGAACGACGAACGACGAACGACGAATGACGTTTTACGTTTTACGAATTACGTTTTACGCAACACGTAACAC
>CAYOXS010000411.1:0-3937 GCA_964407935.1 uncultured Caldilineaceae bacterium
GTGGGGCTGGCCCACGTGTTCATTCACCACACCTCGGCGGGGCTAACGCTCAACGAAAACGCCGACCCGACGGTGCGGACCGATTTTGAAAGCCACTTCAACAAAATGGTGCCGGAAAACGCGCCGTACTATCAGCACAACTACGAAGGCGCAGACGATATGCCGGCCCACATCAAAGCCTCGCTGCTGGGCAGTTCGGTGACGCTGCCGATTACCAACGGGCGGCTCAACACCGGCACGTGGCAGGGCATCTATCTATGCGAACACCGCAACCACGGCGGCGGGCGCACAATTACCGTAACCGTGCAGGGCGAGTGAACGAATCAGCAAATGGCGGACAGGATTCCAGCAGAGCTGTTAGCAATTTGGTAATGCGGGCGGGGGCAAAAATGCTGGGGACAGTCATTATCACGGCGGCGCTGGGGTACGGGCTGGTGCTGCTGCTGGCTTTTATTTTTCAGGAGCGACTGCTGTACTTTCCGCTCAGGTCGCTGGCTGTTACGCCGGCGGCGGCAGGGTTGGAATTTGAAGAGGTGTGGCTGACCACCGGCGACGGGGTGCGGATTTTCGGCTGGTTTGTGCCGGCTGCCGGCAGCCGGCGGGCGCTGCTGTTTTTTCACGGCAACGGCGGCAACATTTCCCACCGGCTCGATTCAATTGCCCAGTTTCAGCGGCTGGGGCTGAACGTGTTCATTATTGATTACCGGGGCTACGGCCGGAGCGAAGGCACGCCCTCCGAGGCCGGCACCACGCTCGATGCCGAGGCCGCGTGGCGCTATCTGGTTGAGCAGCGAGGCTTTGCCCCGGAGCAGATTGTTATTTTTGGCCGGTCGCTGGGGGGCGCGGTGGCCGCCGGGCTGGCCGAGCAGCAGCGGCCCGGCGCGCTGATCCTTGAATCGACCTTTACGTCTGTGCCGGATATGGCCGCGCGGCAGTTTCCCTTTTTACCGGTGCGGCAGCTCAGCCGGCTGCACTACAACACCCGCGAGCGGCTGGCCCGTATCGACGCGCCGCTGCTGGTCATCCACAGCCCCAATGATGAAGTCATCCCCTTTGAGCACGGCCGGGCGCTGTTTGCGGCAGCCGGCCAGCCCAAAGAATTTTTGCAGATTGACGGCGGGCACAACGATGGGTTTCTGGTTTCGGCCGGGGTGTACGAGCCGGCCGTAGCAGCGTTCATCGAGCGCTATCTGGAGTAGGCTGCCTACCGGCGTTTTTTGACCAGTTTAACCGGGAAGAAGGTGCGGTACAGGCTCATCAAAAAATAAAACACGCCATAGCCCATCGACACAAAAACAAACAGCGGATTGATCCCCGGATAAACCACCAGCATGCCAATGGTGGCCACGCCCCACACCACCGACGCGCCGAGCACCGCCCAGCGCACCCACACCCTGGATGAAACATATTCCAGCCGGGAGGGGTAAATGTATTTGATCGGCACAAAAACCATCAGCACCAGAAACAGAATAATCGCCAAATTGACAAAGGGCGGCATCTGCCAAAAGAAGAGATAAAAAACCACAATATTCCAGTAGCTGGGGAATCCTTTAAAAAAGTGATCGTCGGTTTTGGCATCCGGCTGGGTAAACTGATAGGCCGATGCCAGCCCGATGAGGCTGCCCGCCAGCAGCGCCCAGCCAAACGGCAGCAGGCCGGAAACCAGCAGAAAAAAGGCCGGCACCATTGTATAGTTGAAGTAATCGATGATGTTGTCCAGCAACTCGGCATCGACCATGGGGGTGGCTTCTTTGGTTCTGGCCTGGCGGGCCAGCGTGCCATCGACGGCATCAACCAGTATGGCCGCCGCCATAAACCAAAAAGCGACGGTGAATCGCTCATTGTGAATAGACCACAGCGCCAGCAAGCCCCACGCTGCGCCACTGGCGGTAAACAGATGGACCAGCCAGGCCGCGGTGCGGCGGCGTTTACTAATATGCAGCAGAGCGTTATCGCCAGTTACATCTTGCACAGGTAGTAGACCTTTCGGTGGTGAATTAGCCGCAAAAAGCAGCTCAGCATAACACAAACTCAGCCTGCGGGCAAACAATTTTGGCCTGCGCCCGATGTTTGACAATCTCCCGGCTCGGTTCTATAATTTTGCGTGCTGGTGCGGGTATAGTTCAGTGGTAGAACGCAACCTTCCCAAGGTTGATGTCAGGGGTTCGAATCCCCTTACCCGCTCTCACAGAAAAGCGGCCAAATTGGCCGCTTTTTGGTTGGGACTCAAATAAAATTGGTTCAGAGGATTGGCGGCAGCGGTTGCCGGGGCAATCGCACCCCAACGCCGCTGAATCGCCCCACCCATTGTATAAACTCGCTGATTGTTTTATTGACCACCAGATTAGCGTTGGTTAATTGCGCAGCGACAACATTTTCTAAATTGGTCAGGCTGGTAATACCTGTGGTATTAACCGGCCGGAGAAACTCCAATACACCACCGGTTTGATAACTGCCCGGCTCCGTGCTATCCCAAACCAGTCCAATCAGCCAGGTATGATTACTCCAATTGCCCGGGCAGGTCCACTGAACCGCTAATTTAACCCAACCGCCTGAGTTGATTTTTTGTGCTGGAAGTTGAACGACTGGCGTAATCTGAATTTGGCTGTTCTGTACCTTTAAATCTCCCTTGAAGAAAAAGAGCCAGAGTGGTCTGATCGGATTATTGGTGTAAACATCTACCTGAAGGTGGAGCCAATAGGTTTGATTGGGCTGCGGGTCGGTGTGGCGGTATTCGGTGCAACTCCCCGGCATAAGGCTTAACTGCGCCGAATTTGAATTCCAGATATTTGGATGTCGTCCCCACCAGGCCGGCCCGTCGGGCGTTCCGGCCAAATTTGCCCCCAGGTTATTCACCAACGAAACCGGGCGGCCATCGTCATAAAAAAAGTTTCGTAAACAAACCCTTGGCATTTGAAAATCAGCCTGAGAATTAATTTGGGGTGGGTCAACAACAGGTTCGTTTGAAATTGAAGCGATAAATGACGCCGGGATATAATGGGTACAGGCCGTTTGAACATTATTCTCCGTGTTGCGGGGCAAGTTGGGCGTGCCGGGCGTCAATATGGTCCACATGTCACCGGGCGTTAAAACCGAGCAGCCCGCCCGGGAGAAAGCGACAGCGGGATGGTCTAACCCCAGAAAATGGCCCAGTTCATGGGCCAGCAAATACCGGTTTTGGCTGGCGCAGCACAGATTCAGGACAATTTTAGATGAACTACATGAAAAGCCGCCGCCGCCCATTTGATCCTGAAAACAGTCGATATTGCTGGCGACCAATTCAACTTCAAGCGCGTTTTGGGCCGTTTGGGACTGGATTAAGCGAACTCCGCCCGGACACGACCACACTTCTCTGGCGGCAGCAAGCAGATTGGCTACAACCGCCGGATGGGCGTTAGCAACCCCCGAAAAAAACAACGTAAGTTCCAAATTGGCCCCATCCAGCGACCACGCCGGTTGACTATAATAAACATTCGGGGTGACAATCTCGATGGGCTGCGGATCGACAAAAACCGTATTGGTTGTTGTGAGCGCTGTAATAACTTTATCGCCGGTCAGTTGTTCCGCCGCAAAACCAAAGAAATGCCGTTCGGTGCCGCTTATATAACGCAACCCAATCCGCGCTTGCACCGTTAACCCGTATTCCACCGGCTTCTCCCTGGAACCGTCAAGCCAAACCACCTTCAATTCTCCGCGTGAAACCGCAACATCTGTGCCCAATACAATCAGGCGGTTACCCTGTTCGTCATCGCCAAACAGCGCCAGCCGCGAGTAGGACCCTACCTGAAGTTTTCCATTGGACAGCCGGTCGCCCCGGGCAAAGAACTCACCGCTGCACCATATTTGCTGCGAGCGGCCATTTTGAAAATTAACCTCTATTTCTACTTCGGTCAGGGCGCTGTAATACACATAGCGCCGCCCACTACCAGCCAAATCA
>CAYOXS010000412.1:0-3909 GCA_964407935.1 uncultured Caldilineaceae bacterium
CCCCCCCCCCCCCCAATTTTGGGGGGGGGGTATTTATTTACGTTTGGCGGTGTGGGGGGGCGCCCCCCCCCAAAACCTCACAAAAAATCTTTTTCTCCCCCTTTTTCCAATGGGAGAAGGGGGCCGGGGGGATGAGGGAAAGAACACTTTGCCATTGACCTTCTTCCCGCCACTACTATTGGGTGTGGTCGCCCTCCATCATTTCGCCATCCTTGTTTTGCGAGTCGTCCATCATTTGCCCGTCTTTGTTCTGCGAGTCGTCCATCATGGCGCCGTCTTTTTCCATTGCGCCGTCCATTGTGGCGTTATCCTGGCTCATCGAGTCGTCCATCATAGCGCCGTCCTTTTCCATTGCGCCGTCCATCATCCCGTCACTCATCATCACGCCGTTAACATCGGCGGGCAAACACAATTTCCAGCCAATTTCAATCACATCGGGGTTAGCAATGGCGGCGTAGCTGGCATCGGCCTGCGCCGCGGCGTTGGTCGCATCGACAATGGCCGGGTAAGCCAGCAGATCGCCGTAAAACTTTTCGGCCAGCCGGCTGAGCCAGTCATCGGCCTGAACGGTGTAATCCTGGCCGCAACTGGCCGATTGAGCGTTGGGCGCGGCCAAAGCGGGGGCAACGATCAGCATTACTAACGCCAGCAAACTCACTGCAATTGGGGTCAACTTTTTAAACATTGGGTCTCTCCTTGCTAAATAGGGGTTAATTTATGAAGAGTGTCCCAAACAAATCTTATCCTGATGTTACCAAAGTATTACAAAAGGATTACAGACCCGGCGAACCCCAAAATACTTTTAATATCTGGCGCTCTGTGCTACAATACACAAAACATTTGTGCTGATTTGCACGCCGGCAAGTACCGTTTATGGCAAAAAAACCAATCCGCCGCAAAACCATCAAAAACAAAAAAAAGCCGGAAGGCCCGGTCATTCGGCCGGAAGTCATCGGCACGATTCTGTTTATTCTGGCGGGATTAACGCTGCTCAGCCTGTTTGCGCCCAATCGAGGCGTTTTTGTGGCCACCTGGCTGAACATTTTGGGACTACTGATTGGCTGGGGCACGTATGTTTTCTGGTTTGTACTGAGCGTGCTGGCGGTCTGGTTTTTCAAATATTACGCCAGCGAAGACGAGTCCGAAAAGTGGGAAAAACCCATCGGCACGTTTTTGCTGCTGAGCGCGTTGCTGGTCGCATTTAACCTGATTCGGCCCGGCGCCAATCTGGAAGAGCCGGGCGGCGGCGGCATTATCGGCTGGGTGTTGGGCGAACTGGTGCGCTCGGCGCTGGGCACCGCCGGCACAATTGTGGTGCTGGTGGGGCTGGCCCCCATCGTTGTGATTATGATCAGCGGCCTGTCGTTTAAAGAACTCATCCAGATGAGCCGCGACCTGTACTTTAGGTTTCAGGATTGGCGGCACTTCAGGCAGTTGCCCATCAACCAGCCCGTGGCTCGATCCTACCCGCAGGAACCCAAAACCCGGTTTATCGACCGCATGCTGGCCGGCTCCAAAAAAACCGAACCGGCTGAAGACGAACCCGCACCGCTGGTGGTGATTGGCTCCGCCCGCGAAATCCCTGCCCCCGACTCTAGATCGGTACCGCAGCTTCCGCCGGCGGTTATCGAACATCCGCTGGGCGGCCACCAGTGGCAGCTTCCGCCCATGGACCAAATTTACGAATACGGCCACGAAATGGAGATCAGCGAGCGCGAAATCCACAAACGGGTCAAAATCATCGAAGATACGCTGGACGGTTTTAATATTAAAGTGCAGGTGCGGGAAATCAACCCCGGCCCAACCGTTACCCGTTTCAGCCTGGCGATGCTTGACCAGCGTGACGCCAAAGGCAACGCCAAAAAAGTGCGCGTGTCGCGCATTGTCAACCTGTCTAACGATCTGGCGCTGGCGCTGGCCGCCGCGCCCATCCGCATTGAAGCGCCCATTCCCGGCCAGCCGTATGTTGGCATCGAGGTGCCCAATTCCAACAAAAACGTGGTCGCGCTGCGTAATTTAATGGAATCTGACCGGTTTGTGCAGCATCGCGGCGACCTGAAACTGGCGCTGGGGCAAAACGTGGCCGGCCAGACCTTTGTCACCGACCTGTCAAAAATGCCGCACCTGCTCATTGCCGGCGCTACCGGCAGCGGCAAAAGCGTGGCCGTTAATGCCATTATCGCCTGCCTGATCACCCAGCACACGCCCGATACGCTGCGACTGCTGATGATCGACCCCAAAATGGTGGAGTTGGTCAATTACAATGGTATTCCGCATTTGCTGGCCCCGGTCGTTACCGAGCTGGAAAAGGCGGTTGGTGTGCTGAGTTGGGCCACCCGGGAAATGGACCGGCGCTACAAGCTGTTTTCCAAAGAACGGGTGCGCAACCTGGAAGGCTACAACGAAAAAATGATCAACGAAGGGCGCGAAACCCTGCCCTTTATTGTGGTCATCATCGATGAGCTGGCCGATTTGATGATGATGGCCCCCGACGAGGTGGAGCGCACCATCGCCCGGCTGGCGCAGATGGCTCGCGCCACCGGCATCCACCTGATTATTGCCACGCAGCGGCCTTCGGTAGATGTGGTTACCGGGTTGATCAAAGCCAACTTTCCGGCCCGGATTGCCTTTGCCGTGACCAGCCAGATCGACTCGCGGGTCATTCTCGACTCGCCCGGCGCGGAACGGCTGCTGGGCAAAGGCGACATGCTTTACATGGCCGCCGACTCGGCCAAATTGCAACGGTTGCAGGGTGTGTTTGTGTCTGATGTGGAGTTGAACCGGCTGGTCAGTTTTTGGCGGGGCACAGTTACCGGCAGCCGCCCGCATCGCAACCCCATCGAAATGCCAACCAACCTGGTGCAGCAGCCGCTGTGGGAAGAATACCAGAGCATGGGCGACAGCGGCGGCGGCAGCGCCAACGACGATGACGCTCTGCTGGAAAAAGCCATCGACGAGGTGCGCAAGCAGGGCAAAGCCTCGGTCAGTATGTTGCAGCGCAAGCTGCGCATTGGCTATGCGCGCGCGGCCCGGCTAATTGACGAAATGGAAGCGCAGGGTATTATAGGAGAAGATGAAGGCGGCGGGCGGGCGCGGGCCATCCTTATTTCTCAGGCCGATGACGACGCCGACCCGCTGGCAATGGAGGACTAAATGGCCAAAGTTTCACCCCAAAATCTCATACTCAACCCAAATGATGCACCGTCCGCATCGACATCACTGAAGATTGGGGTACTGGCGCTGCAAGGCGCCTTTTTAGAACACGCCAACATGCTGCGCAAACTCGGCGCAACGCCGGTTGAGGTGCGCCTGCCGCAAGATTTGGACGAGCTGGATGGCCTGATCATCCCCGGCGGCGAAAGCACCACCATTGGCAAACTGGCGGCGCAGTTCAACCTTATTCAGCCGCTGCACCGTTTTATCGAACAGGGTAAAGCCGTGTGGGGCACCTGCGCCGGGCTGATCTTTCTGGCCAAAGATATTGGCCAAACGCCCAGCGGCGGGCACGTTATTCCGCAGCGTCTGGAAGTGCTGGATATTAAAGTTGACCGCAACGCCTTTGGCCGGCAGGTAGACAGCTTTGAGGCCGATCTCAGCCTTACGTTTTCCCCCGAGCCGTTCCGCGCGGTTTTTATTCGCGCCCCCAAAATTGAGGCCGTTGGCGAAGGGGTGCAGGTGATCGCCCGGCTGGCCGATGGCACCATCGTTGCCGCCCACCGCGACAACCTGCTGGTAACCGCCTTTCACCCGGAACTCACCGACGACCCCCGTTTTCACCAATATTTTTTGGCGATGATCGGGCAATAACAAAGACTCGGATACCCCCTTCTTCAAATATCAAAAGCCGCCGGGTGAGTAGCCCGGCGGCTTTTTGATATTTGCCCTCAACCCCAGAGCTGTGCTACAGTT
>CAYOXS010000413.1:0-3886 GCA_964407935.1 uncultured Caldilineaceae bacterium
TACCCCCGTAAAGCATAGTGCAGACAGAAATGAAGGAATTCCAGACTGCACTATGGACAGCATAATGACTTTTGGTCAGCAGTATTCAATGAGATTAACTGTTGCAACAGAACAAAAAACTGAACCGCAGGTAACTTCTGACATTCAGCGCCGGGAACAGCTTTGGGCCGTGGCCGCGCAAAAGGGCGACAGTACCGCATTTATGCATATTGTCGATGCCTATCAGCGGCCGGTTTACAACTTGTGTTACCGGATGTTGGGTGATGCCGTTGAGGCCGAAGACGCCGCTCAGGAAACATTTTTGCGGGCTTACACCAAGATCAAAACCTACAACCCCGGCCGCAAATTCTCTTCCTGGATGCTGTCGATTGCCTCGCACTATTGCATCGACCGGCTGCGCCAGCGGCGGAATCAAACCGTATCCTGGGATGATTTACCCCCCTGGCAGATGGTACCTGCAACCGAACCTCAACCGGAGGCGGTCGCGCTTTCAAAAGAAGCTCACCTTACCTTGCGCGACCTGCTGGACTCGTTACCGCCCGATTACCGGGCCGCGACCGTGCTCCGTTACTGGCATGAAATGTCGTACGATGAAATTGCCGAAGCGTTGGATACCACAGTCAGTGCCATCAAAAGCCGGCTGTTCCGCGCCCGGCAAATGCTGGCCGAGGCTGCGCAGGATGTGGATGTGCAGCTTTCGGCCCACTAATGTTCAACTTTCCGAAGCTGGAGAGACGCCCATGACTGAAGATAAATATACCGAAAAAATATCGCTGTGGTTAGACGATGAACTGGATACCACCGAACAACTGCAACTGCGCCAGCACCTTTCTGAGTGCGCCGATTGCCGCCTGGCCTACGAGCGAATGAAACACGTAGACCGGCTACTGCGGCACGCGGCCCTGATAATGGCTGCTCCCAGCCCCGGCTTTGGCCACCGTTTTGAAACCCGGCTGGCGGAGTATCGTCCCCAAAAGCTGTGGCACATCTGGGTGGCGCTGCTGGCGCTGATGGTTGGTTCGCTGGTGTTTGTGGTGGGTTGGGGCATTTGGGGCGGATTGGCCGTGGCCAGTTACGGCGCGGCGCTGCTCAACACCCGGCTGCTCACCCAAAGTGTGTTCCTGTTTACCGATACCGCCGAAAATTTACGGCTTTACTCAGGCCTGGGCGTTTTGGCCTTCAAAACCAGTTTGATCACCATGCAGCAGCCGTTGTTTTGGGGCTTTGTGGTGGTTGCCGTCGCATCGGGCGGGTTATGGGTGCGTTTTATGCGCCAGATTGTCCGGCGCGGCACGGTTTCGGCCCGGCTGGTCTTTTAGCATTTTTGCATCAATTGGAGAACTTATCATGATGAACAAGAAACTTGTATCCCTGTTTTTGAGTGTTGTAATGCTTCTGGTTTTCGCCGCCCCGGCGTTTGCCCAGGGGCCATCTACCGGCGGCCGCTTTGTTATTGGCGAAAATTTCACCCTTAAATCCGGCGAATCCATCGATGGTGACCTGGTTGTGTTTGGCGGCAGCGCCTCGCTGGAATCTGGCAGTACGGTTGATGGCAATGTGGTGGTGTTTGGCGGCAGCGCGGTAGTTGACGGCACCGTCAACGGCGATCTGGCCGCGATGGGCGGCAGCGTGACGGTGAACGGCGCTATCGATGGCGATGTGGCGGCTTTTGGCGGCAGCGTCAGAGTTAACGAAGGCGCGACCGTTGGCGGCGATATGGTCTCTTTTGGCGGCAGTTCGTCCATTGCCGAGGGGGCAACCGTGCAGGGCCGCATTAAAGATGGCGAGTTTGGCCACGGTGATGCGGTTCCACCGGTACCTCCCGTTCCGCCGGTCATGCCAGCGGCTCCCAGCTTTGAGTTTGACCACGGCGATACCGGCTCATCAATTTTTAGCTGGATTGGCCACATCATCAGTGACATTATCTGGACAACCGCTTTGGTGATTACCCTGAGCCTCATTTCCTGGCTGGTGGCGGCTTTTATGCCGGAGCAAATGATGAGCGTGCGCCGCACCCTGACCGAGTCGACGGCTGCCAGTTTTGGTGTCGGGTTGATCACGATGCTGGTGTCGGTAGTGGTGGGGATTGTCCTGCTGATCACCATTTGCCTGGCTTTTGTGCCGGTCATCGCCTGGATTTTCCTGGCCATTGCCAGCCTGTTTGGCTGGATCGTCATCGGCCAGATTTTGGGCGAGCGGCTGCTGGCTGCCAGCGGCCGGCAAGACTCCAGCTTCATTTTCTCCAGCGTGGTTGGGGTAGTTGTGCTGACCTTGCTGACCAACATGCCGGTGGTAGGCCAGATTCCGTGCCTGGGCTGGGTGCTTGGTTTTGTGGGCGCGGTTGTGGGGACGCTGCTGTCGCTGGCCGGGCTGGGTGCGGTTCTGCTAACCCGCTTTGGCTTCAGAGAATACCCCAACGGCAAAAGCTACAGTTTTAGCGGCGGCGCTTCGCCGCGGCCGGCCGGTTCCGGCGGGCCGCGGGTGCGCTGGACCGACCCGGCGCCCAACGTTTCCGAAGACGACGACGCCCCCGCCTCCGAAGCCGACCTGAACGCCCGCATCAAAGCGGCGCTGGCCGAAGCCGATGAAAAACCGGCAGACGACGGCCCGCAGGCTGACGAGCCGGACGACAAACCCAAAACCGAAGATTAATCGAGCGGATTAAATCCAATCAAAAAAGCCAGCGCCCCGGCGCTGGCTTTTTTGATTAACACAACAGCGTGACTGTCGGGCTGCAAGCCCGGCCTACTCGCTATTCGCTGTCCCCCGATTCCTTCGCCTAAGAAACCAAAATTCTTCGCCTAAGAAATCTGATTCCTTCGCCTAAGAAATTTGCCCGGTAGTAACCCGATCCTTTGGGGGGTCTTAAACCTTCTTGGCCTCGTAGCGATTGTTGGGCATGCGGCCATCATCGCGGATAAGAAAACGCTCGTATTCAAAGCCGCCGCCGGTCAGTTCAACCATCACCCCGCCTTTGTGCGGAGCCAGGCTGACCAGCTCTTTGGTGCGCAAATTCTGAAAAATCACCCCCAGTTGCGCGTCAGACAGGGTAAACTCGCTCTCCCGAAGGGCGGCAAGCTGGCCCAGAAACGCGGCAAACTTGCGCAAATCGGCCGGCGATACGCCGTCGAACTGTTTGGCCAGGGCGGTCATTTTGCGCCCGTACTGCACGCTGGCAAAATCTGATGGGTTGAGCATAATGGCTGTCCTTTGGTAAACATCTATCCCTTAAAAAAGCCGCGGCCAAAACGGGCGCGACGGCGGTTGCTGGCCGGCTGGTAATCCGGGGGAAGCTGCGCCCCTTCGAGTTTGGCGCTGGCAATGTTTTCGGCCTGGGCCAGATCGGTGTTGAGCAGGTTGGCCTGGCTCAGATTGGCGCTAAACAGAACGGCGCGGGTGAGCTGCGCCCCGGCAAAGTTGGCGCGCGCGGCCTGCGCCAGCGACAGATCGGCCTGGGTCAGATCGGCGTTGGCCAGCGTGGCTTCGGTGAGTTCGGCCCCGTACAAATCCGCCGAGCGCAAACTCGCGCCGGCCAGGTTGGCCTGCCGGAAAATTGCGCCGGCAGCGATGGCCCCGTGCAGGTCGGCCCCGGCCAGGTCCGCGCCGGTAAAATTGACGCCGGGCATGGGCGCGCCGGCAAATTTGCAGCCGCGCAGATTCGCGCCCGACAGGTTGGTATCGCGCAGCCACGCCCCGGAAAAATCCAGGCCGCTCAACGCCGCGCCAGATAAATCCAGCATTTCCAGCCGCATATTTCGTTCGCCGGCGGCGTAGCGCCGGGCCAGAGCCACGTGTTCCGGGTTTGCCATTGCCGGGAAAGTATAGCCAAAAAGAGAGCGGCTGGCAACAAGTTTTGCCGATGGGCGGGATTACTCTACAATGAAAC
>CAYOXS010000414.1:0-3786 GCA_964407935.1 uncultured Caldilineaceae bacterium
GGCTTCAAAAAGACCATCTACTGCCACTCGCCGCTGGCCGTGTTTGGCGATCTGGCCGTGTTGAGCGCCGCGCCGCAGGCTATGACCGCCTCCGGTTTTGGCGATATGCTGGGCAAATATATTGCTCTGGCCGACTGGCAACTGGGTCATTTGCTGTGGGACGAACCGTTTGATGCGCCAACCTTGGCCCGCATGCAGGCCACCCTGCAAAATTGCGTCGATCACGCGCCGGCCATTGGCCGGGCCGCGCCCGAAGGCTTGCAGGCGCTGTTCGATGGGCTGATCGAGTCCGGCCTGTGCATGCTGGCCATCAACAACTCCCGCCCCGCCTCCGGCGCGGAACACCAGATTTCTCATTATCTGGAAATGAAGCTGATCCGCGAGCAGCGGCCGGCCGTGCTGCACGGGGCCAAAGTGGGCGCGGCTTCGGTGATTGCCGCCGGCTGGTATCAGCAGCTTCGCCGGCTCAGCCGCGCCGAGTTGCTGGATCGCCTGGAAGCGGCGGCCCTGCCCCCGGCCAGCGAACACGTCCAGACCATTGAGGCCATCTTTCCGGCGATGGCCGACAAAGTGCTGGCCGAGCAGCACAAATTCCTCAGCCTGTCGGCAGCGGATTTTGAGCAACTCAAATTAAAAATCGCCGCTCATTGGGATGAAATTCAGCGCATTGCCGCCTCCGTGCCCGCGCCGCAACAGCTTGCGGCGTTGCTGCGGCAGGTTGGCGGCCAATCCGATTTGACGGCGTTTGGCTTTGCCCCGTCAGAAATCGACGAGGCGGTGAAATACGCTCACTATTTGCGCAACCGGTTTAATATTGACAAACTGGGGCAGGTCATCGGGCTTGAAATGGGGTAGGTTAGTTGGCTGCCAAAAGTGCTGGGGGTGATGCGCTCAATACGCCGCCTCTGACCGCATTTTGTAATTTGACAACCGCGCCAGACAGTGCTATCGTTTTAAGCGGTTTAGCAGTTGTTCGATTCAAAGTAGGACCTTGCTCTGAAGTTGATTATGAACCTCTGGCTTAACTACCCCAAATTTTACAGAAAGGAGGCTCATAATCATGGCTGAGCGTGAATTGGGCACTGTAAAGTGGTTCAATGCGACCAAAGGCTTTGGCTTCATCGAAGTCCCCGGCGGCAAAGACGTGTTTGTTCACTACAGTGCTATCACCGGCAGCGGCTACCGTTCATTAGATGAGGGGCAGCGCGTGGAATTCACGATCGTCGAAGGACAAAAAGGTCCTCAGGCAAAAGACGTAGTTCCTGTTAGCTAATTTTGTACGTGATAGCAAAAAGGGCGTTGGTTATAACCAACGCCCTTTTTATTTGCTACAACTGCGCCTTTAACTCCTCGGCGGCGCGCCGGTTCATGCCCGGCACCGCGGCCAGTTCCTCCAAACTGGCCTGCCGGATGGCCTCCAGCGAGCCAAATTTGGCCAGCAGCGCCCGCCGCCGTTTAGGGCCGATGCCTTCCACATCGTCCAGGCTGGATTTAACCGCGCTTTTGCCCCGCAAGTTACGGTGATACGTTACCCCAAAACGGTGCGCTTCGTCGCGGACGCGCTGCACCAAAAACAGCGCCTGTGATTTGCGCGGCAGGATAACCGGCTGGGATTGGCCGGGCAGAAAGATTTCTTCCTCGCGTTTGGCCAGCCCCACAATGGGGATGGCGTCGCGCAGCTCAAACTCGTCCAGCACTTCCAGCGCGGCGTTGAGCTGCCCTTTGCCGCCGTCGATGATGATCAGGTTGGGCAAAATCGACCAGGCGTCTTCGGCTTTGGGCTTTTCAACCTTATCCAGCGGGTTCTGGTAGCCGCCATCTTTCAGCCGGGCAAAGCGACGGCGCAACATTTCCTGCATGCTGGCAAAGTCATCCTGCCCCATCACTGTTTTTATTTTAAAACGCCGATAATCACTTTTGCGGGGCGTGCCTTTGGCAAACACCACCATACTGCCCACCGTGTTGGTGCCTTGCAGGGTGCTGATGTCAAAACACTCAATCCGCACCGGCGCTTCCGGCAAATCGAGCGCCTGTTGCAGTTCGGTCAGCCCTTCAGTTTGTTTGCTTTCGTCACTGGCCCACTGGGCGCGCAGGTGGGTGAGCGTTTCGGTGGCGTTGTCCGCAGCCATTTTGAGCAGCTCGCGCTGCTTGCCCCGGCGCGGCACTTTGAGCGTTACATCCGCGCCGCGCTTGCTTTTGAGCCAGTCGCGGATAATCATCATCTCGTCGATGTCGTTGGGCAGCAGAATGCGCGGCGGAATCGTGGCCGACTGGTCGTAAAACTGTTTCAAAAACGAGCCCATTATTTCGTCTTCAGCCTCGTCGGCGGTATTTTCCAGCACAAAATAGTCGCGGCCCACCAGCTTGCCGCCGCGAATAAAAAAGACCTGCACGCAGGCGTCATCATCGGCCCGGGCAAAAGCGATCACATCTTCGTCCACGCTGGCGGCGTTGACTACTTTTTGTTTTTCCACCACCTGATCGATGGCTTTAATTTGATCACGCAGGGTGGCCGCTTTTTCAAAATCGAGCGCCTCGGCGGCTTCATCCATTTGCCGGCGCATCCCGGCGACCACCGGCTCGGTGTTGCCGCCCAAAAAATCGCACAGCCCGTCAATGATGGCCCGGTATTCGGCTTGGTTAACCGCGCCAACGCAGGGCGCGGCGCAGCGGCCAATATGGTAATACAGGCAGGCGCGGGGATCGTTGCCGGTGATCACCCGGTTGCAGGTGAGGTACGGAAAAATTTTGCGCACCAGATCGAGCGTTTGATAGGCGGCCCAGGCGGCGGTGTACGGCCCGTAGTAGCGCGCGCCATCGTTTTGCAGGCGGCGGGTGGTGGTTACTTTGGGAAAAGGTTCGTGCCAGTGGACTTTGATGTAGGGGTAGCGCTTGTCGTCTTTAAGGCGCACGTTGAAGCGCGGCTGATATTTTTTGATGAGGGTGTTTTCCAGCAGCAGCGCCTCAAGCTCGCTGGAAGCCACAATAAATTCAATATCGGCAATTTCGTCTACCAGCCGCCGGGTTTTGGCGTTATCCTGCGCCGATTTGTGAAAATACGAGCGCACCCGGCTTTTCAGGTTGACCGCCTTGCCCACGTAAATTACTTTGCCCTGGGCGTTTTTGTGCAGGTAAACGCCAGGTTTTACCGGCAGCGTCTTGAGAATTTGTTCGATTTTTGTTGCTGGCATTGCTGAGAACGTTACACTATACGAATGGCATCGGACAGAATTTTGCGGGAGAAATTATACCACAACTGCTCAAGACCTCTGAATGGGCCGCGAAGTCTGCGGGGTTATTTTGGCCGTTGGTCCGGTTTGTTTGGGGTAAATATCAAAAACCCCAACAGACCGGCAACGAGTACGCCCACTGCCGCCGCCCCAAACAGGATAATGGCAAACGGTACTAACGCTAAAAACTCCATTTTATCCTCCTTATTTTGTTTTACAAAACGAACAGTGGATTTGAGCGGTGGTAGCCGTGGAAAAAATCAATTGGCTAAAGCTGTTACACTTATTATAATACCAAACGGCGGGGCGTGTCTACCACTTTTTTGGGTGTTACGCCTTGAAAACCGCAGCCGGCCTGATCCAATCCGCCTTGATGAACTGAATCCACGCCATTGGAGCAGAAATTTATGGAAACCAGCGATTCCACTGCTAACAGCCCGGCGACATCCGGCTCTGTGCCCGAAGTAGCCGGCCTGTTTTTACGGCTGGGCCTTACCGCGTTTGGCGGCCCGGCGGCGCACATTGCCGTGCTGCACGATGAAGTGGTCAAACGCCG
>CAYOXS010000415.1:0-3764 GCA_964407935.1 uncultured Caldilineaceae bacterium
TGCCGTACCAGTTCAAACGGCCCGGCATTGGCGGCACGGATGCCGGGTCTATCCATCTGACCCGCGCCGGCGTGCCGTCGGTGGTGGTCAGTGTGCCCACCCGCTTTATTCACAGCCCGGCAGCCGTGCTGGAACTGGCCGATTTTTGGGCCGCCAAAAAGCTGGTCGCAGCGGCGTTGAATCGCCTGCCGCAGCAGGAGTGGCTTAATATAGTTTAGGAATTAGGGGTGCATTCGGGCGTACAGCGCCCGAATTAAACCCGATTAATAATTTTAACCCAACACCAGGGAAGGGGGGTAGGGGGGATGGGTAAAAAAACCACCTCGGCTAAATGCAGAGCTACCGGCCTCGCCGTAACTACAACTTTAGCCGCTTAAAAATCCCTTCCGGAATGTGCCGGATCAGCAACATAATAAAACGCCACATCCACAGGCTGTAAACCACGTTGCTCTGCCGGGCATAGGCCCGGTGAACATCGGCGGCAACCTGCGCCGGTTTGGCTGTAATCGGTTTTGGCAGCGGCAGGCCGGCCGTCATTTTGGTACGAACAAACCCCGGTTTCACCGTAACCACGTGGACGCCGCGCTTGAAAAGCCGGTTGCGCAGCCCCGATAGATAAGCTGTAAAAGCCGCTTTGGCGCTGCCATACAGGTAGTTGCTCTGGCGGCCCCGGTCGCCGGCCACCGAACTGATGCCAATGATGGTGCCGCTGCCGCGCCGTTCAAAATCGTTGGCGATGATGTTCAAAATAGAAACCGCGCCGGTGTAATTGGTGTTGATGATTTTTTGGGCCTCGGCAAAGTCACCTTGAGCTACTTGCTGATCACCCAGGTAACCAAACACGCAAATGGCCACATCCGGGCTGGCCGGCAGGCTGCGGTAAAACCCGGCGTGGCCGGCAAAGTCGAGCGCGTCAAACTCAACCGCCGTTGCCGCCACATCATGCCGAATTTTCAAATCGTTCACGGTTTCGGCCAGCCGCCCGGCCTGGCGCGCCGCCAGCAGCACATTGAAACCCTGGCCGGCAAAGGCATGGGCCAACGCCACCGCCATATCTGAGGCCGCCCCTAAAATGAGTACGTGTTTCATTGAGTAATCCCTACCCGGTCCGATTGATATGATCTGAATTTGCCGCTGGTGTTGATCTGGCGCACATTTTCAATAAACTTGTCCACTTGCGGATAGCTCTGCTTGAACGTCCCCTGGCTCATGCGCACATCTTTGGTCAGGTACAACCGCCCGCCATACGACAGCACAATCTGGTCCAGCTCGTCCAAAAACTCAAACAGCCCCGGCTGGATGGGGAAATCCAGCGCCAGCGAGTAGCCTTCCATGGCAAAGGGCAAATAGCCGTGCTGCTGGCCGTACAATTTGAGCACCGCCAAAAATGACACCATCCCGCTGTGGGTGATGCGTTCCAAAATCCGGTGCATCCCCTCTCGGCTATTTTCTTTGGGCAAAATGAACTGGTACTGGGTAAAACCGCGCGAACCGTAAACCCGATTCCAGTTAGAAATTATGTCGAGCGGGTAGAAAAAGGTATTGTAATCCACCACCGCGTCCACCCGTTCGGCGAACTGTTTGCGGTAGTACAGTTCGTTAAAAATGCGCATCGACAGCGAATTGAGGGCAAAACTCGGAAAACTGATGGGCACATTCAGCCGCAGCTTTGGTTTGAGATTGAGCGGGTCGCGGCGCTGGGTTTCGTCGGGCAAATCGGCCACCCGGGCGTGGTCGCCGCGCATCAAAACGCCGCGCCCCATGCTCTCGCCGCGAATCAGGCAATCGATCCAGGCCACCGAGTAGGGCCAGTTCTCGGACTCCTCAAACAAGTCCATCAGGTGATCCAGATTTTTGGCCTTAATCGACTGCTGTTTGAAATACGCCGTCTCCACGGGGATGAGTTTGAGTGTGGCGCTCAAAATAACGCCAGTCAGCCCCATCCCGCCGCAAGTGGTCCAGAACAGTTCCGTGTTTTCCTGCGGCGAACATTTGACCACCCGGCCATCGGCCAGCATCAACTCAATGTCAAGCAGGTGATCGCTAAAGTTGCCGGCTTTGTGCTGGCTTTTGCCGTGGACATCGGCGGCAATTGCCCCACCAACCGAAACCTGTTTGGTGCCGGGTGTTACCGGCAAAAACCAGCCTTTGGGCACAATCACGTCCAGCAGTTCCGACAAAATTACGCCGGACTGGCAGCGGATTATTCCCGCTTCGGTATCAAAGGCCAAAAACCGGTTGTACTTGAGGCACGAAATGATGTTCGGCGCCAGCGACTGGTCGCCGTAGCTGCGGCCGTTGCCGCGTGCAATCACGTTATCGGTGCAGGTGACAATTTGGCGCAGCGCCTCTACCGTATCAAATTCATAAATTTTGACGGCCGGCCGCGGATAGTTGCCCCAGTTGCTCAGCGTGGTTCGTCCCTGCGAATCGCTGCCGTCCGGCTTCACCTTTTCCAGCAATTGCCGGCGCGTCTCTTTGCCGGAACGGGGCGCGAGCAACAGGCCGGCAATCAACCCGGCCAAACCGCCGCAGAAAAGCGCGGCCAGCAGGGCAAAAATATTTCTTCGCGGTGGGCGGCCCGCCGCCGCTTGCTTAAACAACGAAAATCGTCGTTTGGTCATTCAATCATCCTTTCCACATCGTGTCGTGCAAAATGTCATTCCCCATTATGAAACAAATGACTAATTTCACAAAATTTGCGCCGTGGCATTCACATTTGGCCCGGCGGAATGTAAAAGGTATAATTTTTCGTCACAGGAGCGAAAGGAGCAAGCGATTGACCGTAGAAATTTCCCCCGCAGAAGCTAAACTCGAAGATTTGCGGCTGTTTTCGGGCACGGCCAACCAACCGCTGGCCGCAGCCGTGGCCGGCGAACTCGGCATCCAGCTTTCGCCGGTAACCATCACCCATCTGGCCGACAGCGAAATCCACGTTAAAATTGATGAGCTGGTGCGCCACCAGGACATCTACATTATCCAGCCCTGCGCCCAACCGGTAAACGACAATTTTATGGAGCTGCTGCTGCTCATCGATGCCTTCCGGCGCGCATCGGCGCGCTACATCAATGTGGTGGTGCCGTATTTTCCGTACGCCCGCCAGGACCGTATGGCCACCGGCCGCGAGGCCATCAGCGCCAAAATGGTGGCCCGCATGCTGGAAATGGCCGGGGCCAGCCGCGTGGTCTACGTTGATATCCATTCGCTGCAAATCCAGGGCTTTTTTGAAATCCCGGTCGATCCGCTGTCGGCGCTGCCGGTGCTGGCCGGCTATTTTCAGGATGACCCCCGTTTTCCCGTTGACGAAACGGTCATCGTGTCGCCGGATGTGGGCCGGGCGCGGCTGGCCGGCAAATACGCCGAGCAACTGGGCATGGGGCTGGTGGTGATGCACAAACGGCGGCTGGGCTTCAGCCAGACCAAAACCACCACCGTTGTTGGCGATATTGAGGGTAAAACCGCTATTCTCATTGATGATATGGTGGCCGGCGGCAGCGTGCTGGAGCAGATTCCGGCGCTCATCGAGGCCGGGGCCAAACCGCCGGTCTACCTGTCGATCACCCACCCGGTGCTGCTGCCCTCGGCCCTGCGCCGGCTTGACCGCGACTACATCGCCGAACTGGTGACCACCGACTCGATCTACATTCCGCCGGAAAAAATGCACCCCAAAATCAAGGTCCAATCCATTGCCCATCTGCTGGCCGATGTGATTTTGCGCATCCACTGCGGCAAAACCATCAGCCCTTTACTGCGGCTGCTGTAAC
>CAYOXS010000416.1:0-3714 GCA_964407935.1 uncultured Caldilineaceae bacterium
CGCTCGTTGTACATGCGGTCAAATACTTTGTAGAAGAAGCCCTCAACCACCATGCGCACGGCAGTATTGCGTGGAATGCCCCGGCTTTGCAGGTAAAAGACGTATTCTTCCTCAATTTTGCCGATGGTGGCCCCGTGCGAGGCGCGCACATCGTTGGCCTCAATCTCCAGACTGGGGATCGAGTCGGCGCGGGCGGTTTTGTCCAGCATCATGTTCTCGTTTTTCAGGTACGAGTTGGTTTGCTGGCCGGTCGGCTCAATTTTAATAAGGCCGGTAAACACGCTGCGGCCGTGTTCTTTGAGCGCGCCGTGCAGTAGCAGGTCGCCGCTGGTAGCTACGCCAATGTGCTGGATCAGGCTGTCGATATCCAGGTGCTGTTTGCCCTGCATAAAATAGACACCGTTGAATTCCATGTTGGAGCCGTTGCCCACCAGCAGGCTGTCAAAATAGGTTTTGGTCAGACGGCCGCCAAGCTGGCCGGTTTCCCAGATTACGTTGCTGTCGGCCTGGCCCACCGAGCGTTTGACGTTGAAGTTGTACACGTCTTCGCCCCAGTTTTGCACATCCACGTAGCGCAGGTAACTGTTCCGCTCGGCGTAAATTTCAACCACGCCGGCGTTCATGGCGATGCCGTGCTCACCGTGCGAGATTGACTCCTCGATGTAGGTCGCTTCGGAAGAGTTGTCGGCGATGATGAGCGTGCGCGGCAGCATCACGCTGCCCTGGCCGTCTAAAATGAGGGCCGTCTGGAAGGGCAGGTGCTGATCGACCTGCACTTTTTTGGGCAGGTACAGAAACGCGCCGGCCTGCCACAGAGCGCTGTTGAGCGCGGCAAACTTGCTGTTTGAGGGCGGCACGGCTTCGCTGCCCAGATATTTTTCTACCAGTTCCGGGTGCTCGCGGACGGCGGTGGACAGGTCGGTAAAGATGACGCCCTGTTCGGCCAGCGCCGGGTCGAGTTCGCGGTACAAAATCCGGCCGTTGGCGATCACCAGCCGCCCGGCGGCGTCGCGCTCCGCTTCGATGGCGTCGCGCACGTCGGCGGGCAAATCGGCCAGGCTGGAGACCGGGGCCACACTCGGCGCGCCGGCCAGTTTCATATCGCGCCATTTGACGCGCTTGATGCTGGTGCGCCGCCAATCCTCGTCGGCGGTGGTGGGCAGGGGCGTTTCTTCAAACACGGTCCAGGCCACGCGCCGTTTTTCGGTCAGCCACTCCGGCTCGTTGAGGCCGGCGGACAGGGTTTCGACATCGGTTTTGGTGAAGACGCCCGCGTTGAGCAGGGCATCCGGCGAAGTTTGAGTTTGAGTCAGTTGAGCCATCAGCCTACAGAACCCTCCATTTCCATTTCGATGAGGCGGTTCATTTCCAGCGCGTATTCCATGGGCAGTTCTTTGACAATCGGCTCGATGAAGCCGGAAACGATCATATTGGCGGCCTGGTCTTCGGAAATGCCGCGGCTCATCAGGTAAAAGAGCTGCTCCTCAGACACTTTGGAAACGCTGGCTTCGTGCCCAATCGACACGTCGTTGTTTTCAATTTCAATGTACGGAAAGGTGTCGGACTTGGAGTCCTCGTCCAGAATGAGCGCGTCGCAGACCACGTTGCTTTTGGCGTTGTAGGCGTTGGGCGCTACTTTGATCAGCCCGCGGTAGGTGCTGCGCCCGCCGCTTTTGCTGATCGACTTGCTGGTAATCACCGAGCTGGTGTTGGGCGCGGCGTGCACAATTTTGCCACCGGCATCCTGAATTTGGCCTTTACCGGCAAACGCAATCGACAGCACTTCGCCGTGCGCGCCCGGTTCCATTAACCAGACCGCCGGGTATTTCATGGTCAGCTTGGAGCCGAGGTTACCATCGACCCATTCCATCGTCGCGTTTTTAAAGGCCTGGGCGCGCTTGGTGACCAGGTTGTAAACGTTGTGACTCCAGTTTTGGATGGTGGAGTAGCGGCAGCGCCCTTTTTCTTTGACAATGATTTCTACCACGGCGCTGTGCAGGCTGTTGGTGGAGTAGGTGGGCGCGGTGCAGCCTTCAACGTAGTGCACGTAGGCGCCTTCGTCCACAATGATGAGCGTGCGCTCAAACTGGCCCATATTTTGGGCGTTAATGCGGAAGTAGGCTTGCAGCGGCAGGTCGATGTGGACCCCTGGCGGCACGTAAATAAAGCTGCCGCCCGACCAGACGGCCGTGTTCAGCGCGGCGAATTTGTTGTCTTCCGGCGGGATGACCGTGGCAAAGTATTCTTTAACAATGTCCGGGTGCTCGCGCAGGCCAGCGTCCATATCAAGGAAGAGGACGCCCTTTTTCTCCAGATCTTCGATAATGCTGTGGTAAATGACTTCGCTTTCGTACTGCGCGCCGACGCCGGCCAAAAACTTTTGCTCGGCTTCGGGGATGCCCAGCCGGTCAAAGGTGTTTTTGATGTCTTCGGGCACATCGTCCCACGATTCAAACGCCCGGTCGGAGCCGGTGGGCTTGATGTAGTAGTAGATGTCGTTAAAATCAATCTCGTTGAGCATACCGCGGCCGCCCCATTGGGGCATGGGCCGTTCCAGAAAATGCTTGTAGCCGCGCAGCCGGAAATCGGTCATCCAGCCCGGCTCGTTTTTCATTTCAGAAATTTGCCGGACAATGCGCTCGTTGAGCCCTTTTTCGGCCTTAAACGCGTAGTTTTCCGGCACACTAAAGCCATATTTATAATCATCAAGGTTAACATCAAATGTTTGTGCCATTGTTTTCTCCTTTTAGCGAGCAGGGAGTTTGCCCCTACGCCGCCACTTTTTGCGCTTCGTGCGCTTTGACCAATTGGTCGTACCCTTCGGCTTCCAGCCGGGTGGCCAGTTCCGGGCCGCCGCTTTCAACAATGCGGCCATCGTACATAATGTGGACAAAATCCGGCTTGATGTAGTCGAGAATGCGCTGGTAGTGGGTGATAATAATGAACGAGCGGTTAGGGCCGGTGAGATTGTTCACGCCTTCGGACACCACCCGCAGCGCGTCGATGTCAAGCCCGGAGTCGGTTTCGTCCAGAATGGCGAATTTCGGTTCCAGTAGGGCCATCTGCAAAATTTCGGCGCGTTTCTTTTCGCCGCCGGAGAAGCCTTCGTTCAGGTAACGGCGGGCGAAGCTCTTGTCCATTTTGAGCAGGTCCATTTTTTCGGTCAGCAATTTGCGGAATTCGGTGATGGGGATGCCTTTTTTGCCTTCGCCGTTGCTCTCACCCCGGACAGCGTTAACCGAGGTGCGCAAAAAGTTGGCCATGCTGATGCCGGGAATGGCGGTGGGGTATTGAAACGCCAAAAACAGGCCGGCGCGAGCGCGTTCATCGGGGGTCATTTCCAGCAGGTTTTCGCCATCCAGCCATACTTCGCCGCCTTCCACTTCGTATTTGGGGTGGCCGGCCAGCGAGTAGGCCATGGTGCTTTTACCGGAGCCGTTTGGCCCCATAATGGCGTGAATTTCGCCCAGTTTAACCTCAAGGTTGAGTCCCTTGAGAATCAGTTTGTCTTCTACGCTAACACGCAGATCCTTGATTAATAACGACGAGGTCATGGTACTATCTTTACTCCTTTAAGGGTTTCGAATTCTGGCAACATCGGATGATCTCTAAGTCGCCGGTATTGTAACATGGCGGCAGTACTTTGTCAACTATTTTGTTATTAAATATTGCAAAGTTCTAAAACGCATGCTATAATCTGTCACTGTGGAGAAA
>CAYOXS010000417.1:0-3711 GCA_964407935.1 uncultured Caldilineaceae bacterium
TGTGGCCAATCATCCCGGCCAGAAAAAAGAGCGCAATATTGAATAAGGCGCTCCCGATGGCATTTGCCAGATCATAGGTTAAAAAGTCATTTAAGCTGGCCAGCAGATAAAACAGGCCAACCCATCCGGCGGCGATGCGCCCCGGAAAAACAGTGGTAGCGTGAATTGCCAGAATAAAAAGTAGAAACGTGACCGCGCCGCTCGGCGTGTGAACAATGAGCAGCCCCATAAACAGGAGCGTTTGCAGGGCAAAGTAGCCGGGCGCGCGCCGGGCAAAATCCTTACTGCGGACGGCGACAGCATAGACCACCGCAAAAGCGAGGCAAAGGCCGGCAAAAACAAGCCGGGGCCACAGGTTGGTAAGGCCGCCAACCCCCAACACCCCGATAATGACCACCGTGGTATAGGTGGCCAGGTTGATCAACCGCATCCTGCTGAGGGGGAGGATTAAGCCTTTGTCCATGTTTGTAGTGTACCTGGAATCCATCATTCTACTAATTTTTATCTATTGATAAGCCAGACTCTGGCGGCGCTCACACAAGCAACCCCGTGGGCGGGCAGCCAACTGGCAGCGATGGCTAAACTGGCCATAATCGCCAGCCAATACAAGGCCCCGGTTGCCGCGCTTTGTTTCCCGGAGCATTGTTGCCCGCGAGACATGCGTCGAGTTGGAGATGACCGGGCCAAACAGCAGCCCAACAACCAACCGGCAGTCGATCAGGGTTGATTGGGGCTGAGCCGCCATTCTACATACCATTAGTTGCCTGAAAGATGTTGTGCCAAAGTGTTTTCAATCATCTCAGCTAATTGCCTGTGAATTTCTGCGCGAGACCGCTCCCCGCCGTCTGCACAAATAGCCTCATTGTCGCCTTCACTTTGAAGAATAAACGCACCTTTCGAGGTACATTCGCTGAAGGAGCTGTATTGTGTTGCGTCAGGCACAGCATCGTATGTTGCATCCGGGATCAGCCCTGCTAAACTTGAAGCATTAAGCCCGGGCAAGAGAGCATCTGGCTGGCCAAGATTGATGATGGTTACGGGGATTGAGATATTTCTTAAACTCGCCTGGGTAAAAACCGTACTCAATTCAGGATCAATAGCAACAGCCACCTTAACGCTGCTATTATAATTTGAGTGCGCCAAGCTCTTGATATCGGCCGCATGAAGATCAACCCCATTCTTTGAAAACCAAAAACAGTCCATGCCTATGGCAGCCTGCCCATCACATATTTTTGCGTAATGCTCCGGGTCAATTTCTGCCCCCGCCAGCGCAAGTGCGGATGTTCCCCCCAGCAAAAAGCCTAATACCCCAACCCTGTCTTTTTTAATATGAGTCTTCAAAACCGGGTCGCTTTCAATCGCTTGAAGCGTTGCTGATAAATCGGCAGGCCGTAACCAGGCTTCGGCAATGGCGGCTTGCGCCTCATCGGGGCCAAGCTGGGGCGGATGCGGCTCGGCAACAATGAACCCATGTGTTGCCAAATGTGAGGCAATCCAACCACTCAGATTTGGGGCAGCCCGTAACCCGCCGTGTGACAGCAGGACAACAGGAAATTCCCCTGCGGCAACGACCGCATCCTGATTAACCGGGACACCTTTGAAAACCTTGTTTTCACCCACTATCTGTTGGGAACCGCCTTCACCCGGGGGATACCAAAGGCTAACGCTGATTGGCGTGTCACGCTCCGGGGTAGTTATCTCGATTGTGCGTAAACCGGCCGCAGGTGAGGAAGCCGGGCGAGCGCAAGCCGCGAACAGAAAAGACAATATTACAGCAATCACCAAACGATAACAGAATTTCATTTATTAATCTCCGAGTTTAATTTGAGACAGCCATTTAACTCGCCGCAACTGCCGCCAGCCTCAGGCCCAAATGCGGGCGTAAGCGCAGCAGCCGCCAGCCGGCTTAAACCCCAACCACTCGTTCCAACTCAGCCGCCGGCTCTTGTTGTGCCGTGGGCGCAAACCACAGTTGCCGGTCAAAAAGTATCAGGCCGAGGGCCATCAGGCCGGCCAGGCCGGCTTTCAGCCAGGCAAACTGGATATTGTCCGCACCTTCAAACAGTGAAAAGACAACTTCGGCCACGTAATTTGAGGAGTAATGGAGCAGCATCACAATGAGCAGGCTGCGGTTGGTGCGGTAGTAGAGCCACGAAATAAAGATTTGAGCCGCCAAATTCAACACAATATCCGACCAGGGAATATCGCCGCTCAGAAAAAGCGGCAGATGCCACAGCGTTCGGAAGACTGCCAGAATGAGGCTGGCCAGCAGCAGCGAGCGGCCGGCGCGCAGGCGCGGCAAGGCGAAACCGGTCCAGCCCGGTTCTTCCCACATCCCCAAAAGCAGCACAATGAATACTCCCAACAAAAGGTAAGACACCGAAAATGGCTCATAGTTGGGCGATATCCGGGCGCCGAGCAGCAGGTTGAGGCCCACGGCTCCGGCGGTAAAAGCGCTGACAATCCCGGGGGCAATCAGATACCATTGCCAGCCAACCCGCCAGCGCGTGGCCTGGTCAAGCAATTCCTTTAAGCCCGCTTTACCCACGCTGAAAGCCAGCACAATGATGGCCGCCAAAAACGGCCAATACGGGATCTGGCCGATCACGGGAGCGGATGCCCACGTGAAGCCATAGGTTAAAACAAAAAATGAAATTAATGGATAGCGTTTGACCAATGCAACCACGTGACTCACTTTTCGACTCCTTTCGAGTGCCAACTGCGTGTTGTTTTATCTTGCACCCAGTATAGCCAAAAGGAGCCGGAAAGTGATGTGACAGGTGTCACGGCCAAGGGTCACAAAAATCGTGTGAGGGTCATAGCGCCCCGCCCTGAATACTGACCGGGGCTGCAAAGCCATCATTCCTGGCTCAAGTCGTCAAAATCTATGGTTTCCGCCGGGTGCGCCGGGGCATCAGCCGGCAGGATATGCAGCCGGAGCGGGGAAACCCTGACCGCGGTGTGCCATTGGCGCTGGTCGCCGGAAAAAAGATGGGCGCATTCCTGACCAACGGTAACAATGGCCGCCCTGCCGCGCAGGTGCCAGCCTGTGGTGGTTACGGCCACTACCGGCTCGCTTTCCAGGTTAAAAAGATGGTCCGACGTATCGGGAACCAGCAGATAGAGGGCCGTTCCCCGCCCGGCGCAGCGCACCATCGACGCCTGCAAGCCGGCGGGGCCGGTGGTGGCCAGGGTGCAAAAGTGAGTTTCGGCCAGAATTTGAACGGCCCGGTTACGCAATTGGTCCAGCATAATCTCTACCATCAACATTCTCCAGGCGGAGCAGCCCGTCAAAGGCGGCGTTTTTGTAAGCGTAGCTGTAGGTGGGGGTGGGCAACGTAACCTGGCTGAAAATATCGATGGTTCCGCCGTAGTGCAGCACCATTTGCCCGGCCCCAATCAACTCCGAGGCAATTTCACCCAGGCAGTGAACGCCCAGCAGCCGCCGGTCGTCGCGGCGAAAAATGAGCTTGAGCAGCCCATCGTGGCCGGAAATGGCTCCGCGCGGGATGCTGGCAAACGCGCAGCGCCCCACCGCGTAGTCCAATCCCTGCGCCCGGCACTGTTCTTCGGTCAGGCCAACGCCGGCCAGTTCCGGCATGCCGTACACCGCCGAAATAGGAATGGGGTCAACCATTTGCAGAAAATCGATGCCGAAAGCGTGGCAGGCCGCCACCCGGCCCTGCTCCATAGCCACCGACGACAGCCCCG
>CAYOXS010000418.1:0-3694 GCA_964407935.1 uncultured Caldilineaceae bacterium
CCTTATCAACATTTCCCCTCCCCGCTTGCGGGGAGGGGGTAGGGGGAGGGGCTAAAATGCCATTCTTAACACCTGTCATCCTTGAACAATTTGGAGGGTAGGTTGGGCTTGCCGCCCGACTTTTAGATTATAACTGAGTTATAATCGCTTTATAACTGAGTTATAAGTTACTTATAACTGAGTTATAATCACTTTATAACTGAGTTATAATTTGAAATTCAGCCGAAAGAACGCCGGCCGGCCGGCGGGCTATTGGTATAAGGGTGGGTAATCTTTGTTTTCGCGCCGGTTATGGTAAAATATATCTGTTATGACTGACACGCAGAACTATCGGGTTGAGGTAATTGGCCACGAGTGGGCCATCGATTTGTTACAGCGGCAGGTGCAGCACGGCCGCACGCCGCAATCGCTGCTGCTGACCGGGCCATTTAATGTGGGCAAAGCGACGCTGGCCCGCTATTTTGCCCAGTACCTTACCTGCCAGGCCGATGACTCCCGGCCGTGCGGGGTTTGCCGCTCGTGCCGCAAAGTGGTCACGGGCAGCCACCCGGACGTGCGGATTTTGGATGAGGACGAGCAGGGGCTGAAGATCGAACAGATCCGTGATTTACAGCGCGAGTTGTCGCTGTCGCCGGTAGAGGGCCGGCATCGGGTGGCGGTGCTGGCCAATTTTGAACGGGCCACGGCCAGCGCGGCCAACGCCCTGCTCAAAACGCTGGAAGAGCCGGCCGCGCCGGTCGTCATCATTTTAACCGCGCCCGACCCCGGCAGCCTGCTGCCGACGATTGTGTCTCGCTGCCAGATGGTTACGCTGCGGCCGGTGCCCATTGAGCAGGTGGAAACGGCGTTGCAGCAGCGCTGGCAGGCGTCGCCGGAGCAGGCCGCTTTGCTGGCCCAGTTGAGTGCCGGGCGGCTGGGCTGGGCGGTGCGCGGCCTCACCGACGAATCGTTTTTGGAGCGGCGCGCCCGCTGGCTCACCGATTTGCAGGATTTGCTGCGGATGCATCGGGCCGAACGGCTGGCTTACGCCCAGGTGCTCAGCCGCGATACGGCAGCGCTGAAAGAGGCGCTCGCCTTTTGGCTGACCATCTGGCGTGATCTGCTGCTGCTGGCCAGCGGCAGCCAAACCCGGATTGTCAATCTGGATTACCGGGAGGCGTTACAGGGGCTGGCCGGGCAAAGTTCGGCCGGTCAGGCCGCCGAGGTGGTGGGGCGGCTGCAATCGGCGCTGCTCAATCTGGATAAAAATGTAAACGCCCGGTTGAATTTAGAGGTGGTTTTGCTTAAACTACCTATGTACGGTTAATATTTAACCTGAGTTTGATATAGCGTGAAATTGTCATTTTGAGCGACCAAAGGGGCTAAGAATCTCTGATTTGCAGGTAATCATTACTGACAAAAGGGAGATTCTTACCCTAACGGGCACAGGTCGTCGCTGCGCTCCTCAGAATGACCGTTTAAGTAAAATTTCAAACCCGGGTACTTAGTCATTACGAGGATACCGATGCCACAAATTGTGGGTGTTAGATTTAAACCTGTGACCAAAGTTTACTATTTTGACCCCGGTTCCATTGAAGGGCTGGAGACCGACTCGCGGGTGATTGTTGAAACAGCGCGGGGCAAGGAAATGGGCATTGTGGTGCAATCCAAGCACGATGTGCCGACTGAAGAGATCAAAGGGAAACTGAAAAAGGTTCTGAGAAAAGCTTCGTCGCTGGATTTGGTAGAAGCGCAAAAGTACAAAATGATGGAAACCAAAGCGCTGGAGACGTGCAACGATCTGGTCAGAGAGTTGGACATCCCCATGAAAGTGCTCAGCGCCGAATACAGTTTTGACGGCACGCGGCTGATCATTTCGTTTAGCGCCGAACAGCGGGTGGATTTTAGAGACCTGACCAAACAGTTGGCCCGCTCGCTGGAAACCAGAATTGAAATGAAACAGGTGGGCGCGCGCGATGAAACGAAAATTCTGGACGGTTACGGCCGCTGCGGCCGCCGGCTGTGCTGCTCGAGCTGGCTGACCGAGTTCCACCCGGTGTCGATCCGTATGGCCAAAAACCAGAGCCTGCCGCTGGCTCCGTCTGAAATTTCGGGGTTGTGCGGCCGCCTGCTGTGCTGCCTGGCGTATGAAAACGACCAGTATTCTGAAATTAAAGACAGCCTGCCGCCGGTGGGCGCTATCATCAAAGCCCCGGAGGGCAAAACCGGCACCGTTTGGGGCGTGAATGTGATCAAAGAAACGCTGCTGATTGCCTTTAGCGAAGAAGAGCCGCCCCAGGAACTGCCGGCCCACGATGTTGAAGTGGTAGAAGTGCCGCCCCGCAACAAGAAAAAGAAAAAATAAGCCGATGCCCCACCCCATCAACTTGCTGCATCTGGCCGATATTCACATTGGCATTGAAAATTACGGCCGGCTCGATGCCGGCAGCGGGCTGAACAGCCGCGTGGTTGATTTTTTGCGCCGGCTGAGTCAGGCCATCGATATTGCCCTGGACCGTGAGGTTGACGTGTGCATTTTTGCCGGCGACGCTTACAAAAACCAGCGGCCCAACCCCACCTATCAGCGTGAATTTGCCCGGCGCATCAAACGGCTGGCCGATCACGGCGTGCCGGTGATTTTGCTGATTGGCAACCACGATATGGCCACCGCCGACCGCGCCGCCAGCAGCCTTGACATTTTTGGCGTGCTCGATGTGCCGGGGGTGATTGTGGCCGGCCGGGAAGAGTTGCATCAGGTTACCTGCCGCCGCGGCCAGCCGCTGCAAGTGGCCACCGCTCCCTATCCGCAGCGCAGCCGGCTGCTGGCCTACGATCAATTCAGAAATATGACGCTCGATGACCTGGATATGGAGCTGGGCCGGATTATGGACGAGAACCTGCGCGATATGGCCGCACAGGCGCAAGACCGGCCCGATATTCCAACCGTGCTGGCCGGCCACTTTTCGGTGAGCGGCGCGGTGCAGGGCAGCGAGCAGAGCGTGATGATTGGCCGCGATGTGGTGGTAATGAAAAGCCTGCTGGCCGACCCGGCCTGGGATTATGTGGCGCTGGGCCATATTCACAAACACCAGGAGTTAAACGGCGGCCAGCATCCGCCGATTGTTTACCCTGGCAGTCTGGAGCGCATTGATTTTGGCGAGGAAAAAGAACGCAAGGGCTTTGTGATGGTTCAACTTGAGCGCGGCCGGGCCAACTGGGAGTTTATCCCGGTGGATGCCCGCCGCTTTGTGACCATTCGTATGGATGTGACCGCCGCCGATGACCCGATGACGCAGATTCTGGATGAACTGGAAGCGCACAATCTGGATGAGGCGGTGGTGCGGGTGATCATCAAAGCCACCGAAGCACAGGATGTGCTGCTCGATGACAGGCTCATCCGCGAGGCGCTGCGGCCGGCCAGCACCATTGCCAGCATCATTCACGATGTGGAGCGCCAGCATCGGCACCGGCTGGGCGCGGGCGCCACCGAGGAGCTAACGCCCAAAGAGGCGCTGGAGCTTTATCTGGAAGCAAAAAACACGCCGGAAGCGCGCAAAACCGAATTGCTGCGCTACGCAGAGTCGATTTTTAGAGAAGAGTGACGGACTCTGTGGCACAGCAATGGAAATAAAAACGGGGTAGGGGCGCTTCGCGAAGCGCCCCTACATTTATAGATTAACCCAGGTTGCTACCCCTTCGGCGCAAGCATCCCGAG
>CAYOXS010000419.1:0-3674 GCA_964407935.1 uncultured Caldilineaceae bacterium
GTCAACCTGGTTGGCCGCAGCACCAATTGGCTGGCCGATTTCACCGGCCTGCTCGATTCGATAGGACTGGATTTCGCGATTGTCAACGGCATTCCCGAAGGCTTCAAATGGATTGGCGGCCAGTTGCGGTTGCTGCAAACCGGCCGCGCCCAGAGTTACCTGCTCATTCTGATTATCGGGGTGCTGCTGCTGGTGGGGGTGTATCTGTTGTTTATGGGCGGGGCGGTCGCCTCGGCCGCGGTGTTGCCCTAGTTTAATTTAGTAGTGAAGGAGAATTGATCCTGATGCTCTACTTAACCTTACTGACCTTCATTCCGTTGCTGGGCGCTATTGTGATTTTGTTTGTGCCCAAAGCGCAGGAAAGCCTCATCAAGAATCTGGCCATCCTGTTCTCTATTCCACCGCTGCTGATCTCGCTGTTTTTGTGGGCCAGCTACAACGACTCCGGCCAGTTTGCCTACGTTGAGAATTTTGGCTGGATTCCGGCAATTGGCGTGCGCTACCATCTGGGCGTCGATGGCCTGAGCCTGCCGCTGGTAGTACTGACTACCGTCCTGATCACGCTGTCGGTGTGGTACTCGTCCAAAGTTATCCACAAACGGGTGAAGGAATTTTTTGTCCTGTTCCTGGCGCTTGAAATGGGCATGCTCGGTGTGTTTGTCTCACTGGATCTGATTCTCTTTTACTTTTTCTGGGAAATCGGCCTGGTGCCGATGTTCCTGCTGATTGGCATTTGGGGCCAGCCCAAAGACCGGCCGCAATATTCGGCCATCAAGTTCTTTATCTACACCCTGGTCGGCTCTGTAGCAATGCTGCTGGCCTTCATCGCCATTTACCTCAATACCGGTAGCTGGCAGATCGATGAAATTGCCACGCGTGCGCCGCTGGCCGGCAGCCTGCCGCTGGCCACTGCCGCCTTTTGGGCTATTTTTGTGGCCTTTGCCATCAAAGTGCCTATCTTCCCCTTCCACACCTGGCTGCCCGATGCCCACACCGCCGCGCCGACCGCCGGCTCGGTCATTCTGGCCGGGGTGCTGCTGAAGCTGGGCGGCTACGGCATGATCCGGGTGCTGATCCCCTTCTTCCCGCAGGTGTTCCAGAATATGGCCTACATTGTGGCCGCGCTGGGCATTATCAGCATGATTTACGGCGCACTGGTCAGTTTGGCTCAGTGGGATTTGAAACGGCTCATTGCTTATTCATCCGTGAGCCACATGGGCTATTTTGTGCTGGGGCTGGCCGCAGCCGTGGCTGTGGGGCCGGGCTTTGGCCCCGATGTGATTGACAGCCGGGCTATTGCCCTCAACGGCGCGGTGATGCAGATGGTTACCCACGGCATCATCACCGGCGGCTTGTTCTTTTTGGTCGGCGTCATCTACGAGCGCACTCACACCCGCGATTTGAAAGCGTTCGGCGGCCTGTCTAAAAAACTGCCGGTTTACTACCTCATTATGATGGTCACCGCCTTTGCCTCGCTGGGGCTGCCGGGGCTGGCCGGCTTTATCAGCGAGCTGCTGGTCTTCCGCGGCGCGTTCCACCTGATGCCGGCCTTCGCCATTGTCGGTGTCATCGCCATTGTGCTGACCGCGGCCTACATTCTGTACAAAATCATCCAGTTTGTCTTTTTGGGCGACTTCAGCGAAGAAAAGTGGAACAGGGTGTACGACGCCAACCACTGGTCCTTCGGGATGGATATGGCTCCGTTTGAGCTGGTCACGATGGCCCCGCTGGTCATCGGCATGATTGTGATTGGCATCTGGCCGTCATTTTTGATCAACACCATCAACGCCACCAGCGAGATTATTTTGCAGGCTTTTCAGTAGAGGATGCTAGAGTCGGCTGTCCATTATTGCAGACGAACAAGGAGTCCAAAACTACAGTTTTGGACTCCCGTCGCAGATTTTTAGATGCTAGGGCAGGAACATACCCCCTAACTCCTAATTCCTGACTCCTGATCCCTAATTTAAGGGAGGATAAATTTGGAAACATTAAGATTGCTAACCCCCGAAGTTTCAATCGCCATTGTGGCGTTTGCCATCATCACCCTCGACGCGATGTGGAACGACCCGCGCCGCAGCGCCCGGGTGCTGCCCTGGCTGGCGCTGGCCGGCGGTGTGTTTGCTCTGGCGATGGTTTTTTACGTGTGGACCTTTGCCGCCGAGCCGCGTTACGGCTTTTTGGCCGCCACCGACGCCAGCCGGCAGGTGCCCATGCTGGCCGTCGATCCGCTGGCCCTCTTTTTTAAACTGCTGGCCGTACTGACCGTCATTCTGGTGGCGTTGAGCGGCGGCGAGTACATTGAAAAGTTCACCCCCTTCCGCGGCGAATTTTATGGGCTGACCATGCTGGCCGGCCTGAGCCTGATGCTGCTGGCCGGCTCCACCAACCTGATTATGATTTACCTGTCGCTGGAATTTCTATCGATTACCAGCTACATTTTAACCGGCTACTTGCGGCAAGATATGCGCTCCACCGAAGCGGCCATGAAATATTTTCTGTACGGCGCGCTGGCTTCAGGGGTGATGCTGTACGGCTTTTCGCTGCTGTACGGCGCTACCGGTAGCGTCGATCTGGCGACGATTGCCACTTCGCTGGGCACGGCCAATGTCGGCTTGGTGGTGGCGGCGGTCATTCTGGTGTTGGCCGGCTTTGGCTTTAAAATTGCGTTGGTGCCGTTCCACCAGTGGTCGCCGGACGCCTACGAAGGCGCGCCGACGCCGATCACTGCGTTTCTGTCGGTGGGGCCAAAGGCGGCCGGGCTGGCGGTGCTCATCCGGGTGATGGTGGTGGCCCTGCCCGCCTACAGCCTCAACTGGACGCCTATCCTGTCGTTCATCGCTATTTTAACAATGACGCTGGGCAATCTGGTGGCGCTGTGGCAATCTAACATGAAGCGGATGCTGGCCTACTCCAGCATTGCCCAGGCCGGCTACATGCTGGTGGGATTGGCAGCGTGGTCGGCCACGCCAGCATCAAACGCCGATTTTTTGAGCGGCGTCCCCTCCATTTTGCTGTTTATGTTTGCCTACCTGTTCACCAACCTGGGCGTGTTCGCCGTGGCCATTATTCTGGAAAACCAGCTTGGTACGGCCAACATCGCCGATTACGCCGGCCTGATTCGCCGGTCACCCTATTTGAGTGTGGCCTTGCTCGTCTTTTTCCTGTCGCTCATCGGCATCCCGCCGACGGCCGGATTTATCGGCAAGCTGTTTGTTTTTGGCGCGGCCATCAATCAGGGGTTGTATGTGCTGGCCCTGTTTGGCGTGTTTAACAGCGTTGTCTCCGTGGTGTACTATTTTGGGGTGGTGCGGCTGGCCTTTTTTGGCCAGGCCGAAGACGAGTCGCCCATCCGCATGGGCTGGGCCTCCAATGTGGTGGTCACGCTGACGCTGGTGATGACGCTGCTGATTGCGCTGTACGGTCAGCCGTTTATCCAACTGGCCAGCGACTCGGCCAAAATTTTGGCGGCCAATTTCTAGAAACTGGCGCTCTCTGGTAAAGTTTAGAGGCCGGGCTAACTCCCCGGCCTCTTTTATGTTTTTTGCCTCTGGCCTGTTAGCAGAGGCGGGTATCTAAAATTACGGTTTACTGGCCCCTCCCCCAACCCCCTCCCCAAATTTTGGGGAGGGGGCTATATTGAATTGGTGAGATTTCGGGCGGCGTAGCCGCCCGAA
>CAYOXS010000420.1:0-3601 GCA_964407935.1 uncultured Caldilineaceae bacterium
GGTGAACTCGTCCATAATAAAAAAGCTATCTGATTTTAACGCAGATAGCTTTTTTACGCCTCTTGTGTGGGCAGAAAATTGGATTGGGTGTAACCAAAGTGAGTTGGGAGAGGAGGAATTGGGGGAGACTACCCCCCCAGCCCCCCGGCCTGCGGCGCTTGCTCAAACGGCGGCCTTATTCTCGCCGAAGCTGGCGGCCAAATCTTTTAACGACTCAACATCGACCCCCTGCAAGGCTTCCAGCAAATCAACGGTGGGTTCGATGCCGGCCTTGTTCAGCGTTTTTTCCGGGTTATCGACCAACGCCGCCGCAAAGTCCTCATCAGACAGGATTTTGCCTACCAATAACTGCAAATCAGCGCTCATTATGCCCCCTAAATTAAGTTGGTTTGGATGGATTAACACTGAAATTGTAGCACCACCCCTACCCGTTGAAAATATGACTTAGATACTAAACCGTTTCTTTACGCTCTGTCTGGTACAGATCGGCCAGCCGTTTGGCCAGCGCGCCGGCCATTTGCATTAAAATGGGCGGGTGTTCGTAAGCGATGAGCTGCAAATCGACATCCGTCAGCACAAAACAGCGCGATGGCTCCGCAGCGCGGACGGTGGCGTAGCGCGCGTCTTCAGTGAAAAAGGCAATCTCGCCAAACTGTTCGCCCGGCTCTACCTGCCCCACCACCCGCTCCTGCCCATCGCGAGTGATGAACACCTCCAGCCGGCCCTCGCTCAAAAAATAAACGTCGTCGTTGCGTTCGCCTTCCCAAATCACGCACTCGCCGGGGGCAAAATTGACCAGACTCAGCTTGCCGGCCAGTTTCAACAGCACGTCCACCGGCAACGGGCGGTAGACATCGGTTTGATCCAGCAGCGCCAGCCGGCGAACCGTATTTTCGGCGGCGGGGTCCGGCTGGCCCAATACCGCGTGCCGGTACAGGCGGCGGTCGGTATCGGTGGGCAGATCGGCGGGCAGGGCGATGGCCGGGTCGAGGTTGGCGGCCATCAGGTGCGGAAAATAGGGCCGCAGCGAAGCCGGGGCCATCTGCGACAGAAAATCGAGCGTATCCGCCGACTGCGCCGCGCCCCAGTTTTCTAAAATGAGCCGGGCCTCGCGCTTGAGCCGCTCGGTTTGGGCGGCCACGGTCAACTCCACGCTATCGAGCAGTTCCAGCAGCAGGGCGCGGTAACGTTTGTAAAAATAACGGCTGGCCACCGCCGAATTTGGCCCGGCTTCCTGCGAGGCCTTGAAACAGGCTTGCAGCGCAACCAGGTTGGCCGTCTCGTTGGCGGGCGGCGGCAGCAGCTCGACGCCCAAATTGAGGTAATTGCGGGCAAATTCATCGACATACTCGGTTTCGCGGCTGGTCAAATCCAGGTAGAGCCAGCCCAGATGGTAATAAATGTATTTGAGCTGATCAGTGGCGTACTTTTCATCAATTTCTTCGATGACGTTGCCGCGCTGCTCCAGCCGCTGCACCATTTCGCTGGTGAGCTGGCCGCTGTCTTCCAGAAAATCCTCGGCGGTGCCGCCCAGCGATGATTGCAGCAACTCCAGCTCTTCAAACTCGGCGTCGTCAATCTGGCCGGAGGCGTTGAGCGCGTGCAGCACGCTGTAATACGAATCGGTGGCCACGTTTTTTTCGGCAATCTGCTGGGCCAGGGTGTCGATGGCCCGGCGCAAAAAGCGGCGCGCCTCGTCTTTTTGCTGCGGCGACAGCCGGTGTTTGACCACGGCCACGGCCAGCTTGTTGGCCACCTGTTCCTCGTGCCACAGGCTTTGGCCAAACAGGCCGTACTTCTGCCGAAAGTGATGGGTCAATTCGTGGGCGATGATGTGCGGAATGAACAGCCGGAAAAAGTAGAGCAGTTCGTCGTCGGTTTGGCAGCCCAGCAGCGAACGAAAAAAGAGCGCCTGTAGTTTGCCCACCGGGCTGGCCAAATCCGGCACGGATAAATAAATGTGGCGGTCTTCCAGGCTGTAGTAACAGAGCATGCCTTTGCCCCGCCGCAGTTCGATGCCGGGATCGGCCTGCAGGCCATACGAGGCGAACTCGTCTAAAAACTGCCGGAAATACTGCTGACCCAGCGCGAACAGATCGATTTTTTCCATTGTCTTTGCTCCTTTAAGTAGGAATCAGGAATCAGGAGTCAGGAGTTAGGAATTAGGAATTAGGAGTTAGGGGCAGAAATCGCAGGCCGGGCTTGTAGCCCGACAGTCATGTTTCTCTGCGGCCCGTTTTACGCAACACGCAACACGATTTTGGATTTTGGATTTACGAATTACGAATTACGATTTACGTTTTACGCAACACCTACTCAAAACTCACCAAACTCTCCTCACCCTTCCCCCTGGCCCGACGCGCCTTCTGTTGCGTTAACCAGTTTGACCAGCGCCGCCAGTCCTTTTTCGGCCTGCTGCCGCTGTTTGCCCAGCAACTGCCGGCGCGTGTCCAAATAGGCCAGCAGTTCCGGGCAGTTTAACCGGCCGGCAAAGGTGGTTAACTCGGCCATCATTTCGGCCAGCGCGGTCATACCCCAGGCAAAGCCCTCGCGGGCCACCCAGCCGGCCACCGATTCGCCGGGCGCGCGGCGCTGTTCGGCCTCGCTCAAAAAGTAGGTGGCCACGCCGGTGGTTACGTCTTTGTGCCAGCCAAAGACATCGTTGTGCATTTGGTGCCAGCCGCCCAGCAGATCAACCAGCCGGTCCCACGGCTCGAGCATGGCCGGCCGATTGTGAAAATGGCACACGGCGGCCAGCGGAATTTTGGCCGCGCACACTTTTTTAGCCGAAATCTGCTGAAACTGGGTCGCGTCCAGCCGCGGCGTGCGGGCTTCGGCCATGGCCGATTCCGCGGATTGATACCAGGTGCTCTGAAAATAGGGCCAAAAAGAGTGGTCGGGGGCAAAGTAGTTAATGTACGTGCATTGAAACTGGGTGTGAAAAAAACCGAGCGCCGGCAAAAGGTGCGGCTCGTCGGTGCTGTGGCCGTCCATCACGTTGTCGATGAGGCGGATGTGAAGGTAACCATTGAGGGTAGAGTAAATCAAATCAGCTTGCAGCGTTTCATCAATCACGCCATCGAGGCAGTCATCCAGCCACCACGGCAGCAACAGTGATGGAAACGCCAGCGGGTGCTGAAAGTAATCCTGCAACTGATTGGAACCGGCTAACTGCCGCAGCCAGGCCCAAATGTACGGCGACATCACCGGCATGGCCAGCTCCAGTTCCGCCTCCAGCCGGGACACCGCCCCGGCAATGAGATTACTCAACGTTGAGTTGTACATTGTTATACCTCGTTGGCTAACTGCTGGTAATACGCGGCTCCAATTTCTTTAAAAATTTCGTTGGCCCGGCGCAGATGTTCGACGCGGTCCGGGTGACCGGCCGGCAGGTGGCGGGCCAGTTCAAAATAAGCCAGCCCGGCGTCAAACGGCATGCCGAGGCGGGTAGCGGCAGCCAGCCCCTTTTGCCACCACTGCCGGGCCGCGCGCTGCCGGCCCGATAACCACTCAAAATTACCCTGCGCCATCGCCGCGCGAGGTTGGCCAATGGGGAACACCCGCGCATACCCCCGCAGCGATTGGCAGGCTCGCCGCGCCA
>CAYOXS010000421.1:0-3574 GCA_964407935.1 uncultured Caldilineaceae bacterium
CATTTAACTACGGCGGCCAGGCCGTCATCGAAGGGGTGATGATGCGCGGCCGCAAACACATGGCCGTGGCTGTCCGTAATCCGCAGGGCGAAATTGTCCTGCACACCGAACCCCTCAACCCCCGCATCTATTCCAGTTTTATCAACAAAGTGCCGTTTATCCGCGGCTTTACCCTGCTGTGGGACACTCTGGTGCTGGGTATGCGCACCCTGATGTATTCCGCCGATGTGGCAATGGGCGAAGAAGATGTTGAATTTTCCGGCCCGATGGCCTGGGGCGCGGTCGCTGTTTCGCTTGTTTTGGCGCTGGCCATCTTTTTTGTCAGCCCGCTGGCGCTCATCAGCCTCATCAATTATTTTGTAGAAATACCGCTGCTGGTGCAGCACCTCATTGAAGGGGTTGTCCGGCTGGCCCTGTTTATTGGGTATGTGTGGGCCATTGGCCACATGGAAGACGTGCGGCGCGTGTTTGGTTATCACGGCGCCGAACACAAAGCCATTAACGCCTACGAAAACAATGTTGACCTGGTGCCGGAAAAGGTGGCGCAGTGCAGCATTGTTCACCCTCGCTGCGGAACGGCGTTTCTGCTGATTGTGATGGTCATTTCAATTTTTGTGTTTGCGCTGGTGGGCAACCCCAACATCTGGCTCAAAGTTCTGTCCCGAATTGTGCTGATCCCGGTGATCGCCGGCATTGCCTACGAATTTTTAAAGTTTAGCGCCGTCCATCAGGAAAATCGGGTAATGAAACTGCTCATTGCCCCCGGCCTGGCCCTGCAGGGCATGACCACCCGCGAGCCTGATCTGAGCATGCTTGAAGTATCCATTGCCGCGCTCAAACGGCTGCTGGTTGAAGAAGAACTGGCCGCCGAAGCCCCAACCGTTGAAAGTGACACCGTTACCGCGCAAAGCTCGGCCTAGCCGGGCAGCCTCAATTCAGTAAAAAGGCGAGAAACCTCAAATGACCCGACAGGCAACAGCCACCGACAAACTTCGAGCACAATCTCTCAACCGGACCGGCCTGGAGCACTTTGACCACTGGGAACTGGACAGCGCCATCACCTTGTTTCAGGAAGCGGCCCGGCTTGATGATCAACTGCCCGAATATCACCTGAACCTGGCCCGCGCTCAAGTGAGGATGGGCGATTACGAGCAAATGCTCCAGGCTTTGGGCGATTATTTACGCACCGAAACCAACAAAACCCTGATCGACCGCTTTGAAACGCTCTTCAGCAACTCGCTGGACGATGTAGAATCGCTGCTTACCAGCGTTATGCCCCAACAAAAAATCGCGCTGGAAATTGTTGGCGCCGCTATTCAAATGTGGGTTGAATACCGGGTCACCATTGGCGCAGCGCCGCTCGATTTAGCTCACCCGGAAACCTGGGCTGCCGCCCTGGATTACACTGTTCGTAAAATCAACTTTTTGGATGCCACCCTCGAAAACATGGCCGGATGGTACAACGCCGCCGAAGATACCATTCGCAGCCGCCATCAAAGCCTGGTCAAAGTTTTAGATATTATGCCGTGCGACTATCGCTATTATCGCGGCGAAGACAACCCGCTCGATAAGCTCGTTGAAGCAGCAATGATGCTGGAAGAACTAGAGGCCCGTTTCAAGGCCGACTGATCCGCTCGCACCCCAATACCCATTCTGGTCCCAACTTTAGCGGCCTCTGGCGGGGATAATTTATCCTTCGCTGCGCACTCTCAACACAGCCCAAACCCAAGCTGTTGATTCCGTTTGGCGTTGGCCAAACTTTAAATATCACCCCCCTATTTTTTGTTGAAAGGAGAAACAATGGAAAACGTTGGAGTTATTTCCAAAAAAGTTGGACTTGACGCGCAGGGGTTAACCAACCTCGCCAGGGTTTACTGGAACCTGTCAACGGCGGCCCTGTACGAAGAGGCCGTAAAGCGCGGTGAAGGCACAGTTGTTCACCTGGGGCCGCTGGTGGTAGATACCCGGCCGCACACCGGCCGCTCGCCCAACGACAAATTCACGGTCGATGAACCATCCAGCAGCGAGCATATCTGGTGGGGCAAAGTCAACAAACCGATCCCCGCCGAAAATTTTGACGACTTGCACGGCCGGATGACCGCCTATCTGCAAAACAAAGACGTGTTTGTGCAGGATTGCTGGGCCGGCGCCGACCGGGACTACCGGCTGGCGGTGCGGATTATCACCGAGCGCGCTTCGGCCAGCATGTTCTCGCGCAACATGTTCATCAAGTCAAAGCAAGAGGAACAGGAATATTTTGAGCCGCAATTTACTGTGCTCGCGGTGCCCAGCTTCCACGGCCGCGGCAAAAGCGATAACCTCAATACCGAAACCTTCATTCTGGTCAACTTTGCCAAAAAACTGGTGCTGATTGGCGGCAGCAAATACAATGGCGAAATCAAAAAATCCATCTTTACCGTGATGAACTACCTGCTGCCGCTCAAAGGCGTTATGCCGATGCACTGTTCGGCCAACTACGGCCCCGAAGGCGACACAGCTCTGTTCTTTGGGCTGAGCGGCACCGGTAAAACCACCCTCTCCGCCGACTCCTCGCGGCGGCTGATTGGCGATGATGAGCATGGCTGGAGTGACAACGGCATCTTTAATTTCGAAGGTGGTTGCTACGCGAAGGTTATTCGCCTGTCCAAAGAAGCCGAGCCGGAAATTTTCGAGACAACCCGTCGCTTTGGCACTCTGCTGGAAAACGTGGTGTTTGACCCCATTGGCCGCCGGGTAGATTTTGATGACGGATCGATGACCGAAAACACGCGCGCCTCCTACCCCATCGATTACATCCCCAACGCCGCCCTCGACGGGCTGGGCAAAGGGCATCCCAAAAACGTGATTTTCCTCACCGCCGATGCCTTTGGCGTGCTGCCGCCAATTTCCCGGCTCACCCCGGCCCAGGCCATGTACCACTTTATTTCTGGCTACACCGCCAAAGTTGCCGGCACAGAACGCGGCGTCACCGAACCGCAGGCCACGTTTAGCGCCTGCTTTGGCGCGCCTTTTATGGCCCACCACCCCGGCATTTACGCCGACCTGCTGGGCAAAAAGATCGCCGAGCACAGCTCAACCGTTTGGCTGGTGAACACCGGCTGGAGCGGCGGCCCCTACGGCGTTGGCCAGCGGATGCATATCGCCTACACCCGGGCTATGGTTCACGCCGCGCTGGAAGGCCGATTGGACAAGGTTGCCTTTGAAACGGACCCCACCTTCGGTGTGGAAGTGCCAACCTCCTGCCCCGGCGTGCCGCCAGAAGTGCTCGTTCCGCGCAACACCTGGAACGATAAAGCCGCCTACGATGCGCAAGCCAAAAAACTGGCCGAGATGTTTATCAACAACTTCAAGCAATTTGAAGATGGCGTCTCTGGCGAAATCAAGGCCGCCGCGCCCAAACCGTAAATCTACTACTTTAAAATCAAAACTGCCCGGTTTTTCACCGGGCAGTTTTGATTCATAGGCCAGGATTGCAGAAATTGATGCCAAGTTTGGGGGGCCCGCGCCCCCCCCCCCCCCCCCACCCCGCGGGGGGGGGGGGGGGGGTCGGGGGGGGGTGGGGGTGTTGGGGTGG
>CAYOXS010000422.1:0-3573 GCA_964407935.1 uncultured Caldilineaceae bacterium
CTTCATCAACGGTGGCGCCGCGCCAGCGCGTGCCGGCGATGGGCCGCAGCTCGGCCTCGCCATCTTCCAGCCGCACGTGCATTTCCGGGCTGGCGCTGATAATATGTAGCGGCAAACTGCTCACCCCGCCGGGAAAGCGCATAAAAACCATGTAGGGCGAGGGATTGTGCATGCGCAGCGCCCGGTAAATACTAAACGGATGGGCCGAGGTGCGGCGCGACAGCCGCTGCGAGAGCACTACCTGAAAAATATCGCCGGCGGCGATGTACTCTTTGGCCTGGTTGACAATCTCTTTGTACTCAGCCTGGCTAAAGTTGGATTCCAGCCCGTTGTGCTCAACCTGCGGCGCGGGCGGCACCTCCGGCAGCGGCGCGTTGAGCCGGGCCACCACCTCATCGATGCGGGCCGTGGCCCGGCGGTAAGCGGTGCGCACATCGCTGCGGGTCAAATCGGCGTTGGCCACAATTTGCAGCCGCTGCCGGGCGTGGTCAAACACCACCAGCGTGTGGGCAATCAAAAAGGCGGCTTCGGGCAGGCGCAGCGAGTCGGGGTTGGTATCGGGCAGGCGTTCAAAGCGGCGCACGGCATCGTAGCTCATAAACCCAACCGCCCCGCCGATAAAGCGCGGCAGGTCGGCCAGGCGCACCGGTTTGTAGCGGCTCATTTCCTGCTTGAGTACGGCCAGCGGGTCCAGCCCGTCGGTCAACGAGACGGTGCGGCCGTGGCCTTCAGTAGAAATGTAAACTTCGTTGCCAAAGGTGGTGATGATGCCGCGCGGCCGCACGCCAATAAACGAATAGCGGGCCACGTGCTCGCCGCCGGAGACCGACTCCAGCAAAAAGCAGGGGCCTTCGTCCTGCAATTTCAGGTAAATGCTGACCGGCGTTTCCATGTCCGCGGGCAAATCACGATAAATGGGGATGAGATTGCCCTGGTCGGTCATAGCCTCCACTTGCTCTAAAGTTGGTTTGTACATCGCTTCCTCCGATTTACGATTTACGATTTACGATTTTGGATTTTGGATGGGTCGCTTTGGCCTGGCAAAACTCCAAAATCGGCAATCTAAAATCCAAAATAAAAAAACCTCTCGCCTCCGAAAACCTACCACAATTGGTACGCTTTCGGGGACGAGAGGTTGAACCTCGCGCGGTGCCACCCCGCTTAGACGGTGGCTAACAAAAAACCCTGTGTGAAACACACAAGGTTGATCGCGGTCAGCCAGTCTCACTTTGCCGGATACGCAGCTTGCGCCTGAATATCCGCCCCCGGCTAACGGTGGGGAGCCGGCGCCGCCTACTCGCACATAAGTTTGGTGGGTTTTGTGAGTTAGGTGAGTGCGGTGAGTAAAAACTCACCCAACCCACTCAACACACCCACTCACCAAACTGCTTTTGGGGCGCAACTCGCGGGCCCATTCACTGCTGGCGCACGTACCGATCTCACACCTTTCGCCGGCTCTCTGAACGTCGCTGAAGCAGTTACTCTTCCCGGTCATCGTTTTTTAACATTAACTTGGGGCAAAATGTATCACAGGTTAATCCATTTGTCAAGGGTTTTTTAGTGGCCAAAAAAAAATTATCGCACACTCTCCGCTTCAACCCTGGCCTTCATCTCCTGTAACGTGGCTGCCAGATCATCTAACTGAAAGGTTTGGGCCAGATTCAGCAAATGTTCGGCCTGCTCCCGAGTGGCCAGATTTTGCCGGATCAGTTCAAGCTGGCCGTACAACGCCCGGATATCGCCGATTCTGACCAGTTCGAGCAATTTATTAATAACCTCACCGGGCAGAGAGTTGGCCTGGTCCGCCGAACCGGCGGCGACTGTGTCTCCGGTATTTTCGCCGTGAAAAATCCAGGTCAAGTCCAACAAATGCTGTAAGACATCCAGCAGGTCATTCAGACGTATCGGCTTTGGCAGGAATACATTGCTGCCGGCGGCCAGGCTTTTTTCGGCGTAGGATTGATAGACGCTGGCCGAGTTGGCGACTATTTTTATATTTTGCAGCGAGGGCGTTTGGCGCAGTTGGCGGATCAATTCAAAACCGTCTACCTCCGGCAGCACCAAATCCACCAAAACCGCGTCCGGGTGAAATTCCCCGGCTACTTTTAGCGCCTCGGCCGCGCTGCCGGCCGCGCTCACCGGGAATCCAACCAGCGCCAGCATTTCGACCAACATCACCCTGTTTTCAGGCAGATCATCAACAATCAATATTTTGGGAGGCGGCTGGTTTTTAACCCCGACAATCTGCTGGCCCGAATGGCCGACCAGCCCCTTTCCGGCCGGGGCAATTTCGGGCATAGGGATTTCAAACCAGAAAACAGACCCCCCATTGAGCCGGCTTTTTACCTGTAGTTGCCCGGCCATTAAGGTTACCAGGCGGCGGCAGATGGGCAGTCCAAGCCCGGTGCCGGTGACTTTGGTTTTGTAATTACCCAACTGGTAGAACGAATCAAAAATAGCTTCGAGCTGGTCAGCGGGTATCCCAATACCGGTATCTTCTACCTCAAAGCGGAGGCGCTGAACCTGTCCGGCGCGGTTAAATTTTGTACCCCTAACCCGCAAGATTACCTGCCCCTGCTCCGTAAATTTTACAGCGTTTCCCAGCAGGTTGATCAGCACCTGGCGCAATCGCTTTTCGTCACCCGTTACATAGGTGGGGAACTTGCCGCCGGGGGCGCTGGTTTCAAGCACAAACGCAATCTTCTTTTGCGATGCCCACACCTGGATAATATCGCCGAGACTGTGCAAAAAACCGGGCAAATGAAATGACGCGCTTTGCAGTTCCATTTTGCCGGTTTCTATCTTGGCCAAATCCAGTACATCGTTAATGAGCGTGAGCAAATGATCGCCGCTTTGCCGGATAATCTGCAAGCCATTCCGATGGTGCGGGTTCAGGTCGGGGTCTCGCTCCAGAATTTGGGTGTAACCCAAAATTCCGTTGAGCGGGGTGCGGAGTTCGTGGCTCATTGTGGCCAGAAAGGCGCTTTTGGCCTGGTTGGCCTGTTCGGCGGTTTCCTTGGCCTGGATCAATGCCTGCTCAGTTTCTTTCTGAGCAGCCAGGCTGGCCAGAAACGTATTAAACCAGCGCATCAGCTCGCCAATTTCGTCGTTCCGATCTTCTGGCAGCCGAACCTGGCCGCTAAAGGTGCCGGCCTGAATTTGCTTGAACAGCTCGGTAATATTCTTAATGGGTTCCACGGTTGTTTTTGAAACAACCAGGGCGGCCAGCGCAATAACAGCAAACGAGGTGAACAGCACAATCAGGGTAACGTTTGAGATGATATTGGCGCTGCTGGACAGGTTGGCCACCGGCACCAGCCCAATCAGCGCCCAGTCGCTCATGGTTGAGCGGCTGTAGGTAGCCAGCATTTCCTGCCCATCAATGCTGGTTACAAAAGAGCCTTCCGGGCCGGCCAGGTGGCTCACAAATTCTGGCGACAGCCTGGAACCGATGAATTGTTTGTTGGGGTGGTAAATGAGCCGATTCTGGCCGTCGATGACCAGCATATAGGCTCCCGCGACGCGCAAGTCTACCTGGCTAAAATGCTCGTACAGGCTGTCGGTGCTGTAATT
>CAYOXS010000423.1:0-3560 GCA_964407935.1 uncultured Caldilineaceae bacterium
TGACGGCGCTGCCGGTGATTGAAACTCTGGCCGGCGACGTGAGCGCCTACGTGCCCACCAACGTTATTTCCATTACCGATGGCCAGATTTTTCTGGAAAGCGACCTGTTTTACGCCGGTCAACGCCCGGCGGTGAACGCCGGTATCTCCGTGTCTCGCGTGGGCGGCGACGCTCAAACCAAAGCGATGAAGCAGGTGGCCGGCCAACTGCGGCTGGAACTGGCCCAGTTCCGCGAACTGGCCGCTTTTGCCCAGTTTGGCTCTGACCTGGATAAATCCACCCGCGAGCAGCTTGAGCGTGGCCTGCGCCTGACCGAGCTGCTCAAACAGCCGCAGTACCAGCCGGTGCCGCTCGAAGAGCAGGTGATAGCCATTTACGCCATGACCAAAGGCTTTGGCCGCGATGTGCCGGTAAACAAAATCCAGGAATATGAAACCAATCTGATCCAGTTCATGAAGAGCAGCCATCCTGAAGTGGGGCAGGCCATTGCCGGCCAAAAGCGGCTGACCGACGAAATTGAAGCCTCGCTGAAGGCGGCGTTGGGTGAATATAACCAGTCGGCGGGATACTCAATTCCCGGATCAAGATAAGGGGTAGCTTGTGGCCTCTGTTCGAGAAATCAAACGACGGATCAAAAGTGTAAAAAATATTTCCCAGGTGACGCGGGCCATGCAAATGGTGGCGGCCTCAAAAATGCGCCGCGCCCAGGAACAGGCGCTGGCTTCGCGGCCATATGCGGCCAAATCGTGGGAAATTCTCACCCACATTGCCTCGCAGTGGGGCAACGTGGAGCAGCTTCACCCGCTGCTCAAACGCCGCACCCAGGTCAATAATATCGCCATTATTATGATCACCTCCGATAAAGGGCTGGCTGGCGCGTACAATGGTAACATTATCAGAAAAGTGACGCGCTTTATGCGGGATGAAGACCGCAATGATGCCAGCCTGGTGACGGTGGGCCGCAAAGGCCGCGATTTTATGGCGCGCTACGGGCGCAAAATAGTGGCCGAATTTACTGATTTGCCGGCTCAGCCAACGGTGCTGGATTCGATGCCGATTGCCCGCATTGCCATCGATGGCTTTTTAGCGGGTGAATACGATGAGGTTTACCTGGCCTACACCGATTTTATCAACACGCTCACCCAGGAACCGACCATCCGCCTGCTGCTGCCGTTTGAACCCGGCATGATTGAAAGCAAGGTGATGAGCGAATACCTGGGCGGCGAAGTGACCATGGCCAAGGTTGACTACATTTACGAACCCACGGCGGAGGCCCTGCTCGACACGCTTCTGCCCCGTTTCACCGAGCTGCAAATCTATCAGGCCATGCTCGAGGCGCTGGCCAGCGAGCATTCGGCCCGGATGGTGGCCATGCGGAACGCCACCGAAAACGCCAAAGAGTTGATTGGCGATTTAACCCTGACCTACAACAAGGCCCGTCAGGAAGCCATTACCAAAGAAATGCTCGATATCGCCGGCGGCGCCGAGGCGTTGGCCCAGGCAAATTCTTAGAAAATTACAACGGCACCAATTTTTATGCCTGTTTATTGTTCACAGGAGGATTGAATGGCGAAAGGAACCGCAGGCCACATCAAACAAGTTTTGGGCGCGGTGGTAGATGTTGAGTTCCCAACCGTGGACGACCTGCCCGAAATTTTCGACGCTGTGGAAATTCCGCTGGAAGGAAAAGAGCCGCTGGTTCTGGAAGTGCAGCAGCATTTGGGCGGCGAAACCGTTCGGACTATTGCAATGGATGCCACCGACGGGTTGCGCCGGGGAATGACCGCCGTCAACACCGGCGCGCCCATCAGCGTGCCCGTTGGCCCCTCCAGCCTGGGGCGGATTTTTAACGTGCTGGGCCGTCCGGTTGATAATTTGGGGCCGGTTGAAAGCGACACCTACTACCCCATCCACCGGGCCGCCCCGGAATTTAAAGATCAGGTGACCAAAGCCGAAATTTTTGAAACCGGCGTAAAGGTCATCGACCTGATTGCCCCGTTTACCAAGGGTGGGAAAACCGGCATTTTTGGCGGCGCGGGTGTGGGCAAAACTGTGGTCATCCTTGAGCTGATCGCATCGCTGGCCCGCGAGCACGGCGGTTTCTCCGTATTTGCCGGCGTCGGCGAGCGCACCCGCGAAGGCACCCAGCTTTACAAAGAAATGCAGGAAGCCGGCGTGCTCGACAAGCTGTGCATGGTCTTTGGCCAGATGAACGAACCATCGGGCGTGCGCCTGCGAGTGGCCCTCACCGGGCTGACGATGGCCGAATATTTCCGCGATGAAGGCCGCGACGTGCTGCTGTTCATCGACAACATTTTCCGCTTTGTGATGAGCGGTTCTGAGGTGTCGGCGCTGCTGGGCCGGATGCCCAGCGCGGTGGGTTATCAGCCTACCCTGGCCACCGAAATGGGCGAGCTGCAGGAGCGCATCACCTCTACCACCCGCGGCTCAATTACCAGTATGCAGGCCGTGTACGTGCCCGCCGATGACTACACCGACCCCGCCCCGGTCACCACGTTTGCTCACCTTGACGCGACCATTTCACTGGAACGCTCCATCGCGGCGCTGGGGATTTACCCCGCCGTAGACCCGCTGGGTTCTACCAGCCGCATCCTCGACCCGCAGATTGTGGGCGAAGAGCATTACAACGTGGCCCGCGGCGTGCAGCAGGTGCTGCAGCGCTACAAAGACCTGCAAGACATCATCGCCATTTTGGGCATCGACGAACTTTCAGAAGATGACAAGCTGGTGGTGGCCCGCGCCCGCAAAATCCAGCGCTTCTTCTCGCAGCCCTTCTTTGTGGCCGAACAGTTTACCGGGCGGCCTGGCCGCTACGTGCCCATCACCGAAAGCGTGGCCGGCTTCAAGAAAGTGCTCGACGGTGAACTGGACCACGTTTCTGAGCAGCATTTTTACATGGCCGGTAACGTTGACGAGGTTCTTGAACGGTACGAAAAAGCCAACGAATAACGGGATAACCTGATGGCAACAATCCGTTTGGAAATTGTAACAGTTGAACGCAAGTTGTTTGACGATGAGGTGAATATGGTGGTGGCGCCCGGCACCGAAGGGGTGCTTGGTATTTTGCCGCACCACACCGCGCTGTTAACCGGCTTGTCTTACGGCGAGCTGATTGTAAAAAAAGATGGCCAGCCAGACCAGTATTTTGCCATTGGCGGCGGCTTTATGGAAGTGCAGCCAGACCACGTTGTGGTGCTGGCCGATGCGGCCGAACGCGCCGAAGAAATTGACCTGGCCCGCGCCGAAGCCGCCCGCAAACGGGCCGAAGAATTGCTGGCCAGAGCCAAAGACTCGGAAATTGATTTTGCCCGCGCCGAAGCCTTATTGCGCCGCTCAATGGCCCGGCTTAAGGTGGCCCGCCGGCGGCGCACCGGCGGCGAGCGTTACCCCGGCCAAATGGATGGCCAGTCGTAACGGTCGGCGGTTTGGCCGTCTAACCCAATTGTTTGTATCGACCAGGAGTTCTGTACGGACTCCTGGTTTTTTTGGCTGAACTGGAATTCAGGGGGTTGACAAGAAAAAACGGGTACGCCCCTCTA
>CAYOXS010000424.1:0-3551 GCA_964407935.1 uncultured Caldilineaceae bacterium
CGAGCAGCGCAGCGTCGAGCCGGGCAATGGTTTGCCCGGCCTGCACAAAATCGCCATCGTCGACCAGCAGTTCGGTGATGCGGCCGCGGGTTTCGGGGGCCACGGTCACTTCATCGGCTTCAATGTAGCCGGACACCATGTAGATGCCGGCCGCTTCGGCGGGCGTGAGCAGCCCCAACTGCACCTTGGCCGCGGTCAGTTTGTTTGGGTTTTGGGTAAAGTACCAGTAACCGCTGCCGGCAATCGCGGCCAGAATTAGCAAAACAATTAACGGTCTGAGTTTGTGTATCATTGAAACCTCCGATATTTCAGTAACCAGTGGTCAGATGGCAATAATCAGACAAAAAGGAGTCAAAAAGCTACGCTTTTTGTTCCGAAAGCAAAGCTTTCGAACTCCTGATTCTGTAATCTGTCATCTGGCTACTAACTACTGATTTCTGACATCTGTCATCGTACTCCCAGCACTTTTTCTGCGTGGCGGGCGCTGGAAATGAACACATCTTCCAGCGAAGGCGCAATCCGTTCCACGCTGGCCACGGCGATGCCGTTATCGGCCAGGGTTTGCCGGATCAGCGGCATGTGGGCCTCGGCCTGGTTGGTGACCACGTGGATGAGCGCGCCGTACAGCGCCACTTCTTCAAATAAGTTCAGATCGCGCAGCAGCGGCACGGCCCGGCTGGCATCATCGCAATCAATTTCGATGACGTCGCCGTGCATCTGCTCAATTTTTACCTGCTCCGGCGATCCCTGCGCCACCAGATGGCCGCGCTGAATAAAAACCAGCTCCTGGCAGTGTTCGGCCTCGTCCATGTAGTGGGTAGTGACCAAAATGGTGGTGCCCTGCTCGGCCAGATCGTAAATCAGCTCCCAAAAAGCGCGGCGCGAGATGGGGTCAACCCCGGCGGTCGGCTCATCCAGAAAGAGCACCTCCGGCTGGTGAATAATGGCCACGCCCAGCGCCAGCCGCTGTTTCCAGCCGCCGGACAGATTTTTGGTCAGTTCGCGCTCGCGGCCGGTGAGGCCGGCCATCTGCAAAATATATTTTTTGCGCTCTTTTAAAGTTTGGCCGCGCACGCCGTACACCCCGCCGTAAAAATTAAGGTTTTCCTCAACGCGCAGATCGTTGTACAGGCTGAATTTCTGGCTCATATAGCCGATGCGTTTCCGCAGGGCCTCGCTTTGGCTGACCACATCCAGCCCCACCACTTTGGCCGAACCGCTGCTGGGCGTAAGCAACCCCAGCAGCATGCGGATGGTGGTGGTTTTGCCCGCGCCGTTTGGCCCCAAAAAGCCGAAGATTTCGCCGCGCGGCACGGTAAAACTGATATTGTTAACCGCCACAAAGTTGCCAAATTTCTTGGTCAGGCCGTCTACTTCAATGGCCGGCGAATGATTGCCGTTGTTCATTTACCGACCCGCTTTCTCCGGGAAATCGGCGTCCTGCTGAAAAAAATCGGTGTAGGTGAAAACGAGCGGCAGCAGCAGCAGTAGCAGCAGGCCGGTGTTAAAAATGGCGTTAAAGGCAAAACCGTAACTCAACGAGCTGCTGGTATCGATGAGATACCAGGCCACAATGCCAACCGCCACACACTGCCAGGCCCACTGTTCTTTGGATTTAAACGGGTACTGCGCCACAAACGCGATAAAAACTCCCCAGCCGGCCATCGTTGCGCCAAGCACGCTGTACATCCAGTGTTGAAATTGCTGGGCCTGGCTGGAAATTGGCGTCGATTGCCAGAATACGGATTTAACCGGCTCATCGAATATGCCAAACAAAATAGTGTTGTTGAAAAAGGCCATGTACAGGCCAAAACCAATAATGATCAGGCTGCAAAAAAAGAGCCAGCCTTGCCAAAACAAAAATTTAGTCATGTTGCGCCTCCTGACGCCCAATCAGCGAAATGAATGCCTCTTCCATGCGGGGCATCGTCCGCCGAAAATTTTCAATGCGGATGTGTTCCGCGGCGAGCGCCGCTTCAATTTGCGGCTGCCGCCGGGCAAGGTCATCGACAAAAACGTGCATTAAATCGCCGTAGGTTTGTACTTCCAGCACGCCTGCCAGGCCGGTGAGCAGCCGGTTAGCCAGCCGCAGCAGCCCCACCCCGCGCACCGAGTCCGACTCCGGCCGAAATTCCATCAACTCGCCGGGGATCAGCCCTTTGATGTGTTCGGGCGTGCCGTACTCAATCAGCCGGCCGCCGTACATCAACCCCACCCGCGAACAGCGCTCGGCTTCGTCCATGTAGGGGGTGTTGACCAGCACCGTGGTTTTGGCGGCGTGCAGCCCGGCCAGAATATCCCAAAATTCGCGGCGCGAAACCGGATCGACGCCGGTGGTCGGCTCGTCCAGATACAGAATTTCCGGGTTGTGGATGAGAGCGCAGGCCAGCCCAAGTTTCTTTTTCATCCCGCCGGAAAGCCGCCCGGCCCGGCGGTCGGTAAATTCGGTGAGGCGGGCAAAACTGAGCAGCTCGTCGATGCGCCGACGGCGGATTTTGCCGCTCACGCCGTAAACATCGGCAAAAAAGCTGATGTTTTCCAGCACGGTCAAATCGCCGTACAGGGCAAACTGTTGGGCCATGTAGCCGATGCGCTCTTTGATGCGCTCCGGCTGTTTGCGCAGGTCAAACCCGGCGATGGTCGCGCCGCCTTCGCTGGGGTCCATAATCGCCGCCAGCATGCGCACGGTGGTGGTTTTGCCGGCGCCATCGGGGCCAACCAACCCGTAAATTTCGCCCTGTTTAATTTCTAAATTCAAACCAGCGACGGCCGTGATCTGGCGAAATCTCTTGGTCAGGTTTTCGGTTTGAATGATAAGATTGTTGCTATTTGTCATGGGTCACTCGCACAGTCGCAGAGTCGCAATTCGCGTTGCGTGTTGCGTGTTACGTAAACTGTCATTGGTCATTGGTCATTCGCAATTCGTAAATCCAAAATCCAAAATCTAAAATCCAAAATCGCCATTCGCCATCATTCCAGCTTCTTTTTAAACCGGGTGGCCGCCAGCACCAGCACTACCGTGCTAAAAAGCAGCACCGCCAGCACCTGCTCAGCGAGCACTTGCAGCCCCACCCCTTTCAAAATAATGCCGCGCATAATAACCATCGCGTAGCGGGCCGGGATGAGGTAGGTGATAAGTTGCAGCCAGCGCGGCATGGCCTCGATGGGGAACAGAAAGCCGCTCAGGTAGACAGTGGGCAGGGTGGTGGCAAAGGTCATTAGCAGCGCCTCGTGCTGGGTGGTGGCGGTGGACGAGACCAAAATCCCCACCCCCAGCGAAGTCAGCAGAAACAGCGCCGCCAGTGTGAGCAACAGCGGCACACTGCCGTTGATCGGCACGCCAAAGAGCCACACCCCCACCGCCAGCACTTCAATAACAACCACAAACGAAACCACAACATAAGGCATCACTTTGGCGATGATGAGTTCCAGCGGCCGGATGGGGGTGACAATGAGCTGCTCAATGGTGCCCAGTTCGCGCTCGCGGACAATGGAGGTGGCGGTGAACAGGATGGTGAACACAAACAGCACCAGCACAATCATGCCGGGGA
>CAYOXS010000425.1:0-3521 GCA_964407935.1 uncultured Caldilineaceae bacterium
CCAACATCAACGCGTTGGAGCGGCTGCAAAACCTGCCGGACGACTGGTACCGGGCGACCATTCGCAGCGGCCGCCCGGCCCGGGGGATGCCCACCTGGGGCAGTGTCCTCTCGCCGGCCCAAATTGAAGACCTGATCGCGCTGATCCAGGCCTGGCGCAGCGACCAAACCGTGACGCCCATTTTTGCTGTGCCGGATATGCTGGAAGCGGCGGCGGTGGCCCTGCAAGCCGGCGATACGGCCAGCGCCCGCCTGCAACTCGGGCGCGCCGCCGCCAGCGCCGACGAAACCGGGGCCAGAGTCATCGACCAGATTACTGCCCAGCTTGACGCCGGGCAGAACGCCGCGGCGCTCACCGCGCTGGAATCGCTGCGGCAGCAGTGGCCCCTCGGCGACAGCACCACCGGCGCGGCGGTTTACAGCACCCACTGCCTGCCCTGCCACGGGGCGCAGGGCGAAGGGGGCATCGGCGCGGCGCTGCGCGCTAACACCTTCATTCAAGCCAACTCCAACGCCAATTTGCTGCAATTCATCCAAACCGGCCGGCCCGGCACCGTAATGGCCGGCTTCAACACTCGCCTCACCGACATCGACATAGCCAACGTGATCGCTTTTTTGCGGTTGTGGCAACAATAAGCAATGCTGTTTCAGTCATCAAGGAGAGGAAAAATGGCAAAAATTGTAGTAATCGGCGCGGGGTTTGCCGGGCATACGGCGGCGTTGTACCTGGGTGATGCCTTGGGCAAAGACCATAACGTAACGATGATCAGCGAGTCTGATCGCTTTTCTTACGTTCCGTCCTGGGTGTGGGTAGGCGTGGGCCACATGGACGTGGAAAAAACGCGTTTTCCACTGAAACCGGTTTACAACAAGTCGCGTGTAAACCTGGTCCACGGCCTGGCTACCGAAGTTCACCCGGACGCGGAAAATCAGTTTGTGGTTGTTCAGCGGCGCGATAAACCGGGCGAAACCATTAACGTACCGTACGATTATCTGGTAATTGCCACCGGCCCCAAACTAAATTTTGAGGCCACGCCAGGGCTGGGGCCGGATATCGGCAACACCTATTCTATCTGCACCGCCGGCCACGCTGTGCAAACCCGGGACAAATTTCTGGAAACCGTGGAGCGCATGAAACGGGGCGAACGCCAAAAAATTGTGGTGGGCACCGGCCATCCCGGCGCAACCTGCCAGGGTGCAGCCTTTGAATACATCACCAATGTTCACAAAAGCCTGGTCAAGCGCGGCGTGCGAGACAAAGCCGACCTGCTCTATCTATCTAACGAGCGAACAGTGGGCGATTTTGGCGTGCGCGGCGTTTACGTTAGAAAAAGCGACAAGCTACTGACCAGCGAAGATTTTTTGAAGGCGCTCTTCAAAGAATACGATACCCAATGGGCGGTTCAAAGAGGGGTAACGGGCGTTGAGCCGGGCAAAGTGTACTGGCAAGATTACGAGGGCAACGACGGCGAAACCGATTTTGACTTTGCGATGCTAATCCCGCAGTTTACCGGCCGGCCGTTGAAATTTACCGGCGCCAATGGCGAAGATGTGTCCGGCAAAGTCGTGGCTAAAAACGGGCTGGTATTGGTAGATGCCCATTATGGCCTGCCGTATGAAGAAATGGCAGCCAACCCCGATACCTGGCCGGCTGTTTACCGCAATCCCAGCTACAAAAACATTTTTGCCGCCGGGATTGCCTTTGCTCCGCCGGGCCCCATTTCTGTGCCGCACACCAACCCCAAAGGGATGAGCATCGCCGCCGCCCCACCGCGCACCGGTATGGTTTCTGGCATCATTGGCCGGATTGTGGCTAAAAACATCATCGATCTGGTAAAACACGGGCGGATGACTCACAGCGAGCGGATGAGCGAGATGTCGGCGGCCTGTATCGCTTCGATGGGCGACTCGCTGTGGGATGGCTCTGCTGCCGTAATTGTGGTTTATCCGGTGGTGCCAGACTTTCGCAAATACCCCAACGAGCAGGGACGCGATATGTTTGTAACCGACATGGAAATGGGGCTTGCCGGCGCCTGGATGAAACGGATGATCCACACCACGTTTATGCACAAGCTGCAAGGGCGGGTGGGCTGGAAACTCATCCCGGAGTAGAGGGTGAGGGAGTTTGGTGAGTTTTGAGTTTTGAGTTTGTGTTGCGTGTTGCGTAAAACGTAATTCGCAGACTCGCAGACTCGCTGATTCGTTCATTCGCAATTCGCTATTTTCAAGGGAGGATCAAATGGAAATTACCAACCGTGAACGCTACTGGATGAATCATAAGCTGTACCAATTTTGGCGCTTTATTGTGCTCAATTTAAAAATCCTCAAAGCTGTAGATCACAGCAAGCGCGCCTGATTGGTGCAAAAAATGCTACACCGGGCATTGCTGGTGATTGGCCGGCTGTTTGACCGCGTTGAACGCCGTTGGGAAGGGCCGCAGTTGCGGCGGCTGCTGGGCAGCAGCCTGGCCGTAATTTTTGTGCTGGCCATCGCCGTTATTGAAGTAAACCGGCTGAGCCTGCTACCGGCCTCGCTGGGCAGCCGGCTGCCGACCAATCACCTCAATGCCATTGAACTGGCCTTTACCCTGCTGCTGGTCATCGAGATTATCAGCCTGGTTTTTGCCCTGGCCTATTCGGTGGCCACATCGGTGGGCAAGCAGTTTGAAGTGTTTTCGCTGATCCTGTTGCGCGAGACGTTTGAAAAGTTCTCCCACTTCAGCGAACCGCTCTCGTGGGACGAAATTCAGCCGGTGGTGCTGCCCATTATTGTGACAGCGGTGGGCGCGCTGCTCATCTTTTTTGTGCTGGGCTTTTTTTACCGCGCCCAAAAACACCAGCCCATCACCCACGACGCCCACGAGCAGGAAACGTTCATCGCCACCAAAAAATTGATCGGTCTGATCTTGCTGGCCGGGTTTGGGCTGATTGTGCTGCAAAACCTGCGCGTTTATCTGCAACAACCCGACCACCCCCAAACCAGCGTATTTGAAACGTTTTACACCCTGCTGATTTTCAGCGATATTCTGCTGGTGCTCATCGCTTTGCGGTACAGTTCCACCTATCACGTGGCGTTCCGCAACTCCGGTTTTGCCGTGGCAACGGTGCTCATCCGCATTGCATTGATTGCGCCGCCGTTAATCCGCGCTCCGCTCGGAATAGGCACGGTTCTTTTTGCCTGGGGCGTAACCTCGGCTTACAATAGGTTCACGCCGGCGCAACTTCATCCCGCGGAAACTACGCCCGGCCGATAAGTTTGTAACCTTTTGGCCCGGTGTGCATCTAAATAGAATAACTGGACTCAACAAAGGATTAATAATGGCGTTACTCTCTGGCTTGATCGCCTGGCTCAAACTGAACTGGATTTTGTTGACGGTATTGGGCATAATTGCCGGGGCCTTTGTCTTTTTACGCAACAGCCCCAGTAATATTGCCAGCGCCGACGAGTTAAGCAGCCTTCTATTTGATGGCCAGCCCACCGTCATCGAGTTTTATTCAAACTTCTGAGCGTCCTGCCTGGTGG
>CAYOXS010000426.1:0-3514 GCA_964407935.1 uncultured Caldilineaceae bacterium
CGTGGCTGGCCGGCAACGGCTGCGTGCCCATTTTCAACCTGATGGAAGACGCCGCCACCGCCGAAATTTCGCGGGCGCAGTTGTGGCAGTGGATTCGCAGTTCCAAAGGCAAGCTCGATGATGGCCGCAAAATTACTGTAGAGCTGTTCCGCCAGATGCTGGCCGAAGAGCTGCAAAAAGTCAAAGAAATTGTCGGCGAACAGACCTTTGCTTCCGGTACATACGAAAAAGCCGCGCAATTGTTTGACCGGCTCACCGCCAGCGATGACTTTGTGCCGTTTCTGACGTTGCTGGCCTACCAGGAAATTGATTGAGCAAAAAGCAGGTCACGCTTGTACAGTGACTGTCGGGCTACAAGCCCGACCTACTGGCGTGTAGCGGGTGGCGAATTGCGAGTTGCGGTCGGCGAGTGATCAACAATTCAGCATTCGCCATTGATAATTGGTAATTGGTAATTGGTAATTGTCTTTTCACAGGAGGAAACTATGGCTCTGCTGGAAAAAGAATTATTGGAAGAAAACGTATCGCAACAAAATGACAGGGACGAGATGGCCGCTTTTGAACGAGAGGTTGCCGAAACCAGAGCCTGGTTTGCCACACCTCGTTTCAAAGAAATCACCCGCCTCTATTCTGCGCGGCAGGTGGCAGAGCAGCGCGGCACCATTCGGCAGGAATACACCGTGGCCCAAAATGCCGCTGGCGAGTTTTACGAGTTGCTGCGCGACCTGTTTGCCAGAGGCGAGTCAATTACCACCTTTGGCCCCTATTCGCCGGGGCAGGCGGTCACCATGAAGCGGATGGGCATCAAAGGTATCTACCTGGGCGGCTGGGCCACCTCGGCCAAAGGCTCCACCACCGAAGACCCCGGCGCGGATCTGGCCAGTTATCCGCTGAGCCAGGTGCCCGATGAGGCTGCCGCACTGATCCGGGCGCTGCTGGCGGCAGACAAAAACCAGCAGTTTGCCCGCTCCAGAATGTCCGAGAAGGAGCGCAAAAATACGCCCGTTATCGATTACCGGCCGTTTATTGTGGCCGATGCCGATACCGGCCACGGCGGCGACGCCCACGTGCGCAACCTGATTCGGCGCTTTGTGGAAGTGGGGGTCACCGGCTACCACATCGAGGATCAAAAACCCGGCACCAAAAAATGCGGTCACCAGGGCGGTAAAGTGCTGGTGCCGGTTGATGAGCAGATCAAACGGCTCAACGCGGCCCGATTTCAGCTCGATATTATGAAGGTGCCGGGCATTATTGTGGCCCGCACCGACGCCGAAGCCGCCAACCTGCTGGATACCGACAGTGATGAGCGCGACCATCCCTTTATTTTGGGGTCAACCAACCTCAATATGCCCAGCTACAAAAACTGCACCCTGGCCATTATGAAACGGTTTTATGACCAGGGGGTGGCGGAAATTAATGGCCACCTGCTCTACAACATCCCGCAGGCCGAATACGACTCGGTTTATACGTGGCTGGAAAAAGTTGGCCTGCTGGGAACCATCGATGAAAAAGCGGCGGCGCTGCAAAACACCACCTCGGAGGCAGAAATTGAGCAGGGGCTTGACGTCATCCTGTCAAAATTTGTTAAGTTGTGGGAAACCGTAGCCGGCGTTGTTACTTATGGTGAAGCCGTGGCCGACCGGATGCGTTTTCACGCGGAAGAAGGCGTAAAATTTGAGATGAGCCTCAATGAGTGGCTTGAGTTTGCCGCCACCGCCTCCTTGGGCGAAGCGCGGGAAAGGGCGCGCTCGATGGGCGTTGATGCGGTGTGGAGCAGCGAGCTGGCCCGCACGCCCGAAGGCTACTATCAGGTGCGCGGCGGCATTGAGTACGCCATTGCCAAATCGCTGGCGGTGGCCCCGTTTGCCGATATTTTGTGGATGGAAACCAAAACCGCGGATATGGCCGACGCCAAAGAATTTGCCGACGCCATTCACGCCGTTTACCCCGACAAAATGCTGGCCTACAACCTGTCGCCGTCGTTTAACTGGGACACCACCGGCATGACCGATGACCAAATGCGCCAGTTCCCCGGCGAACTGGGCAAACTCGGCTTTGTTTTTAACTTTGTTACGTATGGTGGGCATCAAATTGATGGCGTGGCCGCCGAAGATTTTGCCACCGGCATTCTGCAGAACGGGATGCTGGCGCTGGCCCAACTTCAGCGCAAAATCCGGCTGCTCGATTCGCCGTACAAAACGCCGCAAACGCTGGTCGGCGGCGCGCGGCTGGATGGTGCGCTCGCGGCTTCGTCCGGGCGCACCGCCACCACCAAGGCAATGGGCAAAGGCTCAACGCAGGTGCAGCACCTGGTTCAAACCGAAGTCCCGCCCAAACTGTTGGAGAACTGGCTGGAGCAGTGGGCCAAACACTACCAGATGCCCACCTCGCTGCGGGTAAAGCTGCGGCCCCATACCGCCGCCTCGGAACTGCTGGAGTTGCAGGTTTTGGATGAGGCAAAAAACAAGCTGGCCAACGTTGTTTTTGCCGTCATTCAGGATCGCCGCGACCGGGCCATTCTGTCGGTGCGCGACCAGAACACGTTTGAAGAAAGTTTTCTGCGCAAACGGTTTATGACTCTGCTGCAACTGTTTTTGATCCACCGCTATCGAATCGCATCGGTGCATTACGTTAGCCCCAACGAGGCCAACCTGCGCCAAACCGAAAGTATGGCCAAAATGGGCATCTTTGAAGAGGTGCACACCGAGATTGGCCACATTATTGTGGCTTCGGTGAACGGTGACCGCATCAAGGAACTGGTTAATGCCGACAGCGGCGGCTTGCAAAAGCTGATCAGCAAAAGCTGAATAAACAAATAACAGCCGCCCGGCCTGTCACACCGGGCGACTGTTATTCCTGTCAAAATTGGCCGGAGTCCAAAACTATAGTTTTGGACTCCATTTTATTGTTCTCAAACGGTACTAACCGGCGTCTTTTTCCGGGGCGGCCAGCGGAATAGCCGCCTCCTCATTATCGGCTCGGTGCGGCACCCACTTGCCGGTATCCTGATTGAGCCGGTGGGCGATGCCGCCGCGCTGGTGAATGGTGTCAAACCCTTCCGGTTTAATGCTCAATTCTTTGCCCTCCAGCAGGCTTAGCACGCCTGCCTGTCCCGGCTCCTCGCGCTGAGCTACTTTGGCTTCCCAGGCTCTGATAGCCGTGGGGTCGTAGTCGCCGGCTTCGGTGTAGGTGGTAATAAAACCCTCAAAATTGCGTAGCACCACCTTGCCCGGCGCCTGCGAAATAACGTACTGCGGCGCTACCGGGATTTTGCCGCCACCGCCCGGCGCATCGACCACGTACGTGGGCACCGCGTACCCCGAGGTGTGGCCGCGCAGCCCCTCGATAATTTCAATGCCTTTACTGACGGTGGTGCGGAAGTGGCCCGCGCCTTCCACCAGATCGCACTGGTACAGGTAATACGGGCGTACCCGCATCTGCACCAGCTCGTGAACCAGCTCCCGCTGAATATGCACCGAGTCGTTAATGCCGGCCAGCAGCACGCTCTGGTTGC
>CAYOXS010000427.1:0-3437 GCA_964407935.1 uncultured Caldilineaceae bacterium
CTCAGAGCGACATTTTCATAGTTGGCGTTGTCCCGAAGGGTCTGCCACATTTCCTGCTCCCTACTTCCTATTCCCTACTTCTTGAAAATTTGGGCATTAACCACCACCTCAACATCGGTGAAGCCCAGCGAGTACAGAAAATTCTCGTAATAAACCCGGCCGTAATCGTTGGCGCGGTCCAGTATGCCCTCTTTGAGTGCGGCCTCTTCGATGGCTTCTTTGGCTTGTTTCAAAGCTTCGCCCTGCAGGTTGGGGTTGTTGCTGTCAAAAATGAGCTTGTTTTCGTAGTAGACAATGTGGGTGCGGTCAAAGTCGATGCTGCTGTTGAGAATTTTGGGCGCGGGCAGTACCAGCCGCACTTTTTTGCCGTCGCTCCAGATATCTTCGTCGGACAGCTCGCTCAAATCGAACCCGGCCTGCACGTCGCCGTAAACCAGCATGAGCAACTTTTCCCGGTTGCCCAAAAATTCATCGACAATGCCTTCCGGCGGCGTTTCGTTGTACACTTCGGTGATGGTGCTGTACTCCACGGTGCTGAGTTCGGCCTGGGCTTTGATTTTTTGGATGCTGACCACCGGCGGCGGCAGCGGGGTGTTGGTTGGCTCGCCGGCCGGGATTTTGCTGGTAAAGGCGCCGGCCACGTAGGTAAACGCGCCAATGCAGACCAGTACCAGCACGGCCATCACGCCGAGCGCAATGTAAAAGCGTTGGTTATTTGGCGGCGAACTCTGGCTCATATCGGACTCACTTTTACGTTGATGATGATTTCGGTGAAGCCCAGCGAACGGAGCAGGCTTTCAAGCTGCTGCCGACCGGTGGCGGTGGCTTTGTCTAAAATGCCGCGCTCCAGCGCCCACTGCCGCATCGATTCTTCGGCCAGTTGGCGGGCGCGGCTTTCCAGAGTGGGGTCCGGTTTGAGAAACAGGCCGGTTTTGCGCTCGTAAACCTGGGTGCGCTCGTTGTCAACCCGGCTGTAAAGGATTTCCGGCGCGGGCAGGGTCAGCACTACCCGGATGCCGTCCACCTGAATATCGCCCTCGGCTACTTTTTCCAGATCAAAACCGGCCACCACTTCGCCTTCGGCCAGCAGCAGCAACTGGTCGGAACCAAAGATTTTTTGCCACAGGTTGCTGCGGTCGTTTTCCAAATCGACAACCGTGCGCATCGCAAATTCGGTGGTTTCCAGCCGGCCCAGTTTGTTAACGTGGGTAATCACCACAATTGGCGTGGGCGTGGGCGTGGGGGTGTTGGGGGGGCTGGCGGTTGGGGTGGGGGTGATGGTGGCCGTGGGCGAAGGCGTGGCCGTGGCGGTGGGCGTGTTGGTGACAATCTGCGGCGGCGGGCTGGTGGCAATCTCGGCGGCGGCGATTTCGGGGGTGGGCGCGGGCGCGGTGCGCTGGCCGAGTTGGTAAGCCCACAGGCCAATCAACGCCGCCAGCGCCGAAAAAACAACCACCGCGCCGAGCAGAGTCAACACCGTTTTTCTGTCATCAAATAGTTTCATAAATTCCACCTTTTAGGTTGGAATGGCCATTTGCCATCGGTAGGCCTGTTACAAAATTGTCACCTTTTTTCCCCCTTCCCTTTTGGGAAGGGGGGCAGGGGGGATGGGTAAACAGATTGCCTTGGTTAATGACAGGGTTATTTTGTCAATCATCAAATGCAAATAATCGGTGACGAGTGACTACCTACCGATGCCGTTTTTCAAGTTCGGCCAGCACATCCGCAAAGCGAATATTGCGCGTTTCCAGCAACACCAGGCTGTGATACAGCAGATCGGCCATTTCTTCGGTCAGCCGCTCCTCCGATTGGGCCAGCGCCGCGACCACCACTTCGGTGGCTTCCTCGCCCACTTTTTGAGCGGCTTTGGCCGGGTCGGCCAGCAGCGTGTTGGTGTACGAGCCGGGTTTGGGGTTGGCTTTGCGGTCGGCAATGAGTTGGGCCAGGGTGGTGAGAAAATCGGACATCAGCGGTTTACCTCAAACATTTCATCGCGGGCCGGCCCCACCGACACAAAGCGAATGGGCACGCCGGCCAGCTCTTCAATCCGGTTGAGATAGGCCTGGGCGGTAGCGGGCAGCTCGGCCCAACTGCGGGCCTGGGCCGTGGAGTTGGCCGGCCAGCCGGGCCAGCTTTCATAAATCGGTTCGACGGTTTCGTACACCGGCGTATCCGGCACGTAGTCGATGCTGCGGCCGTCGGGCAGGCGGTAGCCGGTGCAGATTTTGAGTTCGGGCAGGCCGTCCAGCACATCGAGCTTGGTCATGGCGATGTCGGTGAAGCCGTTGAGGTAGGCCACGACTTGCAGGGCTACGGCATCGAGCCAGCCGCAACGGCGGGGCCGGCCGGTGGTGGCGCCATATTCGTGGCCGTGTTCGCGCAGCCACAGCGCCGCCTCGTTCTCGCCCTGGTCGGTGGGCATCGGGCCAAGGCCGACGGCGGTGGTGTAGGCTTTGACCACGCCGATGACTCGCTCCAGCGCCTGCGGCGGCAGGCCCGAACCGACAGGCGCAAAGGTGGCGGTGGGGTTGGACGAGGTGACGTAAGGGTAGGTGCCCCAATCCAGATCGCGCATGGCGGCCAGTTGGCCTTCCAGTAAAAAGGATTGGCCTTGCCGGTAGGCGTCGCGGATAACGGGCAGTGGGTCGATCAGCCGGTGGCCGAGTTTGTCGCGCCACAGCCGGAACTGCTCAAACAGATCGGCGGGGTTAACGGCCGGCTGGCCGTAATGAGCCAGTTCGCGGTTGGCAAAGGCCACCGCTTTTTCCAGCCGTTCCTCCAGCCAGTCCGGGTGGAGCAGATCGCCCAGCCGCAGGCCGCGCCGGGCCGATTTATCGCTGTAGGCCGGGCCGATGCCGCGTTTGGTGGTGCCGAGCATGCTGCCTTTGCCGCGGCCTTCCTGCGCGGCATCAAGCAGCCGGTGATAGGGCATCAGCATTTGAGCACGGGTGGACAGAAACAGGTTGTCGGTACCCACGCCGGCGGCTTCAATGTGTGCCAGCTCTTCCAGCAGCGTGGCCGGGTTAACCACGCAGCCGGTGCCAATTAAACATTTGGTCTGGGGAAAGAAAATGCCGGATGGCACCAAATGCAGTTTGAATTCGCCAAATTGATTGACGACCGTGTGGCCGGCGTTGTCGCCGCCCTGAAAACGGATAACCCAGTCCATATTGCCGGCCAGAGCATCTACCATCCGGCCTTTGCCTTCGTCGCCCCACTGAGCGCCCACTATTGCGGTTACAGGCATATCATTGCCTCCCTCGAAAATACAATTACGAATTATGAATGGTGAATTATGAATTATGAATGACTCATCACGCCAAGGTTTAACTCACTCAACTTACCGAACTCACAACTCACCCAACTCACCCAACTCACCGAACTCCCCAACTTTATTTCTTCTGTCGCATACTCCATAAAAACAGCATCAGCGCGCC
>CAYOXS010000428.1:0-3380 GCA_964407935.1 uncultured Caldilineaceae bacterium
GGTTTCCTGCCCCTACATTAAAAATTTGTTACCTAAGTCAAAACCCGGAGTTTTGGTATTGTAGGGGCGCTTCGCGAAGCGCCCCTACGGTGTTTTCATTGAGCGTTGTCGTTTAGTGCAGGCATTACTGCTCAAGGGGGAGCCGCCGGCCATCCGGCTCGACAGTCTCGGAGAGAGGCGGCTCGTCAAACCCCACCGCCTCGTTGACCACGTACAGTGGCCGGCCACGGACTTCATCGTAGATGCGGCCCAGGTATTCGCCAATAATGCCCAGCGAAATAAGCTGAATGCTGCCCAAAAACAGCACCATCACCAGCGTGGTGGCCTGGCCGGCAAAAGCCTGCCCGCCAGACAGGCGGGCAATGATGGCTCCCACAATTAACAGCACGCTCAACCCGGCAATGGCAAAACCCGTAAACGTAGCCAGTTGCAGCGGAAAAATGCTAAAACCGGTAATCGCGGTGATGGCAAAACGCACCATTTTGCGCAGCGGGTATTTGGTTTCGCCGGCAAAACGTTCTTCTCGCACGTAATATACGCCGGTTTGCTTAAAGCCCACCCAACTGGTCATGCCGCGGATAAAGCGATGGTGCTCTTTCATCGCTTTCATCTGGTCAATAACCTGGCGATCCATCAGCCTGAAATCGCCGGTGTCCAGTGGAATATCAACATCCGTGATCCGGTAGATGATCCGGTAAAAGAGCTTGGCCGTAAACAGCTTGAACCACGTTTCGCCTTTGCGCTCTTTGCGCACGGCAAAAACCACTTTGTAGCCGTCCTTCCATTTCTGGATCATTTCCAGAATCAGTTCCGGCGGGTCTTGCAGGTCGGAGTCAATTAGAATTACGGCGTCGCCCTGGGCATAATCCATGCCGGCGGTAACGGCCAGTTGGTGGCCAAAGTTGCGGGCAAAATCGATGAAATGCACGCGCGGGTCGGCCTCGTGAAGCTGGCGCATTATTTCCGGCGTCCGGTCGCGGCTGCCGTCATTAATTAACACCAGTTCCCACGGCTCGCCGGTTTGTTCCATCACCTCTGTAATGCGCCGGTAGAGTTCGGGCAGGTTTCCCTCTTCGTTCCAACACGGGGCTACAATCGAGTAGCGGATGTCTCCCATTTCAAGTGGCTCCCTTTGAGAGTTTGCTTGGATCATTATAGCGCAAAGCGGGCCGTTTGCGTACTTGTTTCCCCCCAAATTCCTATTTATGGGGCGGGATCGATGTGCTACAATTTTTGTAGCCTGATCTCAAACGGCAGGCTGGCTCAATATGTTGGGGTTGCAGATTAATAATACGCCATATTTTGGGTTTTACAAAATGCCCGGTAAAACGACGAGTGACTGATATGCCCAGTGAACGCATCCTGATCATCGACACTTCCAGCCAAACCATCGATTTTTTGACCCGTAGCGTGTTGGCCCCGCACGGCTATCAGGCGATGGTGGCTCACTCCGGCGAGGAGGGGCTAACCCTGGCCCGGGAAAGCCAGCCCGATTTGGTGCTGCTGGATTTGAACTTGCCCGCCATGTCCGGGCTGGCCGCGCTCGAGGCTTTTGCCGCCGCCGGCAACAAGATCCCGATTATTGTGATGACAGTGCAAGGCCCGGAGTCGCTGGCTGTGCAGGCGTTTCGGATGGGGGTAAAGGATTACCTGCTCAAACCCTTTACCGCCGCCGAAATGCTGGACTCCATTGAACGGGCGCTGACCGAAGTCCGGCTGCGAAAAGAGCGGGACGAGTTGACCGGTCGGCTGGTAAAATCCAACCACGAGCTGGCCCAGCGGGTAAAAGAGCTGAACACGCTTTTTGGCGTCGGCAAATCGGTCACGGCCCTGCTGGATCAGGAGCGGCTGCTGTCGCGGCTGGTTGAGGCGGCCATCTTTTTAACCAACGCCGAAGAAGGTTCGCTGCTGCTGCTGGATGCCGCCACCGACGAATTATACATGGTTGCGGCCTGCGGCATCGATGAGCGCGTGGCCCGCTCTTTTCGCCTCAAAGTGACTGATAGCCTGGCCGGCCAGGTAATTGCCAGCGGCCAGCCGCTGATCCTTGCCGGCAGTGATTTCACCCGGATCAAAACTTCATACCTGGTGCGCTCGGTAATGTACGTGCCGCTCAAAATTGGGGGTAACATTAGCGGCGTGCTAACGGTTGACAATCGCTACCAGCAGTGGGATTTTACCACCCATCACCTGCGCTTGCTCTCTACCCTGGCCGATTACGCCGCCATTTCACTGCAAAACGCGCAGTTGTTCAACCAGGTAGAAGGCGAACGTTCCAAACTGGCCGCCGTGCTTACCGAGCTGGATGAGCCGGTGATTGTCGTCGCCGAAGACAGCCGGCGGGTGATTGTGGCCAACGCCGCGCTCAAACAAATCTTTGGCCTGTCTGCCGACGAGGTGGAAGGCCGGCCGGTGAATGAAGTGATTTTTAACCCGGCTTTGCTCAAACTTGTGGCCTCGGCCGCCGAGAGCGGGCAGAGCCACCGCGACGAGATTTTGCTGAGCGATGGCCGCACCTTTTCGGCCACGCTCACGCCGGTGCCCGGCGTGGGGTTGGCGGTGGTGATGAAAGATGTCACTTATTTTAAAGAGCTGGACCGGCTGAAATCCGAGTTTGTGTCAACCGTCTCGCACGACTTGCGCGCGCCGCTAACCTCGATCAACGAGTACGCCCATATGCTGGCCAAAGCCGGCCAGCTCAACGACAAACAGGTGCTCTTTGCCCAGCGCATCAGCGCCGGTATTGGCCAGATTACGGCCCTCATTGACAACCTGCTCGATCTGAGCGCCATCGAACTGGGCGTAGACCCCGCCCAGGCCACCGTGGAGTTCTGCCGTCTTGCCGCCGAGGTAGTCGCCGAATTTCAGGAAAAGGCCGGCCGCGGCCATCAGCAGCTTGTTTTTCATCCCGCTGGACAGGCGGCTCCGGTGGCCGGCAGCGCGCCGCGGCTCCGGCAGGTGGTCACCAATCTGCTGGATAATGCTCTCAAATACACCCCGTCCGGCGGCCAGGTATCGGTGATTGTGCAGGTTAACGGCGGCGAGATGCTCCTGAAAGTTGAAGACAACGGCCCCGGCATCCCCGCCCCCGATCTGCCGTTTGTGTTTGACAAGTTTTTCCGGGCCAGATCAACCCGCCACGACAGCGGCCCGCGCGGCACCGGCCTGGGGCTGTCCATTTGCAAATCAGTGGTAGAAAAATACAGCGGCCACATTTGGGTTGAAAGCCAGCCGGGGCAGGGCAGTGTTTTTACCGTGTCGCTGCCGCTGGTTGGCGAGCCGGTGGCGGCGTAGTCAATTTTTTTGTCATTTGCTCTCACTGCGCTTATAATCCTGCCAGTGTGAGCAATCAAAATGACCGAAAATTCCACCCTGTCCCT
>CAYOXS010000429.1:0-3366 GCA_964407935.1 uncultured Caldilineaceae bacterium
ATGTTTGCCGGCGGCGGCGGCTTGCAACACCTGCGCGTGGTGCAGGTGGGTGGGCGTGCAAATGTCCACCACGTCCACCTCGGCCAGCATGGCTTCAAAATCGGGATAGATTTTGGCCCCATACTGCCCGGCCAGCGCGCCAGCCGACTCGGCGCTGGCGCTGACAAAGCCGGCGATGGTGGCCGGCGTTTTGGCCCAGCCGGCGGCGTGGGTAACGCCCATAAAGCCGGTGCCAACAATGCCTATTTTCATAAAAACCCTCCTTTGATTTTGGATTTACGATTTTGGATTTTGGATTGACGGTTGGGAGTAAAACATTTTGCGCATCATGCATTACGATAGGCCAAATTGTGGGAAATTATTCGCGGCAGCGGCCCTAATCGTAAATCGTAAATCCAAAATCTAAAATCATTTGACTGCCCCGGACGTAATGCCCCGAATCAGCTGCCGGGAGAAAAGAATGTACAGGATCAGAATCGGGATCATGGCCAGGGTGAGCGACGAGAGCACGGCGTTCCAATCGCTGACGAACTGGCCCAAAAACTGCTGCGCACCGTAGGTGACGGTTTTGTTGCGCTCGCCGGGGGCCAAAATAAGCGGAAACCAGAGATCGTTCCAGACGGGGATCATCACAAACACGGCCACAGTGGCAATAGCCGGGCGCACCAGCGGCAGGACCATCCCAAAAATGCGGTATTCGCTGGCCCCATCGATGCGAGCCGCTTCTTTCAGTTCGCGCGGCACCTGGGCCATAAATTGTTGCAGCACAAAAATTGTCAGCGGCAGCCCCTGGGCCGTGTACACTAAAATGAGCGCCGTCAGCGTATCTACCAGCCCCATCGACACGATCAGCCGCAAAATACTGACCGTTCCCAGCCGGATGGGGATCATAATCCCCAGCGCCAAATACAACCCCAAAAATGTGTTGCCGGGGAATTTGTACTCCGACAGGGCGTAGGCAGCCATCGCGCCGGTAAAGACAATCAAAATGAGCGACACCACGGTGATAATCAGGCTGTTGAGAAAATAATACTGAAAACTGGATCGCTCAAAAACGGTGTAGTAACCTTGCAGGCTGAAGGTGCTGGCCAGCGGCGGTTCCCACGGAGCGTTAAAAATGGCCTTGCGCGTTTTGAACGAGTTCATCAGGATGAGCACAATTGGGAACAGGGCGATGAGTGTGTAGCCAAACAGCACAAGCTGGGGCACTGCCTGCTCGCCGGTTAACTGGCGGATTTTATGAGACAAGCCGGATTTTTTCTTCATCTGTCCCCCCTAAACTTCGTAGGTGGTCATGCGACGCTGCCAGCCAAACAGATAAAGCAGCACGCCGGCCAGAATAATCAAAAACATCATCGCGGCGACAGTCGCGCCCATTGTTGGGTTGCCTAACTGCAACTGAAACCCAAAGAATGTGCGATAAAAGAAGGTGCCCATAATATCGGTGGAGAAGTTGGGGCCGGCCAGCGCCCCCTGGGTGGTGTAGATCAGGTCAAAGGCGTTAAAGTTGCCCACGTAGGTGAGAATGGTCACAATGCCTACCGTCGGCAAAATCAGCGGGAATTTAATGCGCCAGAAAACCGTCCAGTTGGTAGCGCCGTCAACGTGGGCGGCCTCGATGAGTTCCTCCGGGATGCCGAGCATGGCCGCGTAAAAGAGCATCATCGGGATGCCGATGAACTGCCAGACTGAAATGAGCGACAGAGCAATGAGCGCCGGGCCTTCCAGCCCCAGCCAGGGTTTGAAAAACTGATCCAGCCAAACCAGCGCCATCAATCCTTTGGCAATACCCCACAACGGACTGAGAATGAGCTGCCAGATAAAGCCGATAATCACTACCGAGAGCATGGTGGGCAAAAAGAGCAGGGTCCGGTAAGTGGCTCGCCCAAACACCTGCCGCCGGCTCAAGAGCGCCGCCAGCAGCAAGCCCACCGGGTTTTGCACAAACATGTGGATAAGAAAAAAGATAAAATTGTTGCGTAACGCACCCCAAAAGCGCACCGACCAGAGTTCATCGGTGAGCAGGGTACCGTAATTTTGAAAGCCGGCAAAAGTTTCGGCGCCCTGATTGTTGGGGGCAAACATGCTCAACCGCAGCGAGTCGATGAGCGGGTATACCATAAACAGGGTGTAAATGAGTGTCGCCGGGATTAAAAACACAAAAATATGGGTGGGAAAAGCTTTGCGTCGTTTGGCAGGCATTAGCTGTATAACTCCTCCTGTAAAAACAGGAGCCAGGAGTCAGGAATTAGGAGTTAGGGGATTCCTGCCCCGACTCTAAAAAATTGTGACCGGAGTCCAAAACATGCGAAATGCGAATGTAGGGGCGGTTCGCGAACCGCCCCTACTACTTACTTCTTACTTTTTACTTCTTATTTAGGCCAGGACGAGTCAATATTTTCGAGCGTGGTATCCAGGTCGGTCACGCCGCTGACGTAGTCGGTCATCCCTTTCCAGAACGAACCGGCGCCAACTTCACCCGGCATCAGATCCGAGGCGTCAAAACGGAAGGTTGTTGCATCTTCCAGCAGGGCCGCGATTTTGCGTTCGGTTTGCTGGCTGTACATATCCGCAGTAGCGGTTTGCTGAGCAGCCATCGCGCCGCCTTGTTCCAGAAAGCCGGAGAGTGACTCAGGGGTGGTAAAGTATTCCATTGTCGCCCGAACTTCCGGCCGGTCATTAAACATGGCTGCTTCATCGCCGGCTACCAGCCACGGATTGCCGTAGGCTTCGTCTTTGGGCGGGAAGTAGAAGAAGTCGTAATCTTCGCCTTCGGTCAACCCTTCGGGGAAGAAGCCGGTAATCCAGTTGGCCTGCCGGTGCAGCCAGCACCGCGGCGGGTCGCTGAACATGCCAACCGGCGAGTCGCCAATGAAGGTGGTCACAATCGATTTTCGTCCACCGTTAACATAGGCATCGTTCAGCCAGATTTCGCTCCAGGTTTCGACGGCGTTTTTTACCTCCGGCGAGGAGAACGGCAGTTCATGGGTTACCCATTTGTCGTAAACCTCGGGCGGTGCGGTACGCAGCAGCATCTCTTCGGTCCAGTCTGTGGCCACCCAGCCGGTAGCCGCGCCGCTTTCAATACCGATGCACCAGGGGGTGTCGCCATCGTCGGCGATTTGCTGGGTCAGGGCCATCAGTTCGTCCCAGGTTTGCGGCACTTCGTAGCCGGCAGCCTCAAACTGGGCTTTGGGGTACCAGACCAGGCTCTTAACGTTAAAGCGCTGCCACACGCCAGACATCTGGCCATCGATGGTGGCCATATCCAGCCAGCTCTGGTTGTACTGCTGCTTCAGCCAGTCTTCAGACATCCAGGTGGTGGGATCGACAACTTTACCCTGGCGAACAAAGGTGGCCAACAGC
>CAYOXS010000430.1:0-3182 GCA_964407935.1 uncultured Caldilineaceae bacterium
TCAACAGCTTACCTTAAAACTGTTATCTTTGTCAATACCCTATCAACAAAAATGGCAATTTTCAGAGCGAATACCGATGACTTTAACAGGATTTTCTGCAGCAACAGCCACACAGTCAGGCGGCGAGTCCCAAACCATTGGCGTTTAATCGTTCGGGCCGGGTGATACAGCGCCAGCCAGCCCAGGCCGCTCCAGGCAATCAAACTGCCGGCTGCCCGCCAAAAAGCGGTATCGAGCCGCACAGTTCTGGAGCCGCGCCTTACCGCTACCACCCGGCCCACTACATCAGCCGCGGCCACGGGCGGGTCGGCATCCAGCCGGTTATCACCCCTGGTCAGGTACCGGGTACGCCCCCGGTCTTGGCGCAACAGCCGGTGGACGACCACGCTGTCGCCCAGCTTGAACACAATTACATCACCGCGCCGCAGCGGGCCAGGCCGGTGCGCCACCTCAACCACGTCGCCGTGGCGCAGCAGCGGCTCCATGCTGCTCCCCTGAACGGGAATCTGATGGCGCAGGCCGGAGTGCTGCCACACAGCCAGCGCCGCCGCCAGCGTGGCCGGCGTAGGTGACGGTTGCTCGGGTTCAGGTTGGTGACTCATTTTGCGGTTTTCGTGCTCCGGTTACAGAGATAAAGAATGAAAATGGTTATTGGGGGAACTCCCCCCTACCCAAAAAACGGGTACAGGCAGGCCCCCCGGCCTGCGGCGCTATTTTCAGCCCAGCGCCGCCCGAAGCTCGTCGGCTAATTCCCGCACGCGCTGTGGCGATTCGGCGGCACGTTTAACCAGGGCGCTGCCCACAATCACGCCATCGGCCACTTGCGCCACGGCCCGAGCCTGCGCGCTGCTGCCAATGCCAAAGCCCACCGCCAACGGAATAGCCGTCGCGGCGCGAACGCGCTGCACAAATTCGGCCAGGTTAGCCGGCAGTTCGCTGCGCGCGCCGGTTACGCCCGTCAGCGACACCAGATAAATGAAGCCACGCGCCCGCTCCGCCACCAACCGAATCCGCTCCGGGGTGCTCGTGGGTGCCAGCAGGTACACCAGCGCCAGCCCGTGCTGGCTGCACAAGGTTTCAAATTCCCCGGACTCCTCGGGCGGCAAATCCGGCACAATAAAGCCATCAACGCCGGCGGCGGCGGCATCGACCACCAGCCGGGGCAGCCCGTATGCCAGCATCGGGTTGATGTAGCCCATCAGCAGCGCCGGCGTAGTAACGCCCTGCCGGCGCAGTTCGCGGGTAATGGCCAGGCAATCGGCCAGGGTGGTGCCGTTCTCCAGCGATTTTTGGGCAGCGGCCTGAATGGTTGGCCCGTCGGCCAGGGGGTCAGAAAACGGCACGCCCAATTCCAGCAGGTCGGCCCCGGCCTCCACCAGTGTTTTTATGGTGTCGATGCTGGCCGGCCGGGTGGGGTACCCCAGCACGCTGTACGGCATAAACGCGGGTCGATCTTTTGCAAAAGCAGCGGAAATTCGTTCTATTCCGGTCATGTTCAGTTCCTTTCAGTTTGGTGAGTTGAACGAGTTCGGTGAGTTCAGTGAGTTGAATAAGTTTGGTGAGTTGTTTACTCACTTAATCCACCCAACTCACCTAACCCACCCAACCTTTACATTCACCAAACTTATTTGCGCAAGCCCAAATTTTTCTGCGCCACCAACAGCCGGTGTTCGGCAATAGGGCGGATGCGATCGGCGTTTTCCTTTAATATCCGGTCGATGGTCGCCGGGTCTTTGGCCATATCGTGGTACCGCTGTTGAATCGGTTCCAGCGTGGCAATGACCGCCTCGGCCACGGTTTTTTTAAGATGACCGTAGCCCTTGCCCGTAAACTCGTTGAGGATGTCCTCTTCGCTGCGGCGGGTGATGGCCTGATAAATGCCCAGCAGATTGGTGACGCCCGGCTGGTTTTCCCGATCAAAAGCAACATTATTGAGCGAGTCGGTGGTGGCCCGCATAATCGATTTTTTCAGCACGTTGGGCGGGTCGAGCAAACGCAGGCTGTGGCCCACCTTGTCGCTGGATTTGCTCATTTTGCTGGTGGGGTCGTCCAGCCCCATCACCCGCGCCCCGGCTTTGGGGATGAGCACTTCTGGCACCACAAAAGTTTCGCCGTACAGGTTGTTAAAGCGTAACGCAATGTCGCGGGTCAGTTCCACGTGCTGCTTCTGGTCCTCGCCCACCGGCACGTAATGGGCATCGTACAGAATAATGTCGGCGGCCATGAGCACCGGATAATCAAACAGGCCGGTGCCGACGCTTTCCTGCCTGGCGCTTTTGTCTTTGAACTGGGTCATCCGTTCCAGCCAGCCCATCGGCGTAACGCAGTTGAGCAGCCAGGCCAGCTCGGAGTGGGCCGAAATGTGGCTCTGCACAAACACGGCGCAGTGTTCCAGGCTGATGCCGCAGGCCAGGTAGAGCATGGCCACTTCGCGCACGTGGCGGTAGAGTTCTTTGGGGTCCTGCGGCACGGTGATGGCGTGCAGGTCAACAATGCAAAAAATGTTGTCGTACTTTTCCTGCTCGTCCACCCAATTTTTGAGCGCGCCCAGATAGTTGCCAATGTGCAGGTTGCCGGTCGGTTGAATACCGGAGAAGGTTCGTTTTTTAGTGGGTTGGGTTGGTTGATCGGTCATTATTTTTCACCTTATTTGAAAATTTTGTTGCGCACTGCAAAAACGTAAGGCGTAAAACGTAAGGACATTGATACGAACCAGTCTTTACGTTTTACGCTTTCAGTTCCCGCATAATTGTATCCAAATCCTTGTCACCCCGGCCCGACAGGTTGACCACAATCACGCTGTCTTTAGCCATGGTTGGGGCGCGTTTGATGACTTCGGCGATGGCGTGGGCCGATTCCAGCGCAGGGATGATGCCCTCCCGCTGGCTGAGAATTTTAACACCTTCCAGCGCCTCGTCGTCGGTGGCGTAAGTGTAGCCGGCCCGCTCCTGATCGCGCAGCCAGGCGTGCTCCGGCCCCACCGAAGGGTAATCCAGCCCGGCGCTGATGCTGTGTGTTTCGGCAATCTGGCCGTCTGGCGTTTGCAGCACAAAACTTTTGGTGCCGTGCAGCACCCCCAGCCGGGCTTCGACGCCGGTACTGACGGCGGGCGGCGGGGCAAAACGGGCCGCGTGCTTGCCGCTGTCGATGCCGCTGCCGCCGGCCTCCACCCCGAGCATGTC
>CAYOXS010000431.1:0-2911 GCA_964407935.1 uncultured Caldilineaceae bacterium
GGCGGCGGGGCCGCTTTTCAGCGGTTCAGCCGAGGTGGCGGCGCTTTTGCGCGGCGGCACGTGGAAGCCGTAGCTCAGGTTCCAGTCCTGCTGAACTTCGGTGTTTTCAACCCACAGCCATTTCACGTAATCCATTGCGGCCTGTTTACGGGGGCTGTTGGCGTTGACACTCTGGTTCCAGCCGCCAATGAACACAGCCGGCTTGGCGCTGTCGTCCACGGCGGGCCAGGCCATCACGCCCAGGTCATCACCCAGGGCGTTCAGCATGGCCGGGGTAGCCCACAGGCCAATGTATTGCATTTGGGCCAGCCCATCAATCAGGGCGCTGGGATCCCACCACTCGGTGGGCGCGCCAACCAGCAGGTTGCCGCTCTGGGCCAGTTGTTGCTTTTTCTGCCACATTTCCACGTTTTTGGGCGTGTTAAACGCTACCTTGTCGCCATTAATCAAATCGGTGCCGGCAGCAAAGGTGGCCAGGTACAGCAGGTAACTGGCCGACCCCATGTCGTTGCCCAGGTACAGCCCCTTCATCCGGCCGCTGTCCAGCGCGGCGGCGGCGGCAATCAGTTCGTCCATCGTTTGGGGCGGCTCGAGACCGGCTTCGGCCAGGGCGCTTTTGCGATAAAAAACCAGTTGCGGGTCAACGATCATTGGCACGCCGTAGATTTTTCCGTTTACGGTCACGCGGGAAAGGGCGGTGGCGTTGAAATCGTCCTTGACCCCTTCAAACAGAACATCCAGCGGTTCCAGTTGGCCGGCCTTTACCCGGGCGATGTCGGCGGTTTGCAGTTCAAACACATCCGGGCCTTCCGGAGTGAGCAGCGCGGCGTTGAGCGCGGCAAAGTAGTCGCCGGGCACCCAGTTTACCTCAACCCGAACGCCGGGGGTCTGGTTGCTGTATTCTTCGGCGTAGCGCTGGGCGGCTTCAAAGGTGCCTTCCTCGCCGTACTGGTGATACCAGTGGGTGATAACAATTTCTTCACCGGGGGCAGCTTCTTGCTGGGCCGGTTCTTCGGGCTGCGCCGCCGCGGCGGGAGCTTCGGTGGGGGGCGGAGCCGCAGGCGGCTCGGGCTGTGGGGTGGGCGCGGGCGAACACGCGGCCAAGGCAGCAACTAACGCCATTAAAATGGCAACAACGGTCAAACGGTAAATCGCGGATTGGGTGGGCTTGTTCATTTTGTTTCCTCCATTGGACAAACTAAGTTCAATACAAATTTGTGTTTCTCTCCGCCTCAGTTAGAATACAGACGACGGCACACGCAGAGGAAGCCATCGGCGTAAATATACGCCGGGCAAAGGCTGCGCGTTGTTCCTCAAGGAGATACCGCGGACCGCCAAATCAGCAGGTATCTCCTTTTTTTGTTGCTCGCCTGGATTGCATTGTGGGGCGGTCAACGCCCCAACCGGGTTAATTATATTTTCATTCCCTCCTCCTTGGCCTCGTCAGCCTGAAAAATCAGTCGATGCCCGTCTCCGGCGTTGCGGTAGAGTGGCGAACAACCAACTGGGTAGTGACCTGTTTGCGGTACACCGTTTCAGTAACATCGCTGTTTTCTGCCAATAAATCGAACAACATTTGCATAGCCAGCCGGCCAATTTCGTAGCGCGGCAGGGCCACGGTGGTTAGCGGCGGCTCCATATCAGCCACCAGCCAGATGTCATCCAGCCCAATCACCGACATATCCCGCGGAATGTGCAGCCCATTTGCCCGGGCCGCGCGCACCAGCCCCATCGCCATCAAATCGTTGGCGGCAAAAACGGCGGTTGGGCGCTGCGGCAGGGCCAGCAAGCGGGCCAGCGCGTCGCGCCCGCCTTCGATCCGCAGGTCGCTTTCTATGATTACGGTCTGTTCGGGGGGGATGCCGTGAGCGGCGGCGGCCTGTAAAAAGGCATCTCGCCGCAGGCGTGAGGTGCGCAGTTGCAGCGGCCCGCTGACGTGCGCCAAATGCCGATGCCCCAACGCAACCAGATGTTGCACTGCAGCACTGATCCCAGCTTCAAAATCCACTTCAATCAGTCCCAGCACTCCATCAATTTCCCGGCTTATCTCCCAATCCAAAATCACCGCCGGAATGTTCCGTTCGGCCAGTTCCAGTACCCATTCATCTGACATACTGCTGGACATGATCAGCAGGCCATCAACCTGCTTGTCAGCCAGCGAGCGGATCAACTTCAGGCCGCGTTGTAAATCGTAGCTGGTATTGCACAGGAAAATGTTGTAATTATGACTAAAGGCGACATCCTCAACACCGTGAATGACTTCGGGGTAAAAGGGGTTACCCACATCAGAGACGAGAATACCGGCGGTGTTGGTGCGTTTGGAGGTGAGGCTGCGGGCCACGCTGCTGGGGCGATAGTTGAGCTGTTTGATGGCGTCTAACACGCGCACCCGCGTTTCGGAGCGCATATATTCGGCGTTGCCGCTGAGTACGCGACTGACGGTGGCTTTGGAAACCCCCGCCGCTCTGGCAACATCGACAATGGTGGGACGCGGCATTGATCATCCTTAAGTCTGATAAAAACGGAAACCGGTTTCAGAAACCGGTTTCAGAATATCACGATCACGGCCGTTTGTCAAGAAGTTTTTACCGGATTTTTGGCAGGACCGCCGGCAGCAAAAATTTGAGGCTTTTGCAAGCCCAGCGCGCTCTGGATGTTTTAACCCTGCGAGAAATTGAGGTGCTCCAGGTATAGGCCACAGGCACCAACAACCAGGAAATTGCAGAAATCCTCATTATCACGTAAAAAACCATATGCACAGTGTTCTCACCAAACTCCACCTGAAAAACCGCCGCGAAGCTGTGCGTTATGCCCGGCGCCACGGATTAAGCGGTCCGTCATTTACCCCAAATAAATAACCCATCCTCTCCGGGGCACCTGTTACCACCCATTTATTTGTGTTAAGGCACAC
>CAYOXS010000432.1:0-2872 GCA_964407935.1 uncultured Caldilineaceae bacterium
TCATCAACACCAGCTACAACACCGATCCCAGCACTTACCAGATTTGGGTGCTGCGCATTGATGACAGCGGCGAATTCGTGTTTGGCGCTGATGATATCACGCTCGATCCCGAAAACACGGTCTACATTCCCTTTGCTCAGGAAATAGAGGTGGACGCCGGCCTGCTAATGGATATGGATTACGAAAACGATGGCGAAATTGACGACTCGTTTGAGTTGCCGGATATCAGCGCCGACGTTGACTTTTATGAGGCCGATGCCGCCGAGTAGATCTTTGTTGACAGTTTCACAAATATGTGTTATGCTCGCGGCTAATAGTTAAACCAATAACTTAGCAGCAGCCGAGAAGCTCTCTGAACGCAAGTGTATTCTACTTGCCAGAGAGCTTTTTTGTTTCGCTGCATCACCTAATAACGCAGATAAATGATATTGGTAACAAAGTCCTCAGCAGAGCGATTTCTGGCTCAAGCACGAGGGCTTTATTTAATTTAAACAAATTTGATGCCAAACGGAGCAAGCGCAGATCGTTTTGAAAGGGGGTGATTGCCAGCAACTCAATCAACATGGTGTGTTGGTTAGTTTTGTGAAACTAAGCAGAAGTCGGGCCACTTCTGCCTCGTCAAAGTGGACGGGTTAGCGCTGATGCTGTGGGTCGTACCTAACTATTAAAAATTGGTGCGAGGTTAAATTAAGGAGTGTATTCCACCTATGGACGAGTTACAATCAAACGTTGCCAACTTAACCGTGGCAGCCAACATTTTATGGGTTTTAATTGCCGGTTTTCTGGTATTTTTTATGCAGGCCGGCTTTGCGATGGTAGAAACAGGCTTTACCAGAGCAAAAAACGTGGCCCACACCATGATGATGAATATGATGGTCTTTTGCATTGGCGCCATCGGCTACTGGATTTGCGGCTTTGCTTTTCAGTTTGGCGCAGTGAATTACACCTACCCGGCCACGGGCTTGAGTGCAACGCAGGCTTCGCCGGAGTGGGCGTTTTCGCCGGTAACGCTCGGCTCCTGGGGCGATAGCCTGAGTATGGGGTTGCGGCTCGGCGAGCAGTGGGGACTGATTGGGTTATCGGGCTTCTTTTTGCAGGGCGTTACCCTGAGCGCCGCCGGGATTTTTGCTTTCTTTTTGTTTCAGATGGTGTTTATGGATACGGCGGCCACTATTCCCACCGGCTCCGGCGCGGAACGGCTCAGGTTTTTGGGCTTTGTTTTTATGGGTTTTTGGGTGAGCATGTTCATTTACCCGCTCGTCGGTAACTGGGTTTGGGGCGGCGGCTGGCTGGCCAACCTGGGGCGCACGCTGGGGCTGGGCAACGGCGCGGTTGATTTTGCCGGTTCCGGGGTGGTGCATATGACCGGCGGCGCGGTGGGGCTGGCTCTGGCCATTATCATTGGGCCGCGGCTGGGTCGCTTTAACGAAAACGGCACGCCCAACGCCATTCCGGGGCACAACATTCCGATGGGCGTTTTGGGCACGGTCATTCTGTTTTTTGGCTGGTTTGGGTTTAACCCCGGCTCGGCGCTGGGGATTCAGGGGGCGGCCATTAATCTGGTCTCGCTGGCGGCGGTGAACACGCTGCTGGCCGGCGCTGCCGGCGGAATGAGCGCCATGATTTACATGTGGGTGGCCGGCCCCGGCAAAAAACCGGACCCCTCGATGTCGGTCAACGGGGTGTTGGCCGGCCTGGTGGCAATTACCGCGCCGTGCGCCTTTGTGACAAGCTGGGCGGCGGTAGTCATCGGCCTGATTGCCGGAGTGCTGGTGTGTCTGGCGGCGTTCAGCCTGGAAAAATTAAAAATCGATGACCCGGTGGGCGCGGTGCCGGTCCATTTTGTGTGCGGCACCTGGGGCGTGCTGTCGGTGGGGCTGTTTGCCGGCGCCAACCCCGATACCGCCGCCTGGAACGGCATTGACCAGGCCGTGGTGGGGCTGTTTTACGGCGGCGGGTTTGGCCAGCTTGCGGCGCAATTGCTGGAAGCTGGCGCGGTTTTTGCTGTTGCCTTTGGCCTGTCGCTGGTATTCTTTAAGGTGCTGAACAGGTTTGGGGTTCTGCGCAGCGATCCCCACGCCGAAATTGTCGGCCTGGATATTCCGGAAATGGGAGCCAAAGGGTATTGGGAAGGCGCTCACCCCAATTTAAGAAGCGTCTTTTAGGCAGAATCAACTGACAGCGCCGCAAAGGAGGCAATAATGACCAAAAAAATAGAAGCATACATCCGCGAAGAGAAGCTGGATGATGTGAAAAAAGCCCTGCACGAAATTGGGATTGTGGGCATGAACGTGGTAGAAATTCACGGCCACGGCCGGGATGGCGGCATCACCCTGGCCTGGCGCACCAGCACTTACAAAATTGATATGCTGCCCCGCTACCAGCTCAACATTGTGCTCAGCGACCACAACGTGGAAAAGACCATCGAAACAATCCGCACCGCGGCGGCCACCGGCCAAAAGGGTGATGGTTTGATTGTGGTTTACCCCGTCGAGGAAGTGGTTCGTATCAGAACGGGCGAGCGCGGGCGCGAGGCGCTGACCTACGAAGACGACATTGACGCCCGCCGGGCGACTAAAAAATAATATCGGGGCGAGAGTTACAAAGGCGTAACTCTTTTCTATTGGTTGGGGTTAGCGGCGCTGGGTGATGCGGTGGGCCACCAGATCAACGCCCACTTTTTTGCGGGTGTAGGCCATATCCAGCGGTTCGGTGGCGGCGGCATCACCCAGCAGTTCGCGGGTGCGGGCATCGACATAAATTTCGCTTTCGGTGCGGCCGCGGATGGCCAGCTTGCTCAGCTTGCTGGACAGGTTAACCGCCGGGCCAACCATTGTGGCTTCCGGGCCAACGGTGCCGGTTTTTACTTTGC
>CAYOXS010000433.1:0-2682 GCA_964407935.1 uncultured Caldilineaceae bacterium
AGGGCTACGATCCCGCCAACGCCCAGGCCGCGCTGGGCAAAGCCTTTGAATGGGGCCAGCGCATCCCCACCGGCCTGCTTTACCGCAGCGAGCAACCCCTCTACGAAGACAGCGAGCCGGTGCTGCAACGCGGCCCGCTGGTCAAACAATCGCTGGGCATCAGCCAGCCGCTGCTAAACGAACTGCTGGCCGAAACCATGTAGACTCACCCGGATTTCAGGGGGTGTGCCCGCAAGCCGTAAAACGTAACGCGTAAAACGTAAAATTACGCGTTACGTTTTACGTTTTAACTTGATCACCTCACGGATTCCAAAAGAGCCGCCATTAACCGCCGCTGGCGGAATTGAATCTTTCAGGCGGAAGAATCAAATCTTTCAGGCGAAGGAATTCATTTTCTTAGGCGAAAGAATTCATTTTTTCAGGCGGCTCATCTCCCACGCCCTGCCGCCCTCCTGGCAACTCGCAGCCCGCATCAAATTGTGTTATACTTTTCACGAGAGGCGGTGAAACTGGGTGTTTCTGCACAAACTAACGTTGAGCCAGCCTTCTCGCAGTCCTGACCTCACCAACCACTAGCCAAGACCAAGGAGGGTCTATTATGAACAAACAAACTTTAATTGATCATTTGAATGATGACCTGGCCGGAGAACTCGGCGCGATCATTCAATACATCACTTACGCGGCCAAAGCCACCGGGCCGTACCGGCCGCAATTGTCCCAATTTTTTCTCACCGAGGTGGCCGACGAACAACTGCACGCCCAGTTTTTAGCCAACAAAATTGTGGCGCTGGGCGGCGAACCGGCCACCACCCCCCGGCCCGTGCCGGAAGCGCACACCAACCGCGAAATGCTGGAAGCCGTGTTGGCCGCAGAACGGCAGGCGACACAGGATTACACCAACCGGGCCAAAGAAGCCGAGGAGTATGGTGACAAGGGACTGGTGGTGCAGTTGGAAGATATGGTTCGGGATGAGTCCGGCCACTCGGAAGAGACAGAACGAATGTTGCGCGATTGGCCGTTTTGAGAAATTAGCTGAGTTGCAACCCAAAAACGGGGCGGTTGGAACAATCCAACCGCCCCGTTTTTTATTTGGCCGGCACGGAATCGGCGTGATGTTGCCGCGCCCCCGTGATAAACTATTTGATCAATCGGTGCGTTAATTCGGTGGGATGCGCCGCCGGCTGCCGGCGCGCAGCGACGAGCCGGTAAACCAACCAGCCGCCTAAAATTACGCCGGCCAGCATCACCGCATAAGAAAACACCCTATTGTAAGCAAACAGAATAGCGTCGGCCACCGGCAAACTTGGGCCGGACGTGTTTAAAAACCAGACCAACAGCCGGGTGCTGACCTCGAGCAGCAGCCGGGCCGCCAGCCAGCCGAGGATCGCGCCGGCCAATATGTAAAACCAGCTTCCGATTCTGGAGTTTGCCCATAGCCGCTTGTAAAAAAGAACGCCGCCGCCGATGGCTCCGATCAATCCGCCCGCCGGGATATAAATAAACGCCACCAGGTAGCCGCACGCGCCTTCAAAGCACGATACATCAAACAGATCAACCGCGTATTCACCCGCCACAAAGCCGATTAGCCCGCCAATCAGCGCGCCCAGTACAACGCCAAGTATTATTCGCAGCAATGTTTTCATAAACCTGCCCTCCGTTTGGTTCTGTTGAAATTTGGTGCGAATGGTCATTCTGAGGAGCGTAGCGACGACCTGTGCCCTTTGGGGTAAGAATCTCCGGTAACGCAGCCCCAATAAGTTGCAAACTGGAGACTCTTCGCCTTCGGCTCAGAGCGACACAATCCAAAATGTCAGCAGAACCTAAAAATATTACCCCCAGTTTATCAAACCATCGTTCCCAGACCGTGAATTGCCGGGTGAAAATGGCCCTTGTGCTAGACAAATTTTTACCGCCGCCGTACTATACGCCCTCAAACTCAACCCGGAGACTGACTCACAATGCCTATAAAACTGATTGTCCTTGATTGCGATGGCGTTATTTCCGTTGGCGAAGCCCAGCCCTTTAATTTGAGCCTGTTTGCCCGGCTGGCAGCCCTCAACCGGCGGGCCAGAGCCGGCGAAGCGGTGCCCGCCGTAACGCTGAACACCGGCCGCCCTTCGCCCTATGTTGAGGCCGTGTTGCAAGCCATCGAAGGCTGGCAGCCGGCGCTGTATGAAAACGGCGCGGGCATGTATTTTCCGCAGGGATACCAGTTCAAACCCTCGCCGCTGATTACCCCGGCCCAGCGAGCCACCCTCACAGAGATACTCCGCCAGCTTGATGAGGCCGTGGTGCGGCCGGGGCTGGCCTACTGGCAGCCGGGCAAGCAGATTTGCCACACCCTTTTTGCTCACCCGCCGCACACCATCGCCGCCATTCAGCCGCTGGTCAGCGAGATTGTAATCGCCATTTCTCCCGATTTTTTGGCCGTGCCGGCCGTGCTGGCGTTGAACATCCACCCGGCCGGCGTTGACAAGGGCAGCGGGCTGCGCTGGCTGAGCCAGGAAACCGGCATCGCTCTGGCTGAGATGGCCGGCGTGGGCGACTCCTCCGGCGATGTGGATTTTTTGCGGCTGGTTGGCCGGCCGGCCGCGCCCGGCAACGCCACCGCCGACGTAAAAACCGTGGCGCACTACGTGTCATCGCCAGAAAACGCGGCGGGGTTGCTGGATATTCTGGATT